>NZ_FNFK01000006.1 GCF_900101165.1 Alkalibacterium thalassium | reverse complement strand
GGGATGGGTATTTCTTCGTTTCTCGGATTAAGAAGAATACGAAGGTACATGTGCAAAGCCATCTAGACGTTCCTAAAGGAACGGGTATTATCAGTGACCAGTTGGTTCAATTGGGCAGTCAAGTCTACTTGACGAGTCTCTTTCGACTTGTGACGATAGAAAGAAAGCAGCAAGCCAATTTAAGAATTATCACCAACCGCATGGATGTATCAGCTGAAGAGATTAGTAAAATGTATCAATCACGATGGCAAATCGAGCTTTTTTTCAAGCATATCAAGCAACACATGACGATTAAAAACTACTTTTCAAAGTCAGAAGAAGGTGTGGAAAATCAAGTCATACTGGCACTGATTGTCTACTTACTAACCTTACTCATCAAGCTTGAATTAGAATTAAAACAAACAGTTTTCCACGTTTTAAGGCATTTACGAGCGTTACAGTATGAACCGTTCGAATTATTTAAGGAAATATTCGAACCTGACTAAGTGAAAGAAGCTGCAAATCGATTTATCTACAACTAAATAAGTCAAAAAAATTCTGGAAAAGTCATCCGCTGCGCCAGCATTTGACTTTTTTGAAATTTTTAACGAAAACTACATGTGATTTAATTAACAATAAACAAGTAACAGTGATTTTCAGTTTTATGCAACACTAGTGACAAAAACACTAATCTATCATAACAAGTGAACTTTAAAATTAATTAAAGTTTTAATTTAGTACCCGAAATAAAAACAGCTATATTGTGAAGAGGTATGCTCATTTGGTAAACTAGGAGAGATTATTAGCATAGAGCGGAGGGAAACGGATGAGAGAATCCGATTCGTTTTATATCATTAACAGAGAAGAATGGAAAAATCTGAACAACCGCACTGAGATTTCCTTATCAGATCAGGAAGTGGAATCACTGAGATCATTGAATGACCAGGTGTCTGTCAAAGACGTGAAAGAAATATACTTGCCTATTCTTCAAATTTTGCATCAGTATCTGAAGCATTATCATAAAAGACAGAAAGAGATTAAAAAAATACTGAACCGACCAGAGTCAAAAGAGCCCTATGTGATTGGTATTGCCGGAAGTGTGGCAGTCGGAAAAAGCACACTGGCACGTTTTCTTCAGACTATGATGGCCAGAGCCTATCCGGACAAGAAAGTTGACTTAATTACTACTGACGGCTTCTTATACCCGAACGAAGTGCTTCAGGATAGAAACCTGCTTAATCGTAAAGGCTTTCCGGAAAGCTATGACATGCATCGACTGATATCATTCATGGGGGATGTGAAAAGTGGGAGACGTGATATAAAAGTGCCTCTATACTCACATAAACTTTACAATATCGTACCCGACCAGTTTGAAACGATCGATCAGCCGGATATCCTTATAGTAGAAGGAATCAACGTCCTGCAGCTTCCGGCGAATGAAAAAATATTTGTGAGCGATTTCTTTGATTTCAGCTTCTATGTCGATGCCGAACCTGATCGTATCGAAAAATGGTACCTCGAGCGTTTCGGTCTTCTTCTCCAGACAGCTTTCAAGGATCCAAGTAACTATTATTACCCTTATGCAGTCGGCGACAGAAAAGAGGCTTTTAAAATGGCTAAAAATGTTTGGCGGACCATCAACTTGAAGAATCTTCAGGAATATATCCTGCCTACACGTTTCAGAGCCGACATGATCATTCACAAGACCACAGATCATTTTATCGATCAGCTTCTTCTTAAAAAACATTAAGTCAAGCGAAAGAAGGGATGAAATGAAGAAAATAGCAGCCATCATGGCTCTTTTCATCATCGTTTCAACAGGATGCGGGGTACAGGATACAGGTGATCCAGCTGACAGGGAAGAACCGTCTGTATTTTCAGGCACAGTCATTCGAGTAGAAGGAGATGGCACGTTGGTTATCGAACCGGATGAAGGAGAAGAGATTCGACAGTCGGGTACTGAAGTTTCTATCAATCCAGAAGATGATCAGAACTTCGAACTGGGTGATCATGTAATGGTTACTCATGAAGGGCCAGTTATGGAGAGTCATCCTCTTCAAGTTCATCTGATTTCGATCGAGAGCTCTGAGGATTAATAAAAAAAATTATAAGATAAGAATCGAGCTGTCTTTCCTTTAAATACGACAATTATGTGAACTCTGTCTTATTTTTCTGATTAGATCTATCCAGATGTATAAATAGTAAGGTATCTGTATTATACTGGATATACTAAAGGAGACGATGTTATGAAGGATGAAGAACAGGAAATCGAACGATTGAAAGTAGAACTGGCGACCGTAAGAAGATTAAATAGAGAATTGCTTGATCAGCAGGAACAGCAGGATTCGCTCGAATTTGCATGGACAGGTAATCTGGGCCACTGGTTCTGGGATTTTCCGGCTAATAAAGTCACTTTCAATCCAAAAAAAGCTACAGCGCTGGGATTTACAAAAGAAGAACTTCCCGATTATGTGGATTTCCAGTTCTTTACTGAGCGTCTCCATCCGGAAGACTATGAACGTGTCATGGATCAGATGAGAGATCACCTGGCCGGAACGTCACCCGTCTGGGAAGTCAGGTATCGGATCAGGACAAAAGATGGAAGCTACAAAACCTATTACGACCGTGGAAAAGTGACTCAGCGGTCAGAAGACGGGAGACCTCTTTTCCTCTCTGGAATAGTTTTTGATGTTTCTGACTATGCAGAGGAAAAAGAAGAGCTATTGAGAAAAAACAAAGAGTGGGAACTGCAGTTTAAACGGGACGTGATGACAGGGCTATATAACCGCTCTAATATCCTGGTCAAGCTGGGCAGTCTTATATCAAAAACAAGCACGAATAAACTTGAAACCTTGTCTATGATTGTCTTTGACATAGATAACCTTCAAAAACACAATTCTCTTTATGGTCCTCTTTTCGGGGATGAACTAATTAAGAAAGCTGCAGCGATTATACAGGAAAAACTTAAGGAAGGTCAGCTGGCGGGAACTTTTGAAGGAGGAAAATTCCTTCTCGTTCTTCCAGGTACAAATTTGAGAGAAGCGAGAGATTTAGCTGAGTCGATTCGCCTATCTTTTCATGGGAATGATTTTACTGAACCAGCAGAAGTGACCAGCAGCGCTGGCGTTGCTGAATTCCGTCCGCAAGAAACAGTTAGTCAGTTCTTTAACCGGGCGGATCGTCTGCTTTACAAAGTCAAACAGAACGGCAAAAACCAGGTAACGATAGACTGATCAGATACTCTGAACGTTACCTGGTTCTGGCTGTGTATCATCAGCTTTACTTTTTTAACTAGAATGGATGGACATTTAAATGCAGAATAAGATAACGATTCTAGGTATTCCTTTTGATAATATGACACGAAAAGAATTTCTGGAAAAACTGTATGTGCGCATGAACAGAAAAGAAAAGACTTTTCTTGTGACTGCCAATCCTGAAATTGTCATGTATGCCCATGATAATCCGGACTACTATAAGTTGCTGATGGAGGCTGACTTTATTGCACCGGACGGGATTGGGATCGTTCAGGCTTCCAGAAAACTTCAGACGCCGATCAAGGAGAGAGTTCCCGGCTTTGAATTGATGCTGGGCCTTCTTGAGATAGCCAGTATGAAAAATAAACGGGTGTACTTTATTGGTGCTAAAGAAGACATCATTAATCTGACTGTCAGTAATGTCAGTAAAAAATGGCCTGATCTTGAAATCGCCGGATATCATCACGGCTACTTCGATCACGAAGATCCTCAGATGATTGAGCAAGTCAAAGCTACTCGTCCTGATATTGTTCTGGTAGCTTTCGGTTTTCCAAGACAGGAAAAATGGATCAAATCTTATCTGGCATCTGCTGATTATGGAATTGCTGTCGGAGTAGGCGGAAGCTTTGATGTCCTCTCGGGTAAAACCAAGCGTGCACCGTACTTAGTTCAACGGTTCCACATTGAGTGGCTTTACCGACTCGTCAAGCAGCCGTCTCGATACAAGCGCATGCTTGCCCTGCCATATTTCATTCGGGAAGTATACAGACAGAATAAAAAGGAAGAAACGATATGAAGACAGTTCATATCAATGCAGGAAACGAGTTTGGGGGTGGACTGGTCCATATCGTTTCTTTACTCTGTGCACTTGAGGAAAAAGGTCAGTCAGTTGAACTGATCGTCCTGGAAGACGGCCCAGTTGCTCAGGCAGCGCGGCAAAGAGGTCTGAAAGTCATAGTGTTTGAGCAGAAGAGCAGGTACGATCTGCGTGTACTGGCAAGGCTGTTAGATTACGTAAACAGTGAGGGCTTTGATATCATTCATACACACGGCCCCCGTGCCAATCTTTTTATCCGACTTCTCAGACCATTCATAAAAGCCAAGTGGGTAACGACTATCCACAGCAATCCCTACCATGACTTTGAAAAGAATAGTTTAAAAGGGAAAGTATTCGAAAAAATAAATACGACCTGTCTGACTGGAGCAAATGGAGTTATTGCAGTTTCCAAGGAAATCAAAGACATTATTATCGATTTAGGTGTTCAGACAGATCGGATAACAGTTATTAATAATGGTATTGACTTTTCTGCACCGAAGCCCATCGATTCATCAGATAGAAGTACAGATGTATTCTCAATTATCACAATTGGAAGGCTGCACCCTATTAAAAATCATGACCTTCTATTTGATGCTTTATCAGATATGAAAGAATTTGAATGCCAGGTTCATATATGTGGAGAAGGGGAAGAATATGAACGGTTGAAGGTAAGAGCAGAGAAGCATGAAGGACTTGCTAAGTTTTATTTCAATGGATGGCTAGGTTCTGACGAGCTAAAAACCTTAATCAGGCGCAGTGATCTTCTAGTCCATACCTCTAGGAGTGAAAGTTTTCCCCTTGTTTTGCTTGAGGCAGCTGAACAAGAGGTTGCTGTAATTTCTACTAATGTAGGAGATGTAGACAAACTTCTGAACACTCCAGATATTGGCTGGTTGATTAAGAACGAAAGCCGAGAAGAGTTGAAATCAGCTTTGATCTCTGCTCAAAAAGAATGGCAACAGGGGAGTTTGCAGATTAAAGGCAGACAATTAAAAAAAGCAGCATTAAATTTCTCCTTAAGTGAACAGTCTAACCGGGTGTTAGCATTTTATAATAGTGTAATCTAAAATCAGCTACCTGTATCAACAGGTAGCTGGTTTTTTTGTTTCAAAAAACTAGTCATTCCAGACAGACGAGGCGCAGGTCAGTTAGAATTATGGTATACTTGCATACAGAGAAGTGCCTGTTTTACGAGGAGGAAAAAGAATGTATCAAACTTATGCAGATGACAGTATGGCATTGCATACCGATTTTTATGAACTCAACATGATTTACACACATTGGAAGAATAACAACCATACAAAAAAAGCAGTATTTGAAGTCTATTACCGATCCAATCCATTCGGGATGGGATATACGATTTTCGCCGGACTTGAGCGTGTCGTCGACTATATTTCTAACATAAAGTTTTCAGAGTCAGATATTGCGTACTTACGAGAAATTAAAACCTTTCCTGAAGATTTTTTGAATTATCTTAAAGATTGGCGTTTCAAAGGAACGATACGCTCTTTCAAGGAAGGGGAGGTCGCATTTGCTAATGAACCACTTATTCAAGTAGAAGGGCCACTAGCTGACTGTCAGCTGATTGAAACAGCCTTATTAAATATCGTGAATTTCCAGACACTGATCGCGACTAAAGCATCTCAGATCAAAAGTGCAGCCGGTAATGATCCGGTCCTTGAATTTGGAGCAAGGCGTGCTCAAGAATTTGATGCAGCTTTATGGGGGGCGCGTGCTACTTATATCGGGGGCTGCGACTCGACAAGTAATACAAGAGCCGCAAAAATTTTCGGGATTCCTGCTGCAGGCACTCATGCCCATGCACTAGTGCAGGCCTACAGAGATGAGTACCAGGCATTTAAAGCGTATGCCGAAACACATAAAGACTGTGTTTTCCTAGTTGATACGTATCACACATTGGATTCAGGTGTCCCCAATGCTATTCGAGTAGCGAATGAAATGGGAGACCGGATCAACTTCCAGGGTGTGAGACTGGATTCAGGAGATTTATCCTACTTGTCCAAAAGGGTCAGACAGCAGCTTGATGAAGCAGGTTATCCAGATGCTAAAATTTACGTTTCCAACGATCTGGATGCTGAGACTATTCTGAACCTCAAGATGCAGGGGGCAAAAATCGATGTATGGGGTGTAGGGACTAAGATGATAACGGCTTATGACCAGCCCGCCTTAGGAGCAGTCTATAAAATCGTTTCCGTAGAAGGGAGCGATAATAAGATGCACCACACGCTTAAGCTGACAGCCAATGCGGCCAAAATTTCTACACCAGGCAAGAAGCAGGTCTGGCGAATCCGGTCAAATAATAATGTGAAGCCTGAAGGGGATTACATTGCTCTTGACGGGGAACGTCCTGACCAACAGGACGAATTGTACATGTTCCATCCTCAGTACACATACATCAACAAGACGGTAAAAGATTTTACTGCCCGTCCTCTTCTGCAGGATATTATTGTAGACGGTGAACTGGTGTATGACATGCCCGAACTTGAAGAAATCAAAAGATATGCTGAAGAAAGTCTATCGGAACAATGGGAAGAGAATAAGCGACTGCTGAATCCGGAACCGTATCCAGTCGACTTGTCCCAGGAGCTATATGATGCGAAAGTTGAAACGATCAAGCTGTTCAAGGAGATTGCAAAATCTAAGCATTCAGAAAATGATGCCTTCTTTTAAATCGAGTCATATCTAAAAATCAAACCGAAGGAGCGATTATTATGATGTCAGATTTACAGAAACTGATTGTAGAGGAAATGCATGTACAGAAAGAAATCAATCCTAAAGAAGAAATAAGAAAATCGATCGATCTTATGAAAGATTACTTTAAAAAGCACAGCTTTTTGAAGACACTCGTCCTGGGTTTATCAGGAGGACAGGATTCCACTCTATTAGGGAAACTTGCCCAGTTGACTGTGGAAGAGTTAAGGAAAGAGACGGGCAGAGAAGACTATGCTTTCATCGCTGTGCGGCTGCCATATGGTGAGCAGGCAGATGAAGCAGATGCCATGGATGCTATCGAATGGATTCAGCCTGACAAAGTATTCAAAGTCAATATCAAGGGATCTGTAGATGCACTGGAAAAAAGTTTGGAATCGAATGATTTTGAAATCAGTGATTTCAATAAAGGAAATATTAAAGCTCGCGCACGAATGATCGCTCAGTACGGCATTGCTGGAGATACTGACGGCGTAGTACTGGGTACGGATCATTCGGCTGAAGCAGTGACAGGATTCTTTACCAAATACGGAGATGGCGGTACGGATCTTAATCCTCTGTTCCGACTGAACAAGGAGCAGGGAAAACAGCTTCTTAGAGAACTTGATGCACCAAAACATCTGGTAGAGAAGACACCAACAGCTGACCTTGAAAGCGACAAGCCTGGTCTAGCTGACGAAGAGGCTCTTGGGGTCACTTATGATGAGATCGACCGATACCTGATCGGCGAAGAAGTGTCTAAAGAAGCTGCTGAAACAATTGAAGACTGGTATCTCAAAACCCAGCATAAACGTCATCTGCCTATAACCATATTTGATGAGTTCTGGAAGTAAGATCAACCGGACATTGACTATGATAAAACCCTTTGCTTACCGGTGAAGGGTTTTATATAGATAAAATATAGGGAGGATTGTCATGGCAAAAGTAATGATAAACGCCTGTATTTATACTGGCGAAGGAAAAATCGACAACGGCTATATTCGCTTCACAGAGGAAATTACTGGTGTAGGTAAAATGGAAGCCTTTGAAGAAGAAGAAACGGATGAAGTACAGGCTCTTGATGGAAAAATGATCATCCCAGGCTTTATAGACGTCCATAGTCATGGCGGATATGGAGTGGATGTGATGGATGCAGATGCTGACAAGATAGGTGAAATGGTCAATAAAATGCTTGAAGAGGGAATCACTTCTTACTTTGCAACAACGATCACTCAATCCGATGAGCAAATCGAAGCTGCTGTCAAAGCTGTAAAAGAGGCTGCTGAAAGCAATCCAGTCATCCAGGGTATTCATATTGAAGGACCATTCATATCAAAAGACTTTAAAGGAGCTCAACCGGAGGCTTTTATTCGACCAGCTCAACTTGATACGCTTAAAAAGTGGCAGGAAGAAAGCGGTGGACTGATCAAACTGATCACTTATGCACCGGAGACTGGAGACATAGAGGAATTTGAAGAGTACTGTTCTGAAAATGGGATCGTTCTTTCAGCTGGACATTCAGGCGCTTCATACGAGGAACTGAAGGCATCTAAAGCCACACACATCACCCATCTCTTTAATGGTCAGAAAGGTCTGCATCATCGTGAGATTGGTGTCAGCGGCTATGGTCTACTTGAAAAAGAAGTGATGGTAGAGATGATTGTGGACGGCTATCACATCTCAGAGCCGATGGTCAGACTTGCTTACCAGACTAAAGGAGCGGACGGCATTCAGCTCATTACAGATTCTATGCGTGCGAAGGGCTTACCTGATGGAGAAAGTGAGCTGGGCGGACAAACTGTTACAGTTAAAGACAAGCAGGCGCGGCTTGAAAATGGGTCGCTCGCAGGCAGCGTCCTGACCTTCATTGATGCGTTCAGAAATATGATTGACTATACAGGCTGCTCTATAGAAGAAGCTGTTAAAATGAGTGCATTCAATCAAGCTAAAGAGTTTGGACTCAATAAGAAAGGTCAGCTGAAGCCAAGCTGTGATGCAGACCTGCTCATCATGGATGAAAATTTAACTATTTTATCTACTATCTCAGGAGGGAAAATACATGAATTCAACTAATAGCACTCTCAAAATTATAAAAGTAAAAGATAGAAACGAAGGAGGGAAAAAGGCATTTGAATTGATCAAAGAGGCTATTCAAAGTGGGGCTAAAGTGTTTGGTCTGGCTACTGGAAGTACACCTGAGACACTTTATAGAGAATTAAGAGAAAGTGATCTGGATTTTTCAGATAAAATAGCCATCAATCTGGACGAATACATTGGTTTATCAAAAGATCACCCTCAGAGTTACCATACTTTTATGAAAAAACAGTTATTCGATTATAAGCCATTCAAGCAGACATTTATACCGGATGGACTTGGAGATGAAAACACAGAGCCGGAAAAGTACGATAAAATAATTGATGCTCATCCGATCGATGTTCAGATACTCGGGATCGGAACAAATGCGCATATCGGATTCAATGAACCGGGAACACCATTTGATAGTAAGACGCACAAAGTTACTCTGACACAGGAAACAATCGATGCTAACAAACGCTATTTCGAGTCCGAAGAAGATGTACCAAGACATGCTTTCTCTATGGGGATTAAATCTATTATGTCTGCTAAGAAGATTATATTAATGGCATATGGTGAGAACAAGGCGGAAGCGATAGCGAGAACCGTCCACGGACCTGTAACAGAAGAAGTTCCTTCGAGTATTCTTCAGACACATCCTGATGTCGTTATCATAGTAGATGAGGAAGCTGCCAGTCAGCTGTAATATCGTATCTTTTTTAGAAAGGAATGCAAATGACTAACAGAATTCCTGTATATATTGAAATGCACAATAAAATGAGACAAATGATTGTTTCAAATGAATGGAAAAAAGGGCAGAAGATACCCTCAGAAAGAGCGCTTGCTGAAACCTTTGGTGTAAGTAGAATGACAGCAAGACAAGCAGTGAGTTCTCTGGTGGAAGAAGGGCTGCTTGAAAGACGAAGGGGTGCCGGTACATTTGTGGCTTCTGATAAAGTCCGGGAAAAACTGAGTGGCATACCAAGTTTTACAGAAACCATCGAACAGCTCGGAAAACAGCCATCGAGCACATTGGTGTCTTATTACTCAAAGCGGGCCAGTGAAAGTGAAGCTGAAAAACTTCAGCTCGGTCGGGGAGAAGCAGTTCTGGTCATGGAGAGGATTCGTTATGCAGACGGGGAACCGATCTGCTTTGAGGTGGCCACTCTTCCTCAGCGGATCGTCGAGAAATTCAGTAAAGAACAGCTGACTCGTCATCTATACCGTACTCTATCAGAAGAGGGGTTTGAAGTAGCTAGAGCGGAACAGACGATCTCGGCGACATGGGCCTCTGAAAAGGTAGCAGACCTGCTTCATATTAAGAGGGAAGCCCCTATCTTGAGACTTAGACAGGTCAGTTACACACAAAATAATGAACCTTTTGAATATGTACGTGCCCAGTACGTAGGGGCAAGATATGAGTTCTTTCTGGAGGCAACGAAATAAAAAGTGAAGACAGACCCGGTACAAAGGGGCTGTCTTCACTTTTTTTATATATCGGGTAATGGATCAGTCTGTAATCGTATCATTTCTAGATTCATCTGTGGTATCATCTGAACTGTTGTCGTTCTCAAGAGGAAGATCTTCGTCTATTCCAGTCTCAAGAACATCTTCCAGTTCCAAATGGGCCTGCAGTTCTTCCTGAACAGCGAGCAGGCTTTGTTCATAAGGCCGGTATACATACAACTCATGACCATATTCCGGGAAGTAGACAAAATCTTCTGTACCGGCGATTTCTATGGATTCTACACTCTGTGCAGCTGGTCTGTAGTTTGATGCAACAGACATGATCTGCTGTCCCGTCATATTGGTCTGCATATTGGGACGAATCGCATTAAGGATGGGGGTCAGGTTAGCAATCGAACCGAAAGAGAGCAGTTCATCTGCCAGGGCTTCGATGACCTGACGCTGTCTTTCCTGTCGACCGAAATCACCGCGAGGATCCTGCTTCCGCATTCTGGCGTAGCCGAGTGCCTGTTCTCCGTCAAGTACCTGCTTCCCTTCTTCGATCTCTATAGCATTTAAGGTTTCCTCACTGTCCTGTACGGTAAAGGACAGCGGGGAGTCAACAGTAATACCTCCTACAGCATCTACTAAATCGACCAGACCGTCAAAATTTAACGTTGCATAGAAGGATATAGGAATGGCCAGGTAGTCTTCAATATAATCGATAACACCAGAAATGCCGTAAATGGCATGAAGGGCGTTCATTTTTTCCTGCCTGTCACTGTTTGGCAAGGTGATAAGTGTATCACGCGGGATTGAAACGATTTTCGTTGATTCCTGCCCTGGGTTGAGCGTAATGACCATCATGGAATCAGAGCGGCTCGATACGTCATCTTCGTCCAGTCCGAGAGCGAGAATCGAAATCGGGTGCATAGCTCTGATCGATTCATCACTTTCTGAAGTATCCCTCAGTTCTTCGGGAGTATCTTCAGAGACATCTGCCAGGAGCTGAACGATTTGATAGCCATAGTACCCTGAAAAGGTACCGACTACAAAGGCAAGACCTATGACAGCAGTCAGCAAGCTGCGTTTAATCCATAATTTTCGTTTTTCTTTTTGTGTCTGTCTGTCTGATCGCATAGAGTCCTCTTTTCTAAAACAGGAATGTGTGTTATTAAATAAGTTTAATTCAAGTTGTTTTTAATTGCAATTGGGATTTTTCCATACAGGATGCTATAATTATATAAAATGTTTAAAGAAATGAGTACGAATATGTATAATATGTTTATTGTGCTGATGGTTTGTATATTTACCACGATCAGCACCCTGATTTTAACACCGGTCTTTAAAGTGGTTGCCAGGGCATTCAATATACTAGATGTCCCTGAAGAACGAAGAGTGCATGATAAAGTTATGCCGACAATGGGAGGCATTACTATTTTTATTGCTTTCTTTTTTTCATCATTCGTTCTCCTACCAATTCCATATAGTCAGATCGTTCCGCTTTTCGCTGGAGCATCGGTGATTGTCATCACCGGGATGATCGACGATAAATATGAGTTGAAGCCTCTGGTTAAGCTGATTGGGATAATCACTGCTGCAGGGCTCGTATACGGGCTTGGGGATGTGGCTCTTGAAACGATGACGATACCTTACTTAGGGACTCTCTCTTTCGGTTCTTGGCAGATGCCCTTTACCATATTGTGGATCGTCGGTCTGACCAATGCAATCAACCTGATCGATGGACTGGATGGGTTAGCAAGTGGTATTTCTATGATTGCCCTGCTTACTATGGGAGTTATCGGATTTTTCTTCCTCACCGTTGAAGAAGTTTCGGTTTCGATTATGACATTCGTCCTGGTAGCGGCGATAGCAGGTTTCTGGCCATATAATTTTCAGCCGGCCAGTATCTTTCTAGGAGATACGGGGGCATTATTCCTCGGATTCATGATTGGTGTATTTTCTCTTCAAGGGTTGAAAAATGCCACTCTTATCTCCTTGATCCTTCCAATCGTTATTTTGGGGATTCCTGTCACAGACACGCTGTTTGCCATGATAAGAAGGAAACTGAACAGGCAGTCGATTTCAACTGCGGATAAAAATCATATTCACCATCGTCTGATGTCTCTGGGCTTGTCACACAGGCAGACAGTGCTCGCTATCTACTGTGTATCTGCTATTTTTTCAGTAATCGCCATGCTTTATAATTTTTCAACACTGATCGGATCGATTCTTCTGACTATTTTTGTCATGCTGGGTGTTGAGCTCTTTGTAGAAATCATAGGGCTTGTGGGAGAAGACCGTCGTCCGCTATTAAAAAGGCTGAAAGATTTCGGCAGGAAACTGAACGGGTAAGACTAGTGCTGTCCAGTGCATAGTCTTTTTCCAAGAACAGGATGTTAACTTTTCTTAGAAAATAAATAAATCACGTTTCCAGTTCAGTAGATAATAGTACTGATCTGAAAACGTGATTTTTATTGTATCATGAATACGAAACATTTATGACAGTTCAAGGTCAGTCTGATGAATCTCCAGCTCCAGAGGCCTCTTCGCTGGAACTGCTGGTCTGAGTTTCTGATCTGTCTTCAGAGAAACTAGACTGATCATCTTTTTCTGTACGGTTCAGAGAATCCTGAAGTTCGGACTGGATTGCAGTGAAGCTTTGAGGGTGAATCCTAACCAGGTCCATGTCTCTTTCAACAAAACTTGACCATTCAAACACATGTGATTCAACAGTAAACGCCTGATTCAACCCAGTCTGGGCAATAGCTGTCATGTCTCTCATTCTCATGTTCGTGCGCATATTGCTTCCCACTGTCTCAGCAATAGCTGTATATTTGGAAATTGACTGAAATTCAAGAGCTTTCTGAATAATCGCTTCAATAATCAGCTGCTGGCGATGACCACGTGCAACATCATCATCGATTTTTCGTGTTCGAGCTAAAGCCAGGGCTTCTTCTCCGTTAAGTTTTTGGACCCCTTTTTCGAGTTGGATCGCTCCGGACTGATCGGAAGAGTCCATTTCAGTGATCGTTACAGGCACTTCCATTTCGATACCGCCAAGTTCGTCAATAATATCTATAAAGGCATTAAAATTGAAGGTAGCATAGTAGTGGACAGGGACGTCCAGCCATTCTTCGATCGTCTGGACCATGACGCTTTCTTCGCCGATTGCATAAGCGGCATTGATTCGGTCCCATCGAACGACTGTACCGTTTCTCATGATCGGCACATAGGTGTCTCGTGGAATGGACAACATATTCATTTCATGTGTTAAAGGGTTTAAAGTAGCATATATGATGGAATCTGCTCGAGTGGATTGAAGGCCACGCACATCGTCGTTATCGATTCCCATGAAAAGAAAAGAGACCGGCTGATCGATAGGGTTGACTTCTTCAACTGGTTCCGGCCTGTCGATTTCTACGAATGAAGCATTGATTTCATTTTCGATCGTGGCAAATAAACGTGCAGCATACATAGCTCCTATGAGAATGACAGTAAATAATGGAATAAGGATCCCTAGAATAATTCGCTGCCTTTTCTTTTTCTGACGATGATTTGAATAGATTCTAGAATTTGGTTTTAATTTACTCACTTTACTGTCTCCTTCGATGCCTTACTATAGTTAAAAAGAGTAATCCTGTATTATTATCGGCTGAATGACCGTAAGTGTCAAGAGACTCAAAGAAAATAACAGTCTGATTTGCTCACTTTTCACTATTTATTCTTATTTTAGACATCGATAGGCACTTCAACCCATGCCTCAGCCCCGTTAGACTGAGAAAACTGGGCACTGGTCCACTCAGTGATTTCTTTTTCGAATGTATGGATACGTTCACTCTCGACTAGGCAGGTAAATGTGACTTGGTCAGTATAGCCAATGGATTCCAGACGATAAGTAGACTGATGGAGAGCATTCTGCAGCTTGCCGCTCATAGGATATGAAACGGTGATCTGTATAAACTGGTGGCGTCTCTTTTCGACAATACCGAGCTCTTTGAGTGTTTCGCTGACAGCACTGCTGTAGGCTCTGATTAGACCTCCAGCTCCAAGTTTAATCCCGCCGAAATAGCGGGTGACCACTGCTGAAACATTCTGCAGCTTATTTTTTTTCAGGACTTCAAGCATTGGCACACCGGCGGTTCCGCTGGGTTCGCCATCATCAGATGCTCGCTGTATCAGTCCATCTTCACCTATGAGGTAGGCCGAACAGTTATGATTAGCTTTCCAGTGCTCTTTCTTCAGTGTATCGATAAACTGCTGGGCCTCCTCTTCGGTCTCTGTTCGTGCTAATGTGCATATGAAGCTTGACTTTTTTATAATCAGCTCATACTGGCCGTTCTGTTTCAAAGTTCGAAAGTTTTTCATACTCAGGTCCCTTTCAATTCGTTCTTGTGTTGGTGTATAATAGAAGTCAGTCTTTTATATGAGACGTAGTCAGCCAGGAATGGGTTGAATGAGTCTACCAGGTCAACTCATATAATTAGGAGGTGAAAAATTAAATATGCGTATTGCAATTGTAACAGATAGCACGGCGTACTTAAATGAACAGGAGTACAAAGAGGAAAATATTCATTTTGTACCTTTATCCTGTATCTTTGGGAAAAAAGTATATAAAGAAGAAATCGATATGACTACGGATGAATTTTTTGAAAAAGTTAGAGAAGCCGAACAGCTGCCGACGAGTTCGCAGCCTACTGTAGGGGATTTCACGGCTTTGTATGAAAGTCTGCAAGATGACTATGATGCAATCATCAGTATCCATCTGTCCAGCCGGATTTCGGGGACTTTCCAGAACGCGTTCAGCGTTGCGGAATCTATACAAGGTATTTCAGTCCACCCGGTTGATTCAGGTCTGGCAGGAGCAGGACTGGCTTTTCAGGTCAAGGAAGCTGCACGAATGGCCAAGCTGGGTAAATCAGTAAACGATATTATTGAGCGTATGGAAGAACTGAAATCAGAGACTGAAATCTATTTTGTTGTCGATGATCTGACAAATCTTATAAAAGGTGGACGTTTGTCTAAAACTGCCGGGGGCGTCGCGACATTGCTTAAGATAAAACCTGTTCTCACGATGAGAGCTGGAGAGATTATTCCGTTCGACAAAATCAGAACCAAGAAAAAAGCAGTCAGAAAGATGGAGAGCGTCTTTGAAGAGTCTGTAAAAAACTCTCATTTCCCTATTCAGGCGACTGTTGTCCACGCTTACTGTGAAGAAGAAGCCAGACAATTCATGGTATCCTTGAAAGAAAAGTATCCGACTGTCCGCTTCAACTTCAGTTTTCTGGGACCCGTCGTTGGCGTTCATACTGGCGAAGGAGCTATCGGAATGTCCTGGACGAAAGATTACTCCAGAATGTAAGCCACAGCGTTTATATATTTATTCAAAGGTCACCCAAAGTGGTGGCCTTTTTTCGTGAGTTTTAAAATAGACGGACAATATATTAGTTAGCGGAAAACTATGATAAAAAGAGGAGGTAAGATAGGTGGACCTGACTAATCTGATTGGCAGGGAACTTCTGCTCAGTGATCTGCTCACTGAGTATACAGAAAGTGACCTCTCTGGGTGTACGTTCCGGCCGGCATTTCATTCAGCTAAAAGACGAGCTCAGTGCAATCGGTGTGGCTCTTTCTCCAAACTTACTGAAATATACCCGTGTATCTGCGGGAACAATTGTATCTACTGTAGGTACTGCATTCAGCTGGGAAAGGTGAGAGCATGCGATAAACTAGTGACCTATGAAGCGGCAGATTTGTTTTCAAAAAAGCCCGTACCCTATTTGAAATGGCAGGGGAGTTTGTCGGAGCAGCAAGAAAAGGCATCTAAAGAAATTGTTCTCTCTATTAAAGAATTTACAGATCGTGTGGTATGGGCCGTTACTGGAGCAGGTAAAACAGAGATGCTGTTTAAAGGAATCAGTGAGGCATTGGAGGCGGGAAAGAGAGTCTGCGTGGCTTCACCCAGAATAGATGTCTGTCTGGAACTGGCCCCAAGGATTCAAGCAGCCTTTCCTGATATTCAGACTGCTCTGCTTTATGGAGGAGAGGAGTCTGTCTATATCTACACTCAGCTGGTAATTGCAACGACACATCAGCTCCTTCGATTTAAAGAGGCTTTTGACGTACTGATTATAGATGAAATTGACGCCTTTCCTTATTATCAGAATGAAGGGCTGTACTATGCATCAGAAAAGGCAGTTAAAAAACAGTCCAGTACTATTTATTTGACGGCTACACCTGACACGAAGCTGCAGAGAAAAATTGTAAAGGGTCAGATCGAAGCCAGTATCCTGCCTGCGCGCTATCACGGCTACCCGCTTCCTGTGCCGAAAATCATCAGGGAAAAAGACATATTTTCTATGAGTGATATATCCGCCTCCAAAGCCTGCAGACAGATTCTGATGCTTATTTCTCGAAGACAGAAGTTTCTGCTGTTCATCCCGACTATCAGACTGATGGATAGCATTCTGCCAGCTCTAAGACGATTTTTCAGTACCACCAGATTTGAAAGTGTCCATGCTCAGGATCCATTCAGAAAAGAAAAAGTAGAGTCCATGCGGAAAGGAGAGCTGCAATTTTTGATAACAACCACTATCCTCGAAAGAGGCGTAACATTCAAAAATATCGATGTCATCGTTCTCGCTGCCGACCACGATGTCTACACGGAATCGGCTCTTGTACAGATTGCAGGAAGGGCCGGTCGGTCTGCTGACTATCCTGAAGGCAAAGTAACTTTTTATCTTGAAGAGTGGACCAGATCCTCCAAGGGAGCAGTACAACAGATCAGACAGATGAACAGACAAGCAGCAAAGAAAGGACTCCTCTTATGAGCAGATGTAAATGGTGCGGGACAATTCATTCGAATACCCTGACAATACATGCGCTGGTCCGCTTTGAACTGCAACCCGACACCTTATGTTTTCAGTGCAGAGAGAAACTGGAGAGTCTGAATGATCAACTGACGTGCAGAGGATGCAGCCGTATTCAAGACAAGACCGATTATTGCCCGGATTGTCTAAGCTGGCAGAAGACATATCAGGGACACACTCATATTCACGAGGCAATGTACGCTTACAACGAATTCGCCAGCCAGATCATCGAACAGTTCAAGTTCACAGGTGACTGCGCCATTGCCGAACTTTTCGTTAAAGAAGTAAAAGAGTATTTCAGAAAAATAGGACAGACAGCGTTGATCATTCCCATTCCTGTATCCAGAGAAAGTTATTCTACCAGGGGGTTCAACCAGACAGAGCTACTTCTGGCTGTCTCGGGAGTCACGTACAATTCAGTTTTGGTAAACAGATATCAATGTGGCAGACAGTCAGGAAAAAATAGGAAACAGCGTCTTGAAAGTCCGCAGCCCTTTGAGATAGATCCCTGTCATGGCGAACTGATTCGAGGGAAACCAGTTGTGCTGGTAGATGATATCTACACTACTGGTCGGACAATTTATCATGCCTTAGACCTGATTCTTCCGATGGAGCCTTCTTCTATCCGGTCTTTTTCACTATTCAGATAATGAAGAGAAGTCCAGATACAATTTCGTTGAGAAAGTAATCGCTCTCATGTATAATTGAAATAAGCAATAAAGGAATATAATTGCTTGATGATAATATTGGTTGTATAATTACACTTATATTATACTAGTTTTGGAAGGGTGAAGTATTATGCTTAGATACAATGTTAGAGGAGAAAACATTGAGGTGACTCAGGCAATTAGAGAGTATGTGGAGAAAAAGGTAGGGAAAATCGAGAAATATTTCAAGGATGTTCCTGAAGCTAATGCACACGTCAATCTGAAGACATACTCTGACAAAACAGCAAAAGTCGAAGTTACTATACCACTTCCGTATGTTGTCCTTCGTGCAGAGGAAACTTCCCCAGATTTATATGGAAGCATAGATTTAGTCGTTGATAAACTGGAAAGACAAATGAGAAAATATAAAACTAAAATCAATAGAAAAAACCGCCGTTCCCAGGGCGTAGATGCGCCGCAGCCGGTCGATTCGGACTTATGGGCTAATCTGGATAATGAAGGCGACGAAGAAGAATTGAGCGCATCGATCGTCAGAACAAAACGTCTGAGTCTGAAACCGATGGATGCAGAAGAAGCGGTGCTTCAAATGGACATGCTGGGACATAACTTCTTCATTTTTGAAGATGCAGATACTAATGGAACAAGCATCGTATATAAACGTAAAGACGGAAAATATGGACTGATCGAAACAGATTGATTCATCGTTTCCAAAGGCGGGCAGCATGTCCGCCTTTTTTATGAACAAAAACAGAACACTGCTGTGGATATACACTCTCAAGCCTTTTTTTTGCAGGATAATAGTGGTATGATAATAAAGTATGAGAAAATCCGGAAGTGTACGAAGAATCAACGAATAGAGGAGATTTGTATTCATGGCTCATTTATTAAAGCAGATTTTTGAGAACGATAAAAAAACGTTACGTCGATATGGGAAAATCGCCGATAAAATTGAAGCATTGTCAGCCGATATGGAAGCACTGTCTGACGATGAACTGAAAGCTAAAACAGAAGAGTTTAAAAAGAGGTATTCTGCTGGAGAATCCCTGGATGATCTGCTGGTAGAAGCCTTTGCATCTATTAGAGAAGGAGCGAGAAGAGTTCTGGGGCTTTATCCATTCAGAGTTCAGCTAATGGGGGGGATTGCTCTTCACGAAGGAAATATCGCCGAGATGAAAACCGGTGAAGGTAAAACACTGACAGCGACTATGCCTGTATACCTCAATGCAATTTCAGGGGAAGGAGTTCACGTTGTTACAGTCAATGACTACCTGGCTACACGTGATGCTGATGAAATGGGTGAGCTTTACCGCTGGATGGGACTGACTGTCGGGCTGAATCTGAACTCGAAATCATCTGAAGAAAAACGAGAAGCCTATAAATGCGATATCACCTATTCTACAAACAATGAACTGGGATTCGACTATTTAAGAGACAACATGGTTGTGTATAAAGAACAGATGGTTCAGCGTCCTTTGAACTTTGCGATCCTGGATGAGGTCGACTCGATCCTCGTTGATGAAGCGAGAACGCCTCTGATCATATCCGGTCAGGCCAACCGTTCGACTTCTTTCTATACGCGCTGTGACTTCTTCGTAAAAGGCTTGAAAGAAGAGGAAGACTACACAATCGATCTTCAGTCCAAATCGATTTCCCTTACTGAAGAAGGGATTGAAAAGGCTGAGAAGACTTTCCGTGTCTCCAACTTGTACGACATCGAAAACCAGGCCTTAGTGCATCACCTGGATCAGTCATTGAGAGCAAACTTTATCATGCACAAGGACGTCGATTATGTTGTTGACGAAGGTGCAGTAAAAATCGTTGACCAGTTTACGGGTCGTATCATGGAAGGGCGTCGTTACTCTGACGGACTTCACCAGGCGATCGAAGCGAAAGAAAATGTTGAGATCCAGAAAGAATCCAAAACTATGGCCACGATCACGTTCCAGAACTACTTCCGTATGTACAAGAAGCTGTCAGGGATGACGGGTACTGCCAAGACAGAGGAAGAAGAATTCAGAGAAATCTACAATATGAATGTTGTAGCTATTCCGACGAACCGACCGCTTATCCGTGACGACCGTGACGATCTTCTATATCCGACTCTTGAGAGTAAATTCAATGCAGTGGTTCAAGACATCAAAGAACGTCATGCCAAAGGTCAGCCAGTACTTGTCGGTACGGTTGCAGTTGAAACATCAGAACTGATCAGCAACCTGCTTAAAAAAGCCGGTGTGCCTCATGAAGTACTGAATGCTAAAAATCACTTCAGAGAAGCTGAAATTGTCGTAAATGCTGGACAGCCTGGTGCGGTAACGATCGCAACAAATATGGCTGGTCGTGGTACTGATATCAAACTGGGACCTGGAGTCAAAGAACTCGGGGGACTGGCAGTTATCGGGACAGAACGTCACGAATCCAGACGTATCGATAATCAGTTGCGTGGACGTGCCGGCCGTCAGGGAGATCCAGGAGTATCACAATTCTACCTCTCTCTTGAAGATGATCTTATGAAACGATTCGGTTCAGAACGTATCCGCATGGTTCTCGAGCGGTTAAAAATTGCAGAAGACGATGCTGTGATCCAGAGTAAAATGATTAGCCGACAAGTGGAATCAGCTCAGAAGCGTGTGGAAGGGAACAACTATGATACCCGTCGTAATGTTTTGAAATACGATGATGTCATGAGAGAACAACGTGAAGTCATTTATTCTCAGCGTCAGGAAGTGATTCTGGAACAGGAATCACTTAGTTATGTCACGATTCCGATGATCAGAAGAACGATTGAGCGTTATGTTCAGCTGAATACTCAGCAGGAAGACAGAACGAAATGGAATCTGGCACACATTGAAGAATTTGCGCATACTGTACTTGTTCATCCAGAAGACCTGACACAGGATGACCTTAAAGGGAAGTCGGCTTCTCAGATCACTGACCTTCTAGTCGATTTGGCCCGTGCCAATTACGATGAGAAAACATCTCAGCTTAACGGTAAGGAACAAGTTCTTGAATTTGAGAAAGTGGTTATCCTTAGAGTCGTTGACCGTAAATGGACGGATCATATCGACCAGATGGACCAGTTGCGTCAGGGAATCGGACTGCGTTCATATGGACAGTTCAATCCACTGACCGAATATCAGCAGGAAGGCTTTACTCTGTTTGAGGAAATGATTGGAGAGATCGAGTACGAAGTGACTCGTCTGCTGATGAAATCTCAAATCAGACAGAACCTGCAAAGAGAACAGGCTACACCTAATGGCGGGAAGAAACAGAATGTCCGTCTCAAAAATAAAAAACCAACCTATTCTCACGATGAAGAAACACAGACGAGAATGGGATAAGAAGAATAGTGGGAGAAAGGAACGGATAACACGATCTGTTCCTTTTCCTTACCATTAAATGGAGGATGACTATGGAAATTAGTGAAATGTCTCAAAAATTAACTTCAGCCAAACAGAAGGTTGAAGACTTCAGGGGGTCTCTTTGACTTAGAGACGCTGGAAACAGATATAGCAGAGTATGATCATATGATGGCGGACCCCGATTTCTGGAACAGCCAGGAGTCTGCCCAGAAAGTCATCAAAGAAGCAAATGAAGTGAAAAGTGTATACCAGTCATTCACATCACTCGAAGCAAAAACTGAAGAAGTAGAACTTCTGATAGACATGCTCAGGGATGAAGATGATCCGGATCTAAGAGAAGAAATAGAAATGACATTATCAGAGCTTGATAAAGCAGTCGAGCAGTTTGAGCTGGATATGCTGCTTAGCGGGCCTTATGACAAGAACAATGCGATTATCGAGCTTCATCCTGGTGCCGGAGGAACGGAATCTCAGGACTGGGGTGAAATGCTTTACCGCATGTATACACGCTGGATCGATAAGAAAGGCTTCAGTTATGAGGTTCTTGAATACCAGAGTGGTGATGAAGCTGGCATCAAGAGTGTGACCCTGCTGGTTAAAGGAATGAATGCATATGGCATGCTGAAAGCTGAAAAAGGGGTCCACCGTCTAGTGCGGATCTCTCCATTTGATTCAAGTGGTCGCCGTCACACGTCATTTGTCTCAATTGATGTGACACCTGAAATCAATGAAGATATTGATATTGAGATCAACCCGGATGATATAAGAGTCGATACATTCAGAGCGAGTGGAGCTGGAGGACAGCACATCAACAAAACAGAGTCAGCTGTCAGAATCACTCATAAAGAAACAGGACTTGTCGCATCCAGTCAGGCTGGGCGATCACAGCTGGCTAACAGAGAAACAGCTATGAACATGCTGAAAGCTAAACTGTATCAGAAAGAAATGGAAGAGAAACAGAAAGAAATGGATGAAATAAGAGGAGAACAAAAAGAAATAGGGTGGGGTTCGCAGATCAGATCCTATGTGTTCCATCCTTACTCGATGGTGAAGGATCACAGGACAAATTACGAGACGGGTAATACTGATGCCGTTATGGACGGGGATCTGGATCCGTTTATCGAGTCTTATCTTCGAGCCTCAATGAACCGCTCTTAAATTACCTGTTTATTATAATCAGGGATAAATATGCATATAAAAGAATGGTCCGGATGAAAATCGGATCATTCTTTTATTGTTATTGTTCAGAATTTATTACTAAGTAAAAGTATAGGGTTGGACAGCTGGCATTACCGGCAGCATTTGAAAAGATAAATAGAACTCCTCGCCTGATTTATATATTCATTAATATAAGTATTATTAGGTAGCAAGTGAACAGTTATCAATATGTCCTGAATTGTCAAAAATCGGACATAATTATATGTCAAACGTGTATTGATGGATGTAACAAACGATTTGGTTTGTTAATCCCAAAAAAAAAGAATATCCGGTGTGTTTATAATATAATTTCCCATTTATGATTAAAATAAAGTTAAAAGTGGGGAGGTATGTTGAATTAGGTTATATAAAACATGTTATTTACACTATAATAATACGATTTCCTTACAATGAAATATTTTTGTAATTGTTTTAAAACAGACATCTGTTTTCCCGATGATATACTAATGAAGGCTAGAATAAGCCACACACATAGCAGACCAGAAGTTAAGAAGTTAAAATTTCAATAGATAGGTGATTATTTAATGATAGAAATGACTAATGTCTACAAAAAGTACCCTAATGGCATCACTGCTATAAATGGTCTCGATGTAAGAATCGACCAAGGTGAATTTGTATATGTTGTAGGTCCAAGTGGAGCGGGTAAATCTACTTTTATAAAAATGATTTACAGAGAAGAAGTTCCAACTAAAGGAAATGTAAAAGTAGGAGAATTTGACTTATTGAAATTGAAAGCTAAGAAAGTACCTTTCCTCAGAAGACATGTCGGCGTGGTCTATCAGGACTTTAAACTCCTGCCAAGACTGACCGTATATGAGAACGTCGCTTATGCGATGCAAGTTGTTGGTAAAAATCCGAAACAGATTCAGAAACGTGTACTGGAAGTCCTCGATCTTGTTGGACTGAAACACAAAGTTCGCATGTTTCCAAATGAACTGTCCGGTGGAGAACAGCAGCGTGTAGCGATTGCTCGAGCAATTACTAATATGCCGCGAGTGCTAATCGCAGACGAACCGACGGGTAACTTAGACCCTGAAACAGCATGGGGGATTATGGATTTGCTTGAAGAAATCAACAATCAGGGAACAACGGTCATCATGGCAACGCACAACAGTGACATAGTGAACCGAGTAAGGCATAGAGTACTGGCAGTTGAAAACGGCCGTATTGCCCGTGACCAGGAAGAAGGGGTATACGGATATGAGAGCTAGAACATTCTGGAGACATATTAAAGAATCATTTAAAAGTATTAAACGTAACGGTTGGATGACTTTCGCGGCGGTCAGTGCAGTTGCAGTTACCCTGCTTCTTGTAGGGAGTTTCATCGCAATCCTGATGAACGTCAATAAACTTGCAACAGATGTTGAAGAAGATGTTAGTGTCAGAGTTTATATCGATCTGGCAGCTGAAGAAGAAGATCAGGAAGCTCTGCAGCAGAACCTTGAAGAGCTGGATGAAGTGGAACATGTTGTATTCTCAAGCAGACATGACGAACTGAGTAAGGTTATCGGAAGATACGGTGACGAATTTGGTCTGTTTGAGGGTGATGACAACCCGCTTTACGATGTGTTCATCGTCAATACCGAAGCACCTGAAGTTACATCGGACGTAGCTGACCAGGTTGAAGACATGAACTATGTAGCGGATGCAAACTATGGCGGTGCGACGGCTGACCGATTGTTCGAAGTCATGGCTACTGTGAGGAATGTCGGAGCAGTTATAATTGTTGCACTGATTTTCACAGCTGTCTTCCTAATTGCGAACACGATAAGGATTACGATTTTCTCAAGAAGAACCGAAATCGAGATCATGAAACTAGTTGGTGCGACAAACTGGTTCATCCGCTGGCCGTTCCTAATTGAAGGAGCGCTTATCGGATTTATCGGAGCACTGATACCAGTCTCAATCATCTCTTATATTTATCTTAGTGGATTTGATACCATCATGACTTATCTGTCAGGAACCTATTTTGCCTTACTGGCACCAAATCCGTTCCTGGTTCAGCTAGTTGCACTTCTTCTGACGATCGGTGTCGTCATTGGTAGTGTCGGATCATCACTATCCATCAGAAAATTCCTGAAAGTTTAAGATCATTTAAGGAGAGGGGCTTCCCTCTCGTACATATAAAAACAGAATAGCAGAGAAGAGGCAGACAGACGTGGATAATAGAAGTAAATTGAAGAATGCGATTGTGGCAGGAATAATAGGAATGACTGTTTTGAGTGGAATACCGTTTAAAGGAGAGGCTACTCCTCTTACAGAAGGGGACTACTCTGAACGAATGGACGCTCTTGATTCGAAGGAAGAAGAAGCAGAACAGAAACTGAAAGAAATTGCTGAAAAAATCGAAGCGACTGAAAAGGAAGCTGAAGAATTTGTTCAGCAGCTTCAGGAAACAACCGACGAACTGGAGGCAATTCAGAAAGAAATAAGTACCGTTTCTAAACAGATTGAACAGAGAGAAGAACAGCTTCAGTCTCAAATTCGTGCGATGCAAGTCAATGGACAATCCGGAAATGTTCTCAGATTTATTTTAGATTCCGAGTCGCTTGGCGATGCGTTCGGGCGTATCGATGTAGTGAACACCCTGTTTTCTGCGAACCAGAATCTTATGGAAAAACAGATAGAGGACAAAGAGCTGATTGCAGCAAATGAACGTCTGACTATCAAAAAACAGGAAGAACAGACTCTTTTGGCTGCCAACCTGGAAAATTCTAAAGTTCAGCTAGAAGAAAATCAAGCCGAGCAGGAAATGATGATGGCGGCCATTGCAGCAGAACGCTCCCAAGTAAGAGAAGAAAGAGAAGCATTCTTAGCACAGCAGCGTGAAAGTCAGCGTCGTCTGGAAGAAATTCAGACATCAAGAACAGCTGCTGAATCAGCGGCTCCAGTCAATGTGTCACAGGCGACTGAGGAAGATCAGGTCAGTACTAGTTCTTCTAGCAAGCCAGCTGAAGAAAAAGCAGAGCCTGCAGCATCAGGTGGGGTGGTCAGCAACGCACATAGTCTGACAGGATCCCGTTATTCATATGGCGGTACGACACCTGCAGGATTCGACTGTTCAGGTTATACTCAGTTTGTTTTCCGTCGTGCTGGAAGAAGCATTCCAAGAAGTGCAGCAGCACAGTTCGGAGCCAGCAGACGTGTTTCATTGTCAGAAGCGCAGCCTGGGGATCTGATTTTCTTTAACCAGTCAGGTTCAGTCGACCACGTAGGTATTTACCTTGGTGGGGGCCGCTTTATTGGTGCACAGTCTTCCACTGGTGTAGCAGTAGCTTCATTTACATCAGGTTACTGGTCTAACTATGTAGCAGGTTTTGGACGTCCATAAATTATTTAAACCTTTCATTCATCGATTATTATCGATAAGTGAAAGGTTTTTTTATTTATCCTCAAGTTTTTGTCAGAACAGGCCCCTATTTTCCAAGTGGGTATGATAAAATGATGAAGAGAAAGAAAAGAAGGGATGACCAGCATGACCGTATTGCAAAATATTGTACTCGCACTAGTTCTATTCATCTTACAGCCGACCTTTCTTGTCGGAATTGCACTCGTTTTTATAGCGAAGAGCAGACGTTTCAAGTACGCACGTCATCAATTGAGAGCAAGCATATACAAGGACCATTATGAACTGAAGCGATTCTTCTTATGGGGACTGATACCAGGGGCCATCCTGTCTGCTGTTTCTTTCATTGCGGGACTTCCAGTCAGTCTTGACTGGATCATTGCCTATCAGATCGTTACGCTACTCATGCTTGGTTTCGGCTACCGTTTTCTTCATCCGGTATTTACGTTCAGTCTCTCAGCATTATTGATTCTTGTTCTGGGTTTTTTCGTGCCAGAGAATATGAGTGTCACAGTAATTGTCAGTCAGTTCAATAGCCCGCTCATACAAGGAGACAGTTTGTCTTTTCAGGGGCTGCAACCCATATTGGCACTGGTTATCCTAGTTTTGCTGAGCACGATTCTTACTCTTCATATAGCTAAAATCAATCAGTTTACTCCACGCTTTCTGAAAACGAAGCGAGGAAAACTCGTTGCCCGATACCGTATGACACCATTATGGCTGATTCCTCTAGTGGTTGTCGTTCCCGGGACTACCTTCACCCAACTGTTTGACTGGTGGCCTGTTTTTTCAATCGGCGATCAGCCCTATTCATTTCTGATCCTGCCTGTTCTGATAGGCTTCAGGTATACAGTACAGGCTCAGATGCCGACACAGGCTAAGAACTTGCTGGTAAAAGACTTTGTCAGTTTATCCGTCATAGGCGTCATCCTGTTTGCACTAACTTTCTGGCAGGTTGAACTAGCAGCTGTAGGATTGGCTGTCCTTCTCCTTGGTGGAGTGATTGTGCTTTATAGACACAGACTTCGGGAAAGGAAATGGAACTTCCGGTTTGGACCTGCTGAAGAAGGCCTGCGTGTAGTAGCCGTAAGACCCGGCAGTCCTGCCGAAAAAATGGACATTGAAATTGGGGATACGATACTGGAGTCTAACCAGAAAAAACTCGAAAGTGCGGAAGATTTTACCGAATCCCTCTTTCTGAGCCGCTCCTACTGCAAGCTTAAGATAAAACGTATTGATGGTGAGCTGGTCATGACAGAAACCGCACTGTATGAAAACGATCCTCATGATCTCGGTGTTGTTCTCCTGGAAGAAATTAGTTTGGTTAAATAAATGATGTCCACAGGTTGGATTCAATGGTGACAATTTGAGATAAAATTTAAACAGCATGGTTCTGATCTTTTCTGCAGTTATTCAGGAAGTCAGGGCCGTGCTGTTTTTGTCTGGACATTAAGTGCAAATAGAACCGGAGAATATTTTATTACAGACGAGTTTATTAAAGACTTGATAAATTCCGAATATATGGTAAAGTGAACATATGAATATCTGTTCATGTATGCAAAATACGTATTATGTAAAAGGAGAATGTCTATGTCCCTTTCCGGTGAAACAATCAACGAAGTGACTGATCTGTTTAAAGCATTAAGTGATCCTGGACGTCTGAAAATAATTTATGCACTTTCTGATTCTGAAATGAGCGTGACTGAACTGGCTGAAAGCCTTGAGGTTAAACAGTCAGCGCTCTCACACCAGCTCAAGATACTGAAAAATGTCCGGCTTGTAGGTGTTAGAAGAGAAGGCAGAAAAAGGGTGTATTCTCTAGCTGATGACCATGTCTATAACTTACTCACACAAGTCATATCCCATGCAAATGAAAAGAGGTAATCATATGATAACGTATAAGATCAAAGGACTGCACTGCGGGAACTGCAGTACCGAACTGGAGACAAGAATCAATGCGAGTCAGCACGATGCAGCAGTCAGCATTGATTATGATCACAGAGAGCTCACTGTGGATGAAAGTAAAGCGGACCTAACGGCAATTTTTAAAATACTGGAGTTTAATAAACTGACATTAATTGACAGTTATGAGGAGACTGATTCAACTGATCATCAGCATGGACATCATGGCCACGATCATCATGGACTGACAGGCATGCAGAGTCAGTCAGCAACAACTAAAATCACGGTTGTTTTCTATTTGAACCTCATGTTCTCGATTATCGAATTTATTTTTGGCTTTCTTTTTAATAGTATGGCCATCGTCAGTGATGCCGTTCATGACTTAGGTGATGCTTTATCCGTTGGGGCAGCAGGCTATTTTGAAAGACTGTCAGGTAAAGAAGCTAATGACCAGTACAGTTTCGGCCATCAGCGTTTTTCTCTTCTTGGGGCTCTGCTTACATCTGTTGTTCTGATTGGTGGGTCTGCACTTGTTATTTTTCATTCTGTTCCACGTATCTTTTCGCCGGAACCAGTCAATTATCAGGGGATGTTATGGCTGGCGATAGCTGCAATTGGAGCGAACGGCTTTGCTGCGTGGCTCATGAGTAAAGGACACTCACATAACGAATCCCTTATTAATCTGCACATGATCGAAGACTTACTGGGATGGCTTGGTGTATTGGCAGTCAGCGTCACTTTGCATTTTACCGACTGGTATTACCTTGATCCTCTATTATCGGTAGCGGTTGCTCTCTTCATTATAATCAAGACCTGGCCGTTATTCAAAGAGACGATTCAAGTCTTTCTTGAAGCCACACCCAAAAATATTTCTAGGTCGACAATTGAAGAGCTGCTCATACGGTCTGAAGAAGTAACAAATATCAGTCACCTTCATATCTGGTCAATCGATGGACGGGAACATGCACTGACAGTCACATTAAGTACAGGCTGCTCTGATCAGAAGCGACTCGAAGAGGTCAAGACAACCATCAGACAGGAACTGGTCAAGAAGAATATTACTCACAGCACAATCGAGTTTGTTTATGACCCAGCTGACATTCTGAAAAAAAGATTTGAAAACGGGTAAGATAGTTGTTAGTATAAAGTAACTTTAGGCACAAACAGGGGGAGATACATTATGGGAATGCATGAATATTTTAAAAGTTTAAGTGATCTGGAAAAAATATATCGCTGCCCGGGAAAGTTTAAGTTCGAGGAACATTCTGTTGCCTCACATTCATTCAAAGTCACAAAAATTGCTCAGTTTCTGGGGACAGTAGAAGAATATCACGGCAATGAGATCAACTGGAAAGCCTTGTATGAAAAAGCACTTAATCATGACTACGCGGAGATTTTCATTGGGGACATTAAAACGCCTGTCAAATATGCCGATCCGGACTTGAGAGAGCGGCTGGCGAATGTAGAAGAGTCAATGACGCATCATTTCATTGAGCAGGAAATTCCTAAAGAGTTTCAGGCGATATACTATGAACGTTTGAAAGAAGGGAAAGATGATACCCTTGAAGGGAAAATTCTGTCAGTTGCAGATAAGGTCGATCTTTTATATGAGTCCTTCGGGGAAATTCAGAAAGGCAATCCAGAGCATCTCTTTACTGAAATCTATCAGGAGTCACTTAATACCATTCTGGAATTTAAAGAAATGGTATCTGTAAAATATATTCTGTCTGAAATTCTTCCTGATCTGCTCAGCGGTGAATTTACAAATCAGTCGGAACTTGAGAAAATTTCAGAAAAAATACTCAAACATCACAACATAGAACAAACATTCGCTTTAGGAGAGTGAGTGTGATATACTATCAGAGTCATTTGGAGGAAAGGGTACGCTCTTTCCTTTTTATGTACCGTCAGAACAAGTCAAATAGTCGAATATTCAGAATGAAAAATGTACAATAAAGATACCATAAGCGTGATAAATTAGATCAATGGCAAAGGAAGGCAATAGAATGGCAAACGATAAAATAGAAGTGAGAGGCGCAAGGTCGCATAATCTTAAGAATGTGGATGTGACAATACCAAGAGACAAACTGGTTGTAATGACGGGGTTGTCAGGATCGGGAAAAAGTTCACTGGCATTTGACACTTTGTATGCAGAGGGACAGCGGCGCTATGTTGAGTCGCTGTCCGCCTATGCTAGACAATTCTTAGGTCAGATGGACAAACCGGACGTCGACAGCATAGAAGGGCTCAGTCCTGCAATTTCCATTGACCAGAAAACCACGAGTAACAATCCCCGTTCGACAGTAGGGACGGTTACTGAAATCAATGACTACCTGCGCCTGATGTATGCCCGTATAGGCAAGCCGATTTGTCCGAACGACGGCACTGAAATATCAAGTCAGTCCATCGAACAGATGGTTGATCGTATACTGGAGTATCCAGAACGCACACGTCTGCAGATCCTGTCTCCGATCGTCAAAGAGAAAAAGGGACAGCATAAAAAAGTGCTTGAGAAAATCAAAAGTGAAGGTTATGTCCGACTGAGAGTGGATAACGAAGTCATGGATATCGGTGACGAGATTGAACTGGATAAGAATAAAACACATTCGATCGAAGTCATCATTGACCGTATCGTAGTAAAAGAAGGCATCCGTTCCCGCCTGTTTGATTCTGTTGAAGCTGCACTGTCACTGGCAGACGGCTATGTCATAGCTGATATCATCGATCAAGAAGAGATTCTGTTCAGTGAACACTATGCCTGTCCAGTCTGCGGCTTTACTCTTCCGCCGTTAGAACCTAGACTGTTTTCATTCAATGCGCCATTCGGTGCGTGTTCTGAATGTGATGGCCTTGGAACAAAACTTGAAGTAGATGTCGATCTTGTGATTCCGGACCGAAGCCTGTCTCTGGATGATGGAGCGATACTGCCCTGGCAGCCGATCAGTTCCAATTATTATCCTCAGATGCTGTCCCAGGCATGTGATGCTTTTGATGTTGATACAACTGTGCCTTTTGAGGCTCTGCCTAAGAAGAAACAGACTATCGTATTGAATGGATCAGGTACCAAGAAATTCCATTTCCACTATAAAAATGATTTTGGAAGTGTAAGAGACACAATGATTCCTTTTGAAGGAGTCCTGAACAACATCTCGAGACGATACCATGAAACCAACAGTGACTTTACCCGCAATCAGATGCAGCAGTATATGACAGAACTGGAATGTCATGTCTGTCATGGGAAACGTCTTAACAGAGAGGCCTTGTCAGTCAAGGTTCGAGGAGAAGATATCGGAGATGTCAGTAGCTATTCAGTTGAAAAAGCACACACCTTTTTTGATGAGCTCTCTCTTTCTGACACAGATACGACAATCGCTGCCCCAATTAAGAAAGAAATCAAGGACCGGTTGTCCTTCCTTCGTAATGTCGGTCTGGATTATCTGACTTTGAATAGAAAAGCAGGAACTTTGTCAGGTGGAGAGGCTCAGCGTATTCGTCTTGCGACACAAATTGGATCGAATCTGTCCGGCGTTCTCTATATTCTTGATGAGCCGTCTATAGGGCTGCATCAGAGGGACAATAACCGGCTGATCGATTCCCTAAAAAAAATGAGAGATCTTGGTAACACCCTGGTTGTCGTAGAACATGACGAAGATACCATGCGGGCAGCTGACTATCTGATTGACATTGGTCCCGGTGCCGGAGAAAACGGGGGAGAAGTGGTTGCTATGGGTACGCCTGAAGAAATCGAACAGCATCCTGATTCTATCACCGGGGCATATCTATCCGGCAAGAAAGCCATTCCTGTCCCTGCTGAACGACGACACGAAGATCACGGGACGATTGAAATCAAAGGAGCGGCCGAAAACAACTTGAAAGATGTGGATGTCACTTTTCCTTTAGGACGATTCACAGCCGTCACAGGTGTATCCGGCTCAGGTAAAAGTTCATTGGTCAATGAGATACTGAAAAAGGCTCTGGCACGTGAAGTAGGGCGTTCCAAAGCTCGTCCTGGTAAATATAAGTCGATAAAAGGATATGAACAGCTTGAAAAAGTCATCGATATTGATCAGAGTCCGATCGGAAGAACGCCTAGAAGTAACCCGGCAACCTATACGAGTGTATTCGATGACATCAGAGATTTGTTTGCCAAAACGAATGAAGCCAAGATGCGTGGATACAAAAAAGGACGCTTCAGCTTCAACGTCAAGGGCGGACGCTGTGAGGCGTGCAGAGGAGATGGCATATTAAAAATCGAGATGCATTTCCTGCCTGATGTATATGTCCCGTGCGAAATCTGTCACGGCACACGCTACAACTCAGAAACACTTGAAATAAAATATAAAGGAAAGAATATCTCAGAAGTGCTCGGCATGACGATCGAAGAAGCTGTCGACTTTTTCTCTAATATTCCCAAAATCGAGCGGAAACTCCAGACGATTATTGATGTCGGCTTAGGCTATATGACTCTTGGGCAGCCCGCAACGACATTATCAGGAGGAGAAGCTCAGAGAATGAAGCTGGCCAGTGAGCTGCACAAACGTCAGAATGGCCACAACTTCTATATTCTAGATGAGCCGACGACAGGCCTGCATGCCGATGATATTGCCCGTCTGCTGGAAGTTCTCGACCGACTGGTTGAAGCAGGAAATACCGTTCTTGTTATCGAACACAACCTTGATGTCATCAAGGTAGCGGATCATATTATAGATCTGGGACCTGAAGGTGGAGCCGGTGGGGGAACGATTATTGCAACAGGTACACCTGAGGAAATCGCAGAGTGTGAGAACAGCTATACGGGCCACTTCCTGAAATCTATCCTGGATAAAGTCCCGCATTAAAAAAGTCTATAAGAACTCGTCTTTTTATCAGAGACGGGTTTTTATGTTTTTTATTATAGGTCAAAAATCAGTCGTAAGACCTATGACAAATCAGCTTTCTTCAGTCATAATATAAGTTAGATAGGAAGCTAATAAAGACATGGATAAAAACAAATGAGGATAAACCAAATAGGAGGGTGTACCATGAACGAAAGAGAACGTATTCTTGAGTTGATGAAAAATGGAGTTATTTCAACTGAAGAAGGATTGGATCTTCTGGAATCACTTGCCAAGAAATATGACAGAAAAGAAGCAGAAGCAGCGTTTAATACTGAAGAAAAGGCTGACGAGGCAGATGTGCACATTGAAGAAGCTCTAGACGATGACAGCAGGGAGAAGCAGAAAGAAGCAGAAGCCTCACTTGAACAGCTGGTTTCTGAAATCAATCAGTATTCTGTGGAACTGGATACGATTAATGAAAACCTGGCGAACAGAAAGAAATCTCTTGAGTTGAAGAAAGAAGAACTCGAAGGACTTAAAGCGTCAGGAAGAAAAACCGTCCAAGACGAAAAAGACAAAATTATTGAAAAAATCAGAGCCATCCAGAAAGAACTTGAACTGATCAAACAGCTAGATGATGTAGATACTACTGAAGAAATCGTTACTCTCAGAGAAGAGATTAATGAGCTCGATGAACAGCTGACAGAAATTGACGAATTGGAGATTGAAGAATCACAGGAAGCATCGTCAGAACTTCTTGAAGAGATTCAGGAACTTGAAGAAGAAGTCAATGATCTGGCTGCTCAGAAAGCTGAACTCATGAAGAAACTCCACCGCACTAAGATGAAGCAGTGGACGCTGAAAGCTAAACAGGCAACTTCAAAGTTCGAGCTTCCTGAAGACTGGGAGAAAAAAGCCACAGAGGAATTGTCTAAAGCTGGAGAAAAACTGGATGCTGCAAGTAAAGAGTGGTCCAAGATCATCAAAACTAAAGTGGATCAGGCCTCTAAAAATGATGTGTCAGAAACCATTCGTACAAACATTGAGCAGGCCATGAGTCATTTCGGCTGGAAGGATATCAACTTGAAAATTCCTTCTTTAAGTACAAAGGAATTTACTAAAGAATGGCAGTACGACTCAACCACAGCGACTATTCTTGACTTCAAGCTGGCTAATGGAAAACTGATTCTGAAACCTGGTCAGGGAGAAACGATGTCATTTAAGGCAAAAGGTAAATTATATGGTAAAATGGATGAAGACACACCTGAAAAATCATTCGATGCCAGAAGCACAGTAACGATCGACGAAGACAAACTGTTGTGTCATATGCCTAACAAACGTGTCTATGTTGAACTGGAAGTGACCCTGCCGCAGAGAACTTACGATTATGTTTCAATCACCATGCTGAATGGTAAACTGTCGCTCAAAGATATAGAAGCAAAAGATGTCTTTGCAAAATCTACTAATGGATCACTGACCTTCGAAGGACTGTCAGCAACCATGCTTGAGGCAAAAGGTTCGAATGGACAGATAACTGTCAAGCAGGCGGACTTGAGAGATGTCCTTGCAGGTTCAGTGAATGGATCGATCGTCTTTGACGGGAAAACGGAAAGTGCAGACTTTACTACGACGAACGGAGAAATTAAAGTTACACTATCCGATCAGAAAATTGTCAGAGTGAACGCGACTACTGTCAATGGAAATGTTAAAATGGCTCTTCCTAAAGGACGCGCTATTGAGGGAAAAGCTAAAACAACATTCGGAAAAGTGAAAAGCCGCTTGTCCGATACAGAACCGATGGAAAAAATCGAGCATACGATGCATGTAAAGCGTGTTACCGGTGATGCGCCAATGAGCTTTTATGCCGGTACTACAACAGGAAATATTTTAATTAAAGATACAGATAAATAATTGAACGGAAAGAGGAGTGTAAAATGAACAAATTATCAAAATCAAAAGATAATGTTGTCATCTTTGGTGTGCTGGGTGGTTTGGGTGAGTACTTCAATATCGATCCTGTTCTTCTAAGAGTGATCGTCGTTGTTGCTACTTTCATCGGAGTAGGGTCTACAGTGCCTATCTATCTCCTTTTAGCGCTCGTCATGCCGGAAAGTGATGATCAGACAAGTAAATTAGCTTCCAATAAGAAAAAACCTTCTCCTTTCGGTGGTGTCTCATATAAACCTAAACGTAAAGAAGCCGAAAAACTGGAAGAGGACGACTGGAGTGACTTTTAATCTATGAAATGGTGGCAGCGCATTTTAGCTAATACTCTCATATTTCTGGCACTGGCTGGATTCCTTCAAGGGTTTCAGATCGATTCATGGGTGACAGCTCTTATAGCGGCAGTTGTATTCGGCGTTCTTAATGTTACAGTGAAGCCTATACTGGTTATATTGTCATTGCCTATCACAGTAATGACACTGGGCTTATTCTATTTTATCATCAACGGACTGATGTTGTGGTTTACCGCCGCACTAGTGAGCGGATTCGCCTTCAGCTCCTTTTCATTGACTCTGTTTGTGGCTCTTGTAGTGTCAGGACTCAATGCGTATTTCAATAATGCATGAAAAAAAGCTGATCGGCATAGATGCTGATCAGCTTTTTTCATGGAAAATATCCATATTACGAGCTAGACATAAACTTATCAGTTTTTACTTTTGTACAGATACATCGTCAACGGACCGAAGACAGCTAATAGAATTCCTGAAGATATCAGAGTCCAAACAATTTCTGTCCCGACAGTATACCCATGCATCAAGCCCCTTACAGAATCCACCAGCATGGAAATTGGGTTGATGCTTACAAATACTTCCAGTACTCTAGGCATGGTTTCAGGATCTACAAAGGCACTGCTTAGGAAAGTCAGAGGGAATATGATCATCATAGAGGTAGCCATTAAGGCATTTTCAGATTCCATGATAAGAGCCAGTACGGTCCATATCCACGACAGGCTGAAGGAAAAGATCAGGAGAAGGCCGACAGCAGAGACAAGCCCTATAAGTGTACCTTGAGGACGAAATCCCAGAATCATTGCAAAACCTATCATGATGAGACAGGCAATGGTGTACCTCAGCACATCAAAAGTCATTGATCCTACTAGGGATGAGGGGGACCAGATGGGTAAAGTACGCTGACGGTCAAAAAAACCTTTCTGCAGATCCTTATTTAAGTCCAGACCGGTATACATTGTAATCTGAATAACCGTCTGTACTAGAATTCCTGGAAGAATAAACTGTAAATAGTCCTGAACTGAACCTGCTATTGCTCCACCAAAAAGATAGGTGAACATTATCAGAAAAAGAATAGGCATGGCAGTGATGTCCATAAGGGCCATGGGTGTATGTTTAGTCTTGAGTAACGATCGCATAGCAAAAGTGCCGACAGACGACAGTGCGTGTGGCGGGGTTGGACGATGTGATGAGATGATCGTCTGCTGAAGATTATCTTTTGATTTATTCTGATTGAATTCCATTTTAAGTTCCTCCTTCTTATTCCTCGTCATCAGTTAAAGCTAAGAAAACTTCATCTAAACTCGGCTGGCTTAGGGAAAAAGTCACCAGTTCAATGCCTTCAGATTCCAGATTGTTCAGTGCTTTTAATGCTTCTGATGAGCTGCTGACGTTAACTATAATTTCAGATTCTCTGGATGATCTGCGGATTAAAGCATCAAACCTCGTTTCCAGCACTTTTTCTGCTTGTTCGATATCTGTTTTATTTTTAAGAGTAATATGAAGCATGCCTGATCCTACTGAAGCTTTCAGTTCGGAGGGTGTCCCTTCAGCAATGACCGCTCCTTTATTAATGACAGCTATACGGTCAGCCAACTGATCGGCTTCATCAAGATACTGAGTTGTCAGCAGAACAGTTGTGCCGGCTTTAGTCAGTGCCCGAACGACTTCCCAGACCTGGTTTCTGCTTCGAGGATCCAGGCCAGTTGTCGGCTCATCCAGAAACAGGAGGTCCGGAGTGATAACGATACTGGCAGCAATATCGAGTCTTCGACGCATTCCACCAGAATAGTTTTTGACTTGTTTTCCGGCAGCCTCCGACAATCCGAACGCTTCAAGTAACTCATATGCTCTCTGCTTTGCTTCTTTTCTTGTGAAACCCATTAGTCTTGATATCATGACGAGGTTTTCAGTTCCAGTTAAATCTTCATCAATAGACGCGTGCTGCCCTGTCAAAGCTATACGGGGACGAATTTTTCTGGCTTCTTTAGATACGTCATGACCGAAAATACGAGCTTCTCCTTCATCAATTTTCAGCAGGGTACTAAGCATACGAACAGTGGTTGTCTTTCCTGCACCATTTGGTCCTAAAAATCCGTAGACTGTTCCTTTTTCTATTGACAAGTCAATATTATCAACTGCTGTAAATCCTCCAAACTGTTTTACCAGACCTTTTGTTTCGACTGCCAGATCAATTGTCTGATCCATCAGTACCACTCTCCTTTTTTTACATATAAACAGATACACATATCCTTTTATCACAGGACATGTTATTATTGTTCTGCCTTCTATACCAGTGTACTACATTGATGCAAGGTCACAACTTTTTGATAAAAAATGCTGAATAAATTACTATAAAAAATATTAAGTTAACTATTTACTTAAAGCTACTACTTTATAACGGGATATACTGCAGCAGGTTGTGGTCAGATAGCCTGGAAATAGTCAGAAGCGCATCCAATTCAGGAGGATACAAGATGAGAGGAATAGATATTGCCAGAGCATGCGATATTTCTACAAGCACTTTAAAACACTATGAAGAATGGGGATTAGTACCTGAAATTCCAAGGACCGACAGTGGTTATCGTAATTATACGGATAGTCATCTGGCCTACTTCAAGTGTATTGTTAAGATGAACATCGGTTACGGAATGGGGTTAGTCAAAGAGATCATGCCTCTGATCCAGCAGAAAAAATTTCTTCAGGCATTGTGGAAAGTCAATGCTGCACAGGCAAGTCTGCATAGAGAAAGAATTCAGGCAGAACAAGTGATTCACATGCTGGATACTGATGACATTGGCTGGATCGACCAGATCAGGAAAAGGAACGAAGTGTATACTATTGGTGAAGTGGCCGAAATAGCAGGCGTGAGAACATCAGCCTTACGTCACTGGGAAAAGGAGCGACTGATCGATCCAAAACGCGACCCGGAAAGTGGCTACCGTCTCTATACCCAGGCGGAGGTTAAACGTGTACTGATTATACGCACCGTCTCTCGGGCGGCATGGTCATTAGACATCGTCCGGGAGGTGCTGGCAGGTACGGATGTGGAGAATCTGCAGCGGACAAGGGAGATGGCAATCGAATCACTAACTTATATCGATCAGTCACTTATTGCCGGTATGAAAGGGATAAGTAATCTAACTCAGCTGATAGACAGCCTGGCGGTTCCTGGGGATGAATGGGCCACGGAAAATTTGGGAAGTTACGGATACTTCAGGTAAGAAAGGACTAGTGCAAGGTACACTGTGGAAAATAGACTGTTGGAATATAGCCGGTCGGGAATAATCAGATGAAGAAATTTCTCAAGCAGTCGAATGGAAAGGTTTCATCTATAAAGCATTACCTAAATATGATATGATTAAGTCATGTTTGATAAATTGAAAAGGAGCTAAACTATGACTACTCCAGTAGTAAAAATTCACGAGTTAGTAGATGCGATGGACGATATCAAAGTTGTCGTCGGCGAAGAGCATCTAGATAGAGAAATCACAGTCAGTGATCTTTCTCGTCCGGCCCTTGAGCTGACAGGCTATTTCAGCTTTTATCCACAGAATAGAATACAGCTGCTAGGAAAAACTGAATTGTCGTTTACAGAGCGTATGACAAGTGATGAGCGTTATATTATCATGAAGAGAATGTGCCAGGCAGATACACCAGCATTCCTAGTGTCGAGAAATCAAGAACCGCCTCAGGAACTGATCAAGGCAGCTGAAGAAAAGGGTATCCCAGTTCTGTTATCTAAACGGTCAACAACCAGACTGTCTTCAAATGTGACGAATTTCCTGGAAGAAAGACTGGCCGAGCGCATTTCTCAGCATGGCGTGCTAGTTGACATTTACGGGATGGGGGTCCTGATAATCGGAGACTCCGGAATAGGAAAGTCTGAGACGGCACTTGAGCTGATCCAGCGTGGGCATCGCCTCGTTGCAGATGACAGGGTCGAGCTATACATGATGGATGAACGTCGGATCATAGGTGAACCACCTGAAATCTTAAGACATCTGATTGAAATCAGAGGAATCGGTGTTATCGACGTAGTCAACCTGTTTGGTGTAGGGTCAATCCGTTCCAAGAAGACGGTGGATCTCGTCATCAACCTGGAACATTGGGACAAGAACCGCCAGTACGATCGTCTGGGACACAATCTTGACAATATGCGTTTCTTTAACGTCGACATTCCAAAACTGTCTATTCCAGTAAAAGTTGGACGTAACCTGTCAATCATTATTGAAATAGCTACGATGAATATCCGTGCTAAAGAAATGGGTTATGATGCAACCCAAACCTTTGAAACAAACTTGAATAATCTGATCCAGCAGAACACTCTGGATAATCAGCAGAATAATTAGGAGGAAATTGTATGAACAGTATTATAAGTAGCATAGATCCTATCGCATTTCGTCTCGGACCATTAGAAGTGGCCTGGTACGGCATTATCATTGTGACGGGGATGTTTGCGGCAGTCTGGCTGAGCATGAAAGAAGCGGGTAGAAGAGGTATCGAAGAAGATTTTATTGTCGATATGGCCTTCTGGATCATTCCTGCCGGTATAATTGGAGCACGGTTGTATTATGTGCTATTCGAACTTCAGACCTACCTCGCCGATCCAATCAGGATCTTTTACTTCTGGGAAGGTGGGCTTGCTATATATGGCGGTCTGATTCTCGGTTTTATTACACTATACTGGTACGCGAACAAGCGGAACGTTCCTTTATGGCTGCTGGTCGATATTCTCGCCCCTCACGTTATGCTAGCACAGGCAATCGGCCGCTGGGGCAATTTCATCAACCAGGAGGCTCACGGAACAGAAGTCACACGACAGTTTCTGGAAAGGCTGCAGCTTCCTGATTTTATCATTAACCAGATGAACATCGACGGCAGTTACTATCACCCGACGTTCCTTTATGAGTCCGTCTGGAATCTGATTGGCTTTGCCATTCTTATGACTCTGCGAGCTAAAACGAAACTGTTCAGACGTGGAGAAGTGTTTCTCAGCTACCTCATATGGTACGGATTCGGTCGTTTCTTTATCGAAGGTATGCGTACAGACAGTTTATATATTGGTGGAGGACTGAGAGTATCACAAGTACTGTCACTTGTGCTGTTCGTTGTCGGTATTGGACTGATCATCTACAGAAGATTATATGTCTACCCGACACCGCCTTATTATGCGGTCGGTATTGAACCTGAAAAGATATTTGAAGAGAAGCGCCGGAAATATGAGAACAGTAAGAAGTAAGTCATGAGTGAGGAGAGAAATCAGTGAACAAGACGATTGCTGTACTAGGAGCAGGATCCTGGGGAAGTGCCCTGGCTACTGTCCTCTTTGAGAACGGACATGACGTCAGACTCTGGACAAGAGACTCTCATCAGGCAGAAGAAATTACCCGGAACCATACAAATAAACACTACCTTCCAGAATTCACCTTTCCTGAAGGAGTTACGGCTGGCATTGACCTGAAAGAAGTGATAGCAGATGCAGATATCATTCTGTTTGTCATTCCGACAAAGGGGATTCGACAGACTGCACAACAGGTCAACGCGCTTCTTGACCATCAAGTGACGGTGGTCCATGCTTCAAAAGGACTCGAGGCCGAAACACATAAACGTATATCGACTATACTTGAAGAAGAGATTGAGCCTGACAGGATGACCGGGATTGTAGCCCTGTCCGGTCCCAGCCATGCAGAGGAAGTCGTAGCGAAAGATCTGACGACTATTACGGCCGCATCTGAAAATATAGAAGCAGCCCGACTGACTCAGAATATATTTTTAAATGATTACTTCAGAGTTTACACAAATGAAGACATCATAGGGGTAGAAATTGGCGCTGCCTTAAAGAATATTATTGCATTGGGCGCCGGTGTAATCGCGGGTCTGGGTTATGGCGATAATGCCAAGGCTGGTTTAGTCACGCGAGGGCTTGCTGAAATAAGCAGATTAGGTCTGGAGCTTGGTGCGGATCCACTAACATTTATGGGATTAAGCGGGGTGGGAGATCTCATCGTTACCTGTACGAGCCCGCATTCCAGAAACTGGCGGGCAGGCTATCAGATCGGTAAAGGTAAAAAGGTGGAAACAATTCTTGATGAAATGGGCATGGTTGTTGAAGGAATCTCCACCACCAAGGCAGCATATGAACTGGCTCAAGAGTTCAATATTGAAATGCCGATCACGGAGGCTATTTATAACGTCGTTTACAATGACTCTGATGTGAAATATGTTATACTTAATTTAATGCAGCGTGAAGGAAAGTCTGAATAAACTAATGTTGAAAGCGCGTATACTTAAGGTAAGAAGGAGTAGAGAACTATGCAGAAAGTAAGAAAAGCCATTATTCCAGCAGCAGGATACGGCACACGGTTTTTACCTGCTACAAAGGCTATGCCTAAAGAAATGATTCCGATCGTGGACAAACCGACGATTCAGTTTATCGTAGAGGAAGCCATCGCATCTGGTATTGAAGATATTCTGATTATTACGGGAAAACTGAAGCGTCCGATCGAAGATCACTTTGATTCAAATCCAGAGCTGGAAGAGAACCTTCGGGCAAAAGGAAAAGACGAACTGCTTGAACTAGTCGAAGAGACAACAGGTCTGAACCTGTATTTCGCCAGACAGGCGTATCCTCTGGGGCTGGGTCATGCGGTCCTTCAGGCGAAAGCTTTTGTAGGGAACGAACCTTTTGTCATCATGCTGGGAGACGACGTCATGGCTGACGAAGTGCCTTTGACTAAGCAGCTGATCGAGGGCTATGAGAAGACTCATGCCTCAAACATTGCTGTAATGAAAGTTCCGCATGAAGAAACGTCCAGTTACGGCATCATCGATCCTGAAGCTGAGGCAGGGGAAGGCTTATACAACGTACGCAAGTTTGTTGAAAAACCTGATCCGGATGAAGCCCCTAGTGATTTGGCGATTATCGGCCGTTATCTGATGACTCCGGAGATTTTTGACATTCTTGAAAATCTTGAGCCTGGAAAAGGTGGAGAAATCCAGCTTACGGATGCGATTGACATATTAAACAAAACACAGCGCGTGTTTGCCAAGGAATTCAAAGGTGAGCGTTACGATGTCGGAGACAAGTTCGGCTTCCTGAAAACAACAATTCAATACGGTTTGAAACACCCTCAAGTGAAAGACAACTTGAGGCAATATATTGTGGATCTTGCTAAAGACCTGGAAAATGGAAACGTTGAAAATAAGATGGATGCAGAAGCTCATGAACTTGAGCATGCAAAAGAGTAGAGCAGACAGAAGACGATAGTAGAAGTCAGGCTCCTTTTATAGTGAACAGAAGAGCTGTAGCTGTTTATTATAAGGGGAGTTTTACTCTTGACTTATTGTTTATATCTAGTATACTTATATAGGAAGTAGCTAACTTACAAAAAGTAAGTGTTAATGGTTCTAGTAATCAATTTTTGACTTCAAGGAGGCTCGCATAATGGAAGAAGAAAAACAAGTATATGATGTCATCGTGATTGGAGCTGGCCCGGGTGGGTTGACGGCAGCTTTATATGCCTCCCGATCCAATTTATCTACTCTGATTCTGGAAAAAGGAATACCGGGTGGACAGATGAACAATACGGCTGAAATTGAAAACTATTCCGGCTTCAGTAGCATAATGGGACCGGATTTATCAATGAAAATGTACGAAGGAGCCAAACAGTTTGGTGCCGAGCATGTGTATGGCGATGTAAAAGAAATCATCGATCATACAACAGAAAAAGAACTGGTTGTTAGCAATAAGTCCTATTTTGCCAAATCTGTCATTATAGCTACAGGTGCAGAACACAAGAAGCTTGGAGTGAAAGGTGAAGCTGAGTACAACGGAAAAGGTGTATCTTACTGTGCTGTCTGTGATGGGGCATTCTTTAGAGATAAACATGTAGTAGTTGTCGGTGGTGGTGATTCTGCTGTTGAAGAGGGAACTTATCTGACACAATTTGCCAGCAAAGTGACGATTGTTCACCGTCGTGATGAACTGAGAGCACAGAAAATTCTTCAGGACAGAGCATTTAAAAATGACAAGATTGATTTTATCTGGGATTCAGTAGTTGAAGAAATCGAGGGCGACGATAAAGTAACAGGAGTTCAGCTGAAAAACGTTAGAACGGGTAATGTATCTACACTTGCAGCGGATGGGGTATTTATTTATATCGGTCTTCTGCCTAACTCTGACAGCTTTACCAATCTGCCTATCACCAACGAGGAAGACTGGATAGAAACAGACAGTCAGATGATGACCGCTGTTCCTGGTATCTTTGCTATCGGAGATGTGAGAGACACTGTACTCAGACAAGTGGCAACGGCTGTCGGAGATGGTTCTGTAGCCGGAAATGCTGCGTATCAATACGTTGAAGAACTTAAAGAAAAAATGGAACAGCAGCACGCATGAATCATTGATAATTTGTAGCAGAGCCAGGAATAGCACATTCCTGGCTCTGTTTTTCACTTCAACGTGTATACTTTTTTCATGCAAGGTTTCAGTAAAAATGTTACAATGGAAAAAGAAAAGAAAGCGGATAATTAATCATGCAGAAAAGAGGGTATACAATGGAATGGAAAGAAACATACGAAACATGGGTCGATTTTGACGACTTGGATGAACAGGTGAGGTCAGATCTTGAAAAGAATAAAGCTGACGAAGCAGCTTTGGAAGATGCTTTTTACACTTCTCTGGAATTTGGAACGGCTGGTATGCGTGGGATCATTGGGGCTGGAACGAATCGAATGAACTATTATACTGTCCGTCAAGCGACTGAAGGACTGGCCCTATTTCTAGAGAGTCAGGGAAAAGAGTTTGCTGAACGCGGGGTTGCGATTGCTTATGACTCCCGTCATATGTCAAAGGAATTTGCCCTAGAGTCTGCCAGAACATTAGCTGCTCACAACATTAAAGCTTTTGTTTTTGAAGACCTTCGTCCGACGCCTGAACTGTCATTTGCCGTACGTCATTTTAAAGCAGCAGCAGGCATTATGATCACTGCCAGCCATAATCCACCTGAGTATAATGGGTATAAGGTATATGGGGAAGATGGGGGCCAGCTGCCGCCCAAAGAAGCTGATGAGCTGACCGAATATGTCAGAAGTGTCTCTGACATTTTATCTATCGATACACTCACCGCAGTTGAAGCAGAGGAAAAAGGACTGCTGAAAATCGTCGGTAAGGATGTCGACCGTGTCTACTTAGATTATCTGAGAACAGTGACAATCGACCAGGAACTGGCAGATCGTCAGGGACGTCACATTAAAATCGTATTTACTCCTCTCCACGGCACAGGAAAAATGTTGGGAGTCAAAGCGCTTGAACAGGCTGGGTTCAAAAAAGTGTCTCTTGTTGAGAAACAGGCTGAAGCAGATCCGGATTTTTCAACTGTAAAATCTCCCAATCCTGAAGACCCGGAAGCTTTTGAGCTGGCCATCGAGCAGGGGAAAAAAGAAGATGCAGATGTTTTGATAGCGACTGATCCTGATGCAGACCGTCTGGGGATGGCTGTTAAAACTTCTGAAGGGCACTACGAAGTACTCAGCGGAAACCAGATCGCGAGTCTGATGATTGAATATATTCTGAAGGCACATACTAAAAAAGGAACGCTTCCAGGAAACAGTGTGATCATCAAGTCGATTGTTTCAAGCGAACTGCCATCTGCCATTGCTGACAAATATGGAGTAGAATCTGTCAACGTGCTTACTGGATTCAAGTTTATTGCAGAAAAAATCAAGGAGTACGAAGCAGACCAGAATTATACTTTCATGTTCGGATTTGAAGAAAGTTACGGGTATCTCGTCCAGCCGTTTGTCAGAGATAAGGATGCGATCCAAGCTCTAGTCATGGTTGCTGAAATGGTTGCACATTATAAAGAAGAAGGCTTCAGCTGTTTCGATGCCCTTCATGAACTTTATCATCAATATGGTCACTTTAAAGAGAAGACCATCTCAATCAAGATGGAAGGCATGGAAGGAACGAAAAAAATCAATAATCTCATGAATACTCTAAGAAATCAGGCACCAGCTCATTTTGGGGGCATCAAAGTTTGCAAAGTGGAAGACTTCCAGAAGCAGACAGTGAAAACTCAGAGTGGTGAAGATACAATTAATCTGCCTAAAGCCAATGTTCTGAAGTACACGCTAGCTGACGGAAGCTGGATTGCAGCCAGACCATCAGGAACAGAACCTAAAATCAAATTCTATATTTCAGCACAGGATGACTCTGGCGTAGTTGTAGAGGAGAAAATCTCCTCGTTCGAAGCAGATATCAAGTCAATTATTGATGCAAACTAAGGACTGATTCTTTAGGGGGGGATTTACAAATGAAAAAGAATGTCGGAAATACTGACCGCACGATTCGTCTCATTTTAGCTGCTGCAGTCTTTCCTATGCTGTTCATTTTAAATGGACCGGTAAGATTTCTGGGACTGGCTTTTCTCCCGCTTATGGGGACAGCACTCACCCGCCGCTGTGGGGCATACGCTTTGATTGGTACCAGCACATGTGAAAGAGAAGAATAAACTATCAGACCATTGGACAGTTCAGTCAGTCCAGTGGTCTTGTAGTATGAACAGCATATGACTATTCATGAGCAGAGTATACATGACACGCCAGGAATGTTATAATAAATAAACTGCTAAGGTTAGTTGATAGGTATGTGGTAAGAGTAAAGGAGTGGCATAATGAACGAACATTTAGAATTGGTGATTATTACAGGTATGAGCGGAGCAGGTAAGACAGTAGCTATGCAGAGTTTTGAAGATATGGGGTACTACTGCATCGATAATATGCCTCCAAATCTCCTTCCGACCTTCTGGAAACTGGTTAGAGAAACAGGTCAGTTCAGTAAAATTGCCTTAGTTATGGACCTAAGAATGCAGGATTTCTTTGAAGAGATCAACAAAGCAATTGCGACGATGGACAATACGCCTCTAATTCGAACACGTATTGTGTTTCTGGACGCGACCAACGAAGAACTGGTCACCAGATACAAAGAATCTCGTCGGGCTCATCCACTGGCAAAAAATGAACGAACTATTGAAGGAATCAAGAAAGAAAGAGAGCTGCTGAAGGACATTCGCATGAAAGCACAAGTCGTTATTGATACCAGCAGCATTACTCCACGTCAGTTGAGAGAAAAACTGATCGAGAAGTTCAAAGTAAAAGAGAAAGAGATGTTCAGAGTTGAAATGGTCTCATTCGGTTTCAAGTATGGTGTACCTATTGATGCTGATGTGGTAATGGATGTCAGGTTCCTTCCTAACCCGCACTACATTCCAGAACTGAAGCCGCAGACGGGCCTGGACAAAGACGTATATGATTATGTCATGCAGCAGCCGGAGACTGAATCATTCTATAAAAAATTCACTGATCTGCTGGAATATACACTTCCAGGGTACAAGAAAGAAGGAAAAAGCAATCTGACTGTCGCTATTGGCTGCACTGGGGGTAAACACCGGTCAGTTGCCTTAGTTGAACGGATTGCGAATAAAATAAAAGCTGACGGCTATCCTGTCAATGTTTCACACAGAGACAAGGATAAAGTAAAGGAGTCCATTGTACGGTCATGAAATCATCATTAATCAATAAAAGAAGACCAAAAATTGCCGTGATCGGCGGTGGAACTGGGTTGCCAGTTATTTTAAAAAGTCTTAAGGAAAAAGATGCAGATGTCACGGCTATTGTGACAGTTGCAGACGATGGAGGGAGCAGCGGTGCGTTAAGAAAAAGCTTCAATGCTGTTCCGCCAGGTGACCTGAGAAATGTACTTATTGCTCTGTCAGAAATACCGGAACTGCAGAAAGAGATTTTTCAGTACCGGTTCAAGTCTCAAGATGAGGCTTTGTCAGGACATACGATTGGGAATCTCATTATTCAGGCAACAGCTGATATGCGTGGCAATATTTATGATGCCGTTCAACTGCTCGCTAAGATGATGCATGTGAAAGGGCATGTTTATCCTGCGGCTGAAGAACCGCTAGTCCTCCATGCGCGTTATATGGATGGGTCGACCCAGACCGGAGAATCACAAATTCCCAAAGGCGGTAAAATGATCGACTATGTGGCTGTCTCTTGTGTAGAAAGAAGAAAGCCAGTTCAAGCCAGCAGAAAGGTCATATCAGCTATTATGGATGCGGATATGGTTGTACTGGGACCTGGAAGCCTCTTTACCAGTATCCTTCCTAATCTGATGATTCCTGATATTGGAAAAGCAGTTATGGAGACAGAAGCCAACGTAGTCTATATCTCAAACATCATGACCCAATTGGGTGAAACTGAAGGGCTTTCTGATGCTGATCATCTGCGTGTCCTGCACAAGCATCTCGGAGAGAGATTTGTGGATATCGCTATTACTAATATTGGTCTGGTACCGGATCAGTATATCGATCAGGAAGCGAACGAAGAATATCTGCTTCAAGTCGAACATGATTTTAGAGGACTAAGCGAAGAAGTGCCACTGATCATTTCTGATGATTTTCTGGAATTGACCCCAAAAGGTGTCTATCATGATGGAGAAAAAGTTGCTGAAGAAATATTCCGTACAGCATTTAACAGCCAGCGTAAAATCAAACAGTATTTTGAAAACAACTGAAAGTTTAGTTAAGTAGAGTCACTGAAAGTAAGGAAGTGAACCCATGTCATTTGCTTTTGAAGTAAAAAAAGAACTCACACTTCTGGAAGTCCATCCAGAGCATGCCAAAGCAGAACTGGCCGCTCTGATTAGGATGAACGGAACACTGAGTATTGTCGACCACGACTTCTTATTGAATGTCCAGACAGAAAATGCTGCAATAGCCCGTAGAATCTATTCGCTGATCAAAGACAATTTTGATGTGGAATCAGAGCTGCTGGTTAGAAAGAAAATGAAATTAAAAAAGAACAATGTGTATATCGTTCGACTTAAAAGTGGAAGTGAGCTCATTTTAAAGGAGCTGGGCATCATGGATGGTGTGCTCTACAGTGGACATATCCCTGAAGAGATAAAAACTAACAAGCAGAAAGCCAAATCCTATCTGAGAGGAGCTTTTCTTGCCAGTGGATCTGTCAACAGTCCGGACACCAGCCGTTATCATCTGGAAATCCATTCAAGCTATGAAGAGCACAATGAGGACATCTGCGAGATGATGCAGATGTTCGATATGAATGCGCGTATTCATGAGAGACGGAACGGCTATATCGTTTATCTGAAAGAAGCAGAAAAAATTGCTGATTTTCTGGCCATGATCGGGGCAACTGGGAGCATGTTCCGCTTCGAAGATGTAAGGATCGTAAGAGACATGCGTAATTCAGTCAACCGTCTCGTCAACTGCGAGAATGCAAATATGAACAAGACCATTGATGCAGCAAGCAGGCAAATCGAAAATATTCATCTGATTGCTCAGGCAAGAGGTCTGGATACATTACCGGATAAATTAAGGGAAATGGCAAAGTTACGCATCGATCATCCGGATGTGAGCCTGAAAGAACTGGGTGAACTAGTGCCTAATGGTGGGGTCTCCAAATCTGGAGTGAATCATCGTTTAAGAAAAATAAATAAAATAGCCGAAGATATCAGGTCGGCACAGAAAGTCTGATTATCTATTATTCTCCTGCTTTATGCCGGGGGATGATAGATTTTTTATTTGTCTGAAAAATATGAGGATATGGAAGAATACTCATTTCTGAAAGATTAATTTGTGACAAATTAAAAGGAATCTTTTTTAACAGAATAATGACAAATCTTAAGTAATTGTTGGATTATATAAAAAAGGCTCCCTTGACACAGTTCTCAATTACTAGGCTAATTGAGAACGATAGATAAGAATATAGCTTATTGCAAATAACTCCTACAAATTTAGTTTATAATATGTATTAAATAGAAGCTCAGAAGTATATGAGCGAATGATCAAAAAGAACTTTTTTCACAATTAATTTCAATTTAAAGAGAATAAATTGAATGAGAACCATTTTCATTTGTAATATTTTTGGACATAATAAATGTAAGAAGCCCGATGTTACTTTACTTTTTATGTATAATTCGTTATTCTTAAGTCAGATGATGTAGCGATAGACTCATGAAAATTATTGTGAAATTATTATAATGCTATTGAATTTAGACTAAAGCAAGTTGTTACACAGTTAGGGTTGAAATAGGAGTTACATATATTTGAGGAGGAAAGGGAATGCGCTTCAAAACAGTACAAAAAGCCACATATCCTAAACATAATAAATCGCGTACACACCATAAGGCAATTGAAAAAATAGATGCACCGACTATCATGGTTTTCCCGATGTCCATGCACTTGGGTGCTCCGGCCAAACCAGTAGTGGAAGTGGGCGACAAAGTGAAGGTGGGAACCTTGTTGGGGGAAGCTCAAGGCTTCATTTCTGCAAATGTTCTGTCATCAGTAAGTGGGGAAGTCATTTCTATTGAAGAACGTGATGTACTCAGTGATGTCTACACATGTGTCATCATAAAAAATGATGGAGAATACACAGAAGAACCGCCGTTTCCGGAAGCAGGAGATAATGTGGATCCGGCATTTGTTCCTGAACTGATCAAAAGAGCCGGTATTTCCGGAATGGGAGGAGCGACATTCCCGACTAACGTAAAAATGTCACCGCCTAAAGACAAGAAAATCGACACGCTTATTCTTAACGGAGCAGAATGCGAGCCGTATTCTACATCTGACCTGCGTACGATGATCGAATATGCAGACGAAATTATTGAAGGTGTCCGCGTGATCGATTCAGTCTTCAACGTTGACAGAGTAGTCATTGGTATCGAAGACAATGCTAAAGAAGCTGGAGAAGCACTGAAAAAAGCAGCTGAGGGCTACGATAAAGTTGAGATCAAAGTCCTTGAAGCTAAATATCCTCAAGGATCTGAAAAGCAGTTGATCGAGAACTGTACAGGACGTCAAGTGCCTGCAGGCGGCCTGCCAGCTGATATCGGTTGTGTCGTATCCAATGTTGGGACATTTCAGATGATATACCGTGCGGTACGCTTAGGTAAACCTATGGTAGAACGTGTCTGCACGATTTCAGGGACACCAATTGCCGACCCTAAAAACCTGCTTGTACGTCTGGGTACACCGATTGATGACGTGATTGATTTTTGTGGTGGCTTCCAGGAAGCACCACGTAAAGTGATTCACGGTGGGCCTATGATGGGGAAAACCATCAAAGACGGAGCGATTCCTATCTCAAAAGGGACCACTCATGTGACATTCCTTACTGCAGAAGAAGTCGATGATGAAGAACGTATGGATTGTATCCGCTGTTCAGAATGTATTAACGTCTGTCCTGTAAGCTTACAGCCTATACTTATCAGTAATGCTTACGAGCGGGGAGATATCGAAAAAGCAGCACAGCTTGGAGCTATGGACTGTATTGAATGCGGAAACTGTTCATATATCTGTCCGTCCAAGATTCCTTTACTAGACAACATAAGAAAAGCTAAAACGGTTATCAGACAGAATGCAAAGGCGGTGTAGGAATGAGTACGAATAAAACAAAAACCACCTTGGCCGATTACGATTTAGTGCTGGACAACTCACCGCACATATTTGAAAAATGGTCATCACAGTGGATCATGCTGCAAGTTATTATTGCCATGCTGTTTCCGTTGGCAGCGGGTGTCTACTTCTTCGGATTCCAGACACTTTATCTTACTGTTCTTGCTGTGATCACGTGTGTGATCAGTGAGTACCTGTACGAAAAAATTGTTAGAAAACGTGTAACTGTGACCGATTTATCAGCAGTAGTTACAGGTATGCTTATTGGTTTAAGTATGCCAAACGGTGCCCAATGGTTCAGTATTATTATTGTCAGTCTATTCGCGATTATTGTTGTCAAGATGATTCCGGGTGGAATCGGCAGAAACCGGTTCAATCCCGCTGTAGGCGGACGTGTCGTGTATTTGATGGCACCTTGGATTGTAAATACATTTGTTGCAGGAGAAGATATAATAACCACAGCAAGTCAGGCAGAAGCTATTACAACTGCAACTCCAGATGACCTTGTTGCTGCTGCAACACCCTTGTTCTACATTGCAAGTGGTGCGCAGGAAGTACCGGACGGCGCGCAGACGCTTTGGAATATGTTCCTGGGAAATCAAGGTGGATGGGGCGGGTCTCTTGGTGAAACAAGTGCAATCGCATTACTCATCGCCATGGCGTTTCTGATCTTCCGACGCATTATCAATCCTAAGATACCGGCAATGTATATCGGAACAGTTGCTCTGATCATGCTGGTTTACTCAGGATTTGATTTCGAATTCATGATGTATCACATTCTAAGTGGAGCCTTGCTTCTGGCAGGAACTTTCATGGTCACGGATTATGCTTCAGGTGGCCTGACTCCTCTTGGTCGAACGGTATTTCCGATCGGCGCTGGCATCATTACTGCGGCTTTCAGAATTGGAAATTTTTCACCTGAAGGGGTTGGCTTCTCAATACTTATTATGAATGCGATCATTCCATTTGTAGACAAACTGGTTATGCCGCGCATTTACGGTCACAAGAAACGTCCCGGAGTTCATCCGGATTATGATCTGACAGAGCCGCTTACCAAGCGTGACGTGCTGACAGACAATTGAGTAGATAATAAAACGGCTGGAAAATGATCCGGCCGTTTTTTTTTACGTATTATTCAGAGTATACTTAAGAAAATAGAAAAGGGTGTGCTAAGTATGCTGAAAAAAACACTTGCAGCAGGAGCAGTTTTTATCATTGGAATGGTTTTAAGCGGGTGCGGAGATACAGGAGAACCGTCACCGTTTGAAGAAGTGGATACATTGGACGGTGTATCTATAAGCTTGAATCAGGAAGTGTATGATTCAGAAGGAGAGACATTCATTCTTACTGTGTCGAATCAGTCTGAAGAAGAGATAAGCTATGGCATTGCATTCACTGTCGAAAAGCAGGAAGGGAACCAGTGGATAACCGTTGAACCAGAGGAAGAGATGTCATTTATTATGATTGCCCATATACTGGGTCCGGGAGAAGAGGCAGAAGACGAACTGAACATGCATTACTATGAGCCCTTCGAACCAGGTGAGTACAGAGTCGTCAGACAGATCGAAGGAGAAGTGCTGACTGCCGAGTTTACTGTGGAATAAAAAGATAAAGCAATAAAGATAAGTCAGCTTGTTAGCGACAACTGACATCTTTATTGCTTTTCCTTAATTGTCTGGTGTAGTTTTGATGGTATTGATCTTAAGAATGTCTTCATAATCACCAACCTGAGATATGAAATGTATCATGTTAAACTGTGCGGGAAGGTTCAATGTATACATATCTTCACAAAGTGAACTTCCGTCTTCCAAATAGGTAATAGAATGATCTGTTGAAACAACAGTGATATTGTTTGCTTTAAAAGTTTCCATTAGATAAGCAAGTGTAGCATCTCTATTTTTATACTGAATCTCCAGTTGTTTAGTACTGTCGATCTTGAATAATCCTTTAAGCAGACGCAAAACGATCAGCATGATAAATGTACTTGTGATTGCCATGAAATAATAACCCATACCCACGGCAATACCTAAACTTGCTACAGCCCATATTGAAGCAGCCGTTGTCAGTCCAGTCACTGTCCGTCTACTTACAATAATTGTTCCTGCGCCCAGGAATCCAATCCCGTTGACAATCTGAGCGGTAAGACGAGTAATGTCGGTTGATAATATTGTTGAAAAATCGGGGTTGTCCATGGCAAAGTTCAAGACCCATCTGCTGGCTTCCAGTTGCGTCATCGTAATGATCGCTGCACCCAGACTTACTAGAGTATGGGTGCGTATCCCAGCATCGCGACCCTTAAGTTCTCGTTCGTAACCAATAACCCCGCCGACAACTGCAGCGAGAATCAGTCTTAAAAATAATTCTATCTGAGTAAATTCCAAACCGATTCCTCCCTCATACTTTTATAACACTATTATCGTTAGTTTGACAAATAAATACAAGAATGAATTTGTACAGATCACATGGAATTACTTTCATCTTTCTGCTACATATTGTATACTAAAATTATTAGCAGAACCTACCAGTTTTTTCACATGTACATAACTATAAGAAAGTATGTGAAAAAAGTAATTAGGTTAGACAGGAATTATAGAAAGGATGAATGTGATGCGTTTTTCGTTCATGGGAAAACACGGTGGTTCCCATCCAGAAGAGAATAAATCACGAACGAGCAAGTTACCGATAGTAGATGCATCAGTCCCTAAAATCATGGTTTACCCCGTATCCATGCACATAGGAGCGCCTGCTAAACCGGTCGTAGAAATTGGAGAGACAGTCAAGGTCGGTCAGCTGATTGCTGAAGAAGGTGGATTTGTATCAGCAAATGTATATTCTTCAGTTTCAGGTGAAGTAATCGCTATAGAAAAACGTGGAAAAATCGGTGGCGGAGAAGTGGACAGTATCATTGTCAAAAATGACTATGAATATACAAAAGCTGATCCAATCGTCGAACCAGGACGGTCTCAGGACATGTCAAAAGATGAAATCATTCAGACAGTCAGGAAAGCTGGAATCGTTGGAATGGGTGGAGCAACGTTCCCTACAGCTGTTAAGTTGAGTCCTCCACCGGGGATGACGATTGACACACTTATCATCAATGGGGCCGAGTGTGAACCGTATTCTACATCCGACCACAGAGTCATGGTGGAACATGCAGATGAAATTATTCATGGAATTAATCTGTCTAGAGCATTGTTCCCTCAATTACGTCGCATCTATATCGGTGTAGAGGATAATAAACCGGATGCCATCAAGGCGCTTGAGGAAGCCTCTGCTGAATATGACGATATTTTCGTCCGTCCATTGAAAACAATGTATCCACAAGGATCAGAGAAAAACTTGATCAAGAGCATGACTGGAAGAGAAGTATCGCCTGGTGGCCTTCCTGCTGAAGTTCGCTGTGTCGTGGCTAATACATCAACGATCCGTTCTTGCTACCGCGCCTGCGAGTTTGGCGAGCCTTTAATCGAACGTATTGTATCAGTGTCCGGAACACCAATAAGAGAACCTAAAAACCTTCGAGTTAAAATCGGTACTCCTATGGATTCGCTTATTGAAGACTGCGGCGGATTTGCTGACGTACCAGGAAAAGTCCTGGGTGGTGGACCGATGATGGGTAAAACTGTTTCGGATCTCGGGGTTCCAATTATTAAAGGAACGACAGCTATAACAGTTCTGACTCCTGAAGAAGCTGAACAAGGGGACAGTCACGACTGTATCATGTGTTCAGAATGTCTAAATGTCTGCCCGGTCAGTCTGCAACCTATCCTTATCAGTGAAGCTTTCGAAAGAGGAAATATTGATAAAGCTCAGGAGCTGGGGGCAATGGACTGTATCGAATGTGGAAACTGTTCATTTATCTGTCCTTCAAAAATTCCTCTTCTAGAAAATATTCGTTCCGCTAAAGCTGCTATAAAAGCGAAGGAGGAGAAGTAAGATGGCTCAGGCAATTGATGTAAAAGGTAAATTGCAAGTCGGTCCTTCACCTCATGTTCGCAGCAAACGCACAGCAGCTTGGGTTATGGACCAGGTTTTAATCGCGCTGATTCCACCAACATTAGCGGCTACCTTCTTCTTCGGATGGTGGGTCCTTGGTATGGTAGCAATTGGTATTGGGACAGCCGTTGCATCTGAATTTATTTATCAGAAACTGACATACAAACCAATTAAAATACAGGATCACAGTGCCGCAGTAACAGGTATGCTGGTCGCCTTAAGTTTGCCTGTCACTGCACCAATATGGATGATCATGTTTGGATCGATTTTTGCTATTGTTATCGTTAAGCAGCTTAATGGTGGGATTGGAAGGAACTACTTCAACCCTGCAGTTGCTGCTCGTGTAGTCATTAAGGCCCTCTTTACTCCTTGGCTGGCTAACTGGGTCCTGCCCGGTGGATTGCTGGGAAGTGGATTCAGAGGGGTCGACGCTATAGGTTCTGCCACGCCGCTTGAGTTTATCGGTAACGGGGCACAGGTCGTGCCTGAACAAGTTCCTGGACTATTCGATTTGTTCATGGGATTTAATCTAGGTGGAAATGTTGGAGAAACTTCTAAATTCGCAATACTTATTGGTATGCTTTATCTGATTTTCAGACGTGTAATTAATCCAAAAGTACCGATTTTATATATCCTTACAACATTTGTGGTTATGGGATTATGGTCCAGCTTTGACTGGAATTTCCAAATGACGCACATTCTGACAGGAACTCTGTTCTTCGGGGCCACGTATATGGCTACTGACTATAGTTCAGGATCTCTAACACCAGAAGGGAAGACTGTTTTTGCTATCGGATGTGGTGTGTTGACCGCTGTGTTCAGGATTACACTGGACCACCCGGGTGGAGTGGGGTATTCGATCCTAATTATGAATGCCCTGGCACCGTTTATTGATAGTAAGCTGATGCCACGAATCTACGGCCACAAAACCCGTCCCCAAACAAAATTCGATCGTCAAAGCACGAACTAATGCTATAAAATAAACAAAAAAGCGCCGCGAGAATATCTCTCGTTGACGCTTTTTTTATTGGTCGTAGGCTAGTTCGTTATTAGATAATCAAAAACAGTCAAGGGGACTATTTAATAAGACTGTAGACAATTCCTCCGGCTACCCCAGTCACTAGAATAATCTGAATAGGGCTTGCCTTGAATTTTCTCATAAGAAACAGCCCGGCTGCAAAGAAGAAGACAGAAACCCAGTTGATTTCTGAAAGGACGATCGGCCAGTCGCTATGACCAAACATGGCTGTCATGAAAATCGTTACACCAGCAGAAGCAATCAGAGCGACAACTGCCGGACGAACACCTTGTATCACACCTTGAACAATTGACAGGTTCTGATACTTGAAGTAGAAATATGCCAGAAGTTGAACAATTATGACAGACGGTAAGGTTACACCTATTGTAGCAATGATTCCGCCCATGATTCCTGCAATCTGGTTACCGGAAAAAGTTGCAGCATTAATGGCAATTGGGCCAGGTGTCATCTCTGATAATGTCAAAATATCAATGAACTGCTGGTTAGTGATCCAGCCTTGAACTGTAATCAGTTCCTGTTCAATAAGTGGCAGCGAAGCATAGCCTCCTCCAAAACTGAGGATTCCAATCTGGAAAAAACTGAGAAAGAGTTCTAAGTAAATCATTTGCTCTCCCCCTTGTCGTGTTTATTCTTTAAGTCTATTAATGTCATGATCAATCCAATAAGAGCCGAAACAAAAAGCAGCCACAAAATATTGACCTGGAAGCCAATGCCGGCGATTAGTGCCGCAATCATTACCAGTACGGGCACTATCTTCTTCTGTTTAATGATTCGAAGAGCCATGTTTATGACCACATTTACGATGATTGCTGCAACCCCAGCCTGCATGCCTAGGAGCACATTGTTGACTAAGGCATTATCTCTTAAAGCCAGATAAATATATGCCAGGCCAGTCATAATTCCTAATGGGGGGAGAATTGTTCCCAGAACCGTGACCATTGCACCAGAAAATCCTGCCATACGGTAACCGATCAGAATCGATGTATTGACAGCAATAGGCCCTGGCGCTGACTGTCCGATAGCGATCAGGTTCAGCATTTCATCCTCATCGATCCATCCCAATTCATTCACAAATTTCTTTTCCATCAGTGGCACGATAACGTAGCCTCCGCCGAAAGTAAACATGCTGAGAAAAAATGTCGATCGAAAGAGAGTTAAGTATAAATCTTTCTTATTCATATGATTCCTTCTTTCATAAATTCAGTACTTTATCAATTATAGTGGATTTCAAAGAGCTTTAAAAGGAAAAGAAAAGTGTGATTTGAGTGAGTTTTCCACACAGAATAGGTATAATGATATAAAGGAGTCACGACGCATATGTGACTGTTGCTGGAGGTATAGGAATGATCAATTTACTTTTTTCATTGAACGAAAACTACGTCTTTCCGCTGAAAGTGCTGATTCGGTCCATTTTAGATACGAATCCGGATGAGACATTCTGCATGTATTTGCTTCACACAGGGATAAGGGATGAAACCTTAGAAGAACTGCGAACGTTTATTGAAAAAGAGGGGCATGTTTTTGAACCAATTTACAGTAAAAACTATTTTAAATCATCTGACAAAGTGGCAATTACCAGGTATTATGCACTGGAAATGTATTTATGGATGTTTGCTCCTTATATTCTTCCGGACCATGTTGATCGAGTTCTTTATCTCGATCCGGATATTATCTGCCTGAATAAAGTGAGACCTTTATACACTAAACCGTTTCATGGGAATTCTTTTATTGCAACAAACTATAAGTATAAAACTAAATGGGTTCAGCCATTCAATAACTTAAGATTAAGAAATTTTGAATCTGATGATTATTTCAATTCGGGTGTAGTACTGATGAATCTCGAAAAATTGCGAAAAATTGAAAATGCAGACCATATTGTCGAAACGATACGTGAAAATAAGCCATTTCTTATTCTTCCGGACCAGGACATTTTCAACCTGATATTTGTTAATGATATAAAAGAAGAAGACTGGCGGGTCTACAATATGAATCCCAAAGTTTATGAAAAACTGAGAATTCTTTTTCCTCAGAAGTATAATTATAGTAAAGTGGAAGAGAACGTTGTCTTTATTCATTATTCAGGAAAATATAAACCATGGGATGAACGGGAAAAATACAAGTATGCTTTGGGGAGATATTACTTTGAAGCAGAAAAGAAAGTGTATCCGGGACTTCATAAATTAGAAACTAGCAGGAAAGGAAGAAAACGATGACGAGAACGAAGGAATACGATTATTTAGTGATCGGTGGGGGGAGCGGAGGCATTGCCTCTGCTAACCGGGCGGGCATGCATGGAGCTAAAGTTGGCCTCATTGAAGAACACAATTTGGGAGGCACCTGTGTCAATCTGGGATGTGTACCAAAAAAAGTCATGTGGTATGTCGCCGAAATGATGGAATCGATCGATCATTACGCGGAGGGGTACGGACTTGAGTTTGGGAATAAACCCAAGCTGAATTTTAAGAAGATGGTTGAAAATAGGGATAAGTATATCAAGTTCCTTCATGGGGCATATAAAAAAGGATTAGACAGCAATAAAGTTGATCTTATTAGAGGAAGAGCTGTCTTTGTTGATGAATCGACGGTTAAAGTTGACGGGAAGACCTATACTGCTGAACATATTATGATAGCAACAGGCGGAAAGCCCAAACGTCTTCCGATTCCCGGCGGTGAATATGGGATGGTATCAGATGATATCTTCGATTTGGAAAAACTGCCTGGAAGCATCGCAGTGATCGGCGGCGGCTATATTGGGGTAGAGATGAGCGGAATTTTCCATGCAATGGGAGTCGATACGCATTTATTCGTGAGAAAGCCTCAGCCACTATATAACTTTGATTCTATCATCTGCGAGGGATTCTCGGAACTTGCTGGGGCTGAAGGAAGAAAGATTCAGACGAACAAAACGGTGACTGAAGTTAAAAAACTGGGAGAAGACAAGTATGAGCTTGTGTTTGATGATGGTAGCACGCATGAAACGGAAATGGTACTTTGGGCGACAGGGCGCACACCGAATACTGAAGGCCTTAACCTTGAAGCTGCCGGCGTCAACCTTTATCCAGGAGGGTATATTGAAGTCGATCAGTATCAGAATACTACTGGAAACAATGTTTATGCAGTCGGAGATGTGACTGGAAGAGTTGAACTGACACCAGTGGCAATCGCTGCCGGCAGACAGCTGTCTGAACGTCTATTTAATAACAAGAAGAATGCCAAGGTCGATTATGATAATATTCCGACTGTTATATTTACCCATCCGCCTATTGGCACCGTTGGGATGACTGAGGAGCAGGTCTATGACCTATATCCTGAAGAGTATATCAAGATATACAAGACATCCTTTACCTCAATGCACAGTTCGATCACTGGGCATAGACAAAAAGCATACATGAAACTGGTCTGTGTAGGAAAAAATGAAAAAGTGGTCGGCCTTCATGGAATCGGAAAAGGGATGGATGAGATTCTTCAGGGCTTTGCAGTAGCAATTCAGATGGGAGCAACAAAGAAGGATTTCGACCGGACGATAGCTATCCACCCGACTGCTGCTGAAGAGTTTGTTACAATGAAATAACCGTTTTGGCGAATGGTCGCTTTAATTTAACACAATAAGGATAAAATGTGTCAAAAAATACGAATGATACCTTCGTGATTCGGATTAATTTTTCGTTTATTGTTGAAATTCCTCTCATAATGTACTATGATTAAGGCAACTTAATAAGAGCGTTATCTAATATAATTTAGCGATATGGGCTAGAGTCTCTACCAATCCCCTTAAAGGATTGACTATTAGATTAAACAATTGCGATTGTTTAAGATGTAGTTAATTAAAGGCGGCCATCCGTCTTTTTTTTGCTTTCTTAAACTTTATCCCATCCATCACGTTATTAGATAACCCTTGATTAACGACTCCATTCAAGTGGAGAATCATAGAAGAGAGAGGGTTTTATCTTTGTTGGAAAAGTTTTTTCAATTAAAGGAGAATAACACAACAATTGGTCGGGAGGTTACTGCAGGATTAACGACATTCTTTGCTATGTCTTATATTATTTTTGTTAATCCTCAGATTCTGTCATTAACAGGTATGCCGACCCAAGCGGTCTTTCTGGCAACTGTTTTATCTACAGCAGTTGGTACACTGATCTTAGCACTATATGCCAATGTTCCTTATGCGCAGGCACCGGGAATGGGACTGAATGCATTCTTTACCTATACAGTAGTCTTTGCACTTGGTTTTTCTTGGCAGGAAGCTTTATTCATGGTTTTCCTCACAGGTGTAGTCGGGATTTTAATTACCGTTACTTCAATCAGAAAGAAAATCATTCACGCGATACCTGAATCCCTTCAGCATGCTATCGGCGGAGGAATCGGTGTATTTATTGCTTATATTGGTTTAAAGAATGCGCAACTATTAGAATTTACATCTGAAGGACAGGACATTATTTCTGTCAACAATGAACCTTATACAGCCGGATCAGAAATCACCGGGGCGATTAATACTGTAGTCACTGGTGGAGGAATTATTCCTGACATGGGCACCCTTGCCAATCCTTATGCACTGCTTGCCATCATTGGTCTGATTATTATGGTCGTTCTGATGCTTGCCAATGTTAAAGGTGCGATCCTCATCGGAATCGTTGCGACAACAATTATCGGAATTCCTATGGGTGTGACTGATTTATCAGGACTGAATAACCCAGCTAATACTTTCTTGTCCACGTTCGGCGAATTGGGTGTGACATTTGGAGCGGCTTTCAGCTCCCAAGGGTTAGGGTCACTTCTTGCAGACCCATCACGTTATGCTTTGATTCTTATCACTGTCTTTGCATTTACACTGACAGATATCTTTGATACAATCGGAACCTTCATCGGAACAGGTCGAAAATCAGGTATATTTACTCTTGAAGATGAAAAAGCAATGGATCAGGGTAAAGGACTTAACACAAAAATGGAAAAAGCTCTTCTGGCAGATACTGTTGCTACAGCAGTTGGAGCAATCTTTGGAACGTCACCTGTTACGACATTTGTTGAAAGTACAGCGGGAATCGGTGCTGGCGGGCGGACTGGGCTGACCAGCTTGACAACTGCTACTATGTTCCTTCTTACAGCTTTTATTGCACCAGTGATTTCAGTCGTTCCTGGAGCTGCCACAGCGCCAGCACTAATCGTAGTCGGTATTCTGATGCTGTCTGCATTTGCAGAAATTGACTGGAACAACCTTGAAGAAGCAGTACCTGCATTTTTCGCTTCTCTGTTCATGGGATTCACCTACAGCATCTCATACGGGATTGCAGCAGGCTTCCTGTTCTACATCATCACCAAAGCAGCTAAAGGGAAAGCACAAGTCGTTCACCCGGTTCTTTGGGCGACAACAGCTCTATTCATCGTCAACTTTATTGTCATGGGTATGCTTTAAAAAATATAATCTAATATAGTTGAATGCCACTGGGAAGAATCTGAAGAGTCTACCAGTGGCATTTTTGTTTTATCACGACTGTACGGGGCCAAGGGATACGTTAACTGTTGTGGCTGGGAAGTGGTAGAATGAGCGTATAAAATAGCCGATCAGACGTCGATATGAATCCATACTCAGACTTGAATGGTGAGCAAGGAAGTCAGACAATCAGATAAAAGACAGGCGCTGCTTTTCAGAGAAATCGGATAAGTGACGTTCTGGACAGAAGTGATGTAGAAGTTGTCCATTTCTTATTTTTACGCATAGTAAAAACTCCTAATAAAGCAGTAGAATTTTTAATATTTCTAATGAATACTTTATTAGGAGCATATCCGAAGATATTAGCAGTTAATTGGTCTTTTGTCAGTTCACTTGAACATTAAACTATTCGTATCTCAACGCATCAATCGGGTTGAGTCTAGCCGCTTTACGTGCCGGATAAATTCCGAAGAAGACACCGACAGCAGTAGAGAAGAGCAGCACTAGCGCCACACTGCCCAGTGTAATAATCGGAACAATATCAAGGGCTCCTGCGATGATGTTGGACAGGATAATGCCTAATGTGAGTCCGATCATTCCACCAATAAGGCTTAGAATGATCGATTCCATCAGGAACTGAACCAGGATCGTACGCGTCGTAGCGCCCAAGGCTTTTCTGGTACCAATTTCTCTAGTCCGTTCGGTAACAGATACAAGCATGATATTCATTACTCCAATACCACCGACCAGCAGAGCAATAGCAGCTACTGCAGCAATAAAGTTGATAAACAGGCTCAACACATTATTGACCTGATCCAGCGCTTGAAGGAAATTAGTTGCGTTATATACATTATCTCCAACTGCATTATTTCTCAGTTCGAGAAGTCTGACGACCTGACTTGATACAGTATCGATCTGATCAGTACTTTCGACCTCTATGGATACAGTATCCATACCGGCCATCTGAGGTACCTGATTGCCTAAGGTAGATTGAGGCATAGCTGCGAACAACGGAATCTGGCTGGTGTCGAAAGCACCTTGCATATCTCCAAAAGATCCTTCGACCACACCGACAATTCTAAGGTTCATCTGGCTTTGAGCGACCGTGACACGCAGCGTCTCACCGATCACATCTGTCGTTCCGAATAAAGCTTCTGCACCGTCTTCATCTATTACAATGACATCCTGTGATTCGTCAAAATCAACCTGATTGAAATAACGCCCTTCAACTAATGTCGAGCTCATCGACTGACTGACAAATTGAAGATCCGGCGTACCGTACGATATAACGGCCTGCCGTGATTCATCAACTGATGAAATATTTCCTGAAGTCGTTTCATTAGGTGAGATATAACGGATTTCATCGATAGAATCTCTCAATACATTCAGATCTTCATTGGATATCAAGTCTCCTGACTGTTCAGGATCGTTCGCATTCAGACTGATCGTGGTTGCTCCAATATCGCTGAAGGTTCGCGTGATTTCATCTGCTGCTCCGTTACCAACTGCCAGAATCGCAATAACTGAGGCAATTCCGATTATTATCCCGAGCATGGTCAGAAAGGAGCGCATTTTATTGGCAAAGATACTATCTATAGCCATTTTCAGATTTTCTTTTATGAACATTTACTCCACCTCCCGCTTCGGTATCTGTTTAGGAGTCAGCTGTTCATCTTTTTTCATGACACCGTCTCTGAAATGAACAATACGTTTTGTGTATTCCGCCATTTCAGGTTCATGAGTAACCATCACAATTGTCGTACCTTCCTCATTCAATTCCTGGAAAATTCTCATAATATCCTCAGTGGTTTTAGAATCCAGGTTTCCTGTAGGTTCATCAGCCATAAGAACAGATGGTTCATTAACAATTGCACGGGCAATTGCTACACGCTGTTTCTGACCGCCAGATATTTCGTTAGTTAAATGTTCCAGGCGATTGCCCAGACCGACTTTTTCGAGGGCTTCTGTGGCTCGTCTACGTCTTTCTTTATATGGAACTTTTCCATATACTAGGGGAAGCATGACATTTTCAAGGACATTCATTCTAGCCATAAGATTGAATGACTGAAAAACGAAACCGATCTCTTTATTTCTTATTCCCGCAAGCTCCGCATCCGACAAATCGGACACATCCGTACCGTTGAGCAGATAGCGGCCGTTGTCAAATCGGTCCAGGAGTCCAAGAATATTCATCAGCGTGGATTTTCCGGAGCCACTAGGTCCCATAATTGAGGTGAACTCGCCTTCCTGGATTTTAAGAGACACCTTGTCCAGTGCACGTACGGTTTCTCCGCCCATTTTATAAATCTTTTCAATATCAGTGATTTCTATCATGAGCACACCTCCTCATTACTCGTCTATTTCCACTTCTGCTCCATCTTCAAGATCTTCGCCAGGAGAAAGAACAACTTGGTCGCCTTCACTTAACCCGTCAGTTACTTGAATATGCGCGTCAGACTGTATTCCTGTTTCGATCATGACTTCGCTGACCTGACCATCTGTTACGATGTATACATAGGGTTCGTTGTCCTGATTATAATTTAGCGCTTCAATAGGAATGACAAGTGCATTTTCAGCAGAGTCTACAATAATATCTACATCAATTTCAAAACCGGCAATCAGGTCATCTGTATCTGAATCGAAGGCAATCGTCGCTCCTAGACTGATTGAAGAGCCCATCTGAGTCTGTTCTGACGTAGCTACCGGATCTATGGAATATACTGTCCCCTCATAAAAAGTGTCAGCATATTCCATTTCAACAGGCTGATCGACATTTACTAGCGCAGCATCTGAGCGTGATAACTGAACGGCAACTTGAAGATTATTCAGATCGGAAACAACTAGCGACGGCTGGCCCTGCTGAGCATTAGCGTCAGCTTCCTCTTCGGTCACATTGACTTCTGTTACTGTTCCATTGAAATTAGCGGTGAAGCTTGTTCCATCGACGTAACTTACAAGGGTATCGCCCTCCTCGACTGAATCTCCTACAGAAACATTCAGTTCAGCCACGACACCCTGGCCGACAATCTCCTGAGTCTGAGTCGGTTCGATGATACCTGTCGTTACAACGACTTCTGTAATGTCACTTTCTTCCACTTCAGCAGTCCGCACGGTAACTGTATCGTCTTCCTGAGTAGTGTTGTAGATGCTGAAACCTACAAAACCTAAAAATAGCAGGAAAACAATGATTCCTATCCACTTCTTTCCTTTCATATCATCTTCGTCCTTTCTATATTAAAGTATATTTTTAGACACAATTTTAATTATACAGGTAGGCATAGACCTTTTCTATGAATAAGAGTGGAAGTCATGAAATCTTCAACGTTATACGCATTCGCATACGTATGCAGCGAGACGGGATTTTGGGCCGCAGAAAGTGTATGTGGTAAACTATGCTTAGCTGAAGAAGAGACTGGAAAGAGTTACGGGGAGGAAATCTGGCATGAAAAAGAAAGTATTCGTAGTTGGAGATGTCCACGGTCAATATGACATGTTCATAGAGCTGCTGACACACTGGAAAGAGGAAGAAGAACAACTCATTTTGCTGGGGGATCTGGGAGACAGAGGGGAAAATCCAAAAGCCTGTTTTGGGCTGGCACGCGATCTGGTTGAGAATAAGGGAGCGGTCTGTCTGAAAGGAAATCATGAAGACATGCTGCTGGACTTTTTAAATAGCCCGCAACATTCAGCTGCCCTTTACGATATGAATGGGGGAATGGTGACTGTGCAGTCTTTTCTCGATATAAAGGAAGGACAGTATGATGCGGTTGAGCTGTCCGAAAGCGTAAAATCTCAGGCGCCCTGGTTGAAGCCATTCATCGAGTCCCTGCCATTGAAATATGAATGGGAAGATTATGTATTTACTCATGCTGGTGTGAATCTTACATTGAAGGACTGGACTGACACTTCTGACCGGGATTACGTCTGGATCAGAGAAGGGTTCTTTGATCAGCCCAACTACACTGATAAGACCTTTGTATTCGGCCATACCGTTACGGCAATGCTTCATGAAGAACGGTCGAACACAGATATCTGGCTGTCGGGGGATGGTAAGATCGGACTGGACGGAGGAGCTGTTTATGGCGGAACGCTTCACGGAGTGGTTTTCGATAAAGACGGCATAGTCGATCATTATAAAGTTAATAACACTGGCTATGCATTCAGCCAGTTTTTCGGAGGGAGATAAAACAACGTATGAAGATAGCGACAGTATCGGATCTGCATATCGATCGCAATGACGCATTTATCGAATGGGATCTTGAAAAGCAGCTGACAGACAAGCTGCATGATCAGAATGTGGATTGCCTGTTGATTGCAGGAGATGTGTCGAACCATTATGACACCACACACCGTTTTCTTAAAAAAGTTGAAGAGATGAGCGGCATTCCAGTGCTGTTTGTGCCAGGGAATCATGACTACTGGGCGAGAGACCACGACGTGATAAATACGAATGAAATCGATCACTTCTTTAAACGGCAATCCTATTCACTGGTCGGTCGTCCTAAACTATTTGGAGACGACCTTGCTGTGGTCGGAACACCGGGATGGTATGATTACGGTTATGGCAACCATGACAAGTACAGCAGGGAAGACTTTGAAAAAAAGCAGTACGGATTTGCATCCTGGAACGACCGGCACTACGTCAACTGGGGACGATCGGATCAGACCGTCAGTCAGGATATGCTGGACCAGCTTCTGCAGGATCTCGAGGCAGTCAGAGACAGACAAGTCATTTTAATGACCCATGTAGCGACGCATCCGGAGTTTGTCATTCCGCTTCCGCATCGGGTGTATAATTATGCCAACGCTTTTCTTGGTGCCAGAGCTTATGAGAGACTGTACGAATTGTATCCAAATATCACACACAGCATCATGGGTCATGTCCATCTCAGAAAATCAGTCAGAGATGGGGAGCGGACTTATATCAGTGCCTGTGTGGGCAACCATAAGCACTGGAGGATAAAGAACTTTACGACACAATTGAATAACAGTATGGTGACCTTCACGACCAGCTGACGGACGGACAGGAGTTATCAATTTCAGATAACCCGGTTCGTTCGTTTTGTTTTTATGTTAAAATAGATGGGATGAAGACTTAGAGGAGATGACCGTTTTGACAGATACATCTAAAGATCAGATCATACAACTTTTAAATAAAGAATTGACCGATTATTCGAAAAAGCAGATTCTGTCCGTTTTGGACTTGCTTCAAGATGGCAACACTGTGCCGTTTATTGCCCGTTACCGGAAAGAAGTGACTGGATCACTTGATGAAGTACAGATCAGGGAGATTGAAGAACGCCATACTTACCTGACAAATCTGGAAAAACGAAAAAGCGATGTTCTGGCTTCGATCGAGGAGCAAGGTAAGCTGACACCGGAACTGGAAAGGGACATTAAAGCAGCTACTCAAATGCAGCGTGTTGAAGACTTGTACCGTCCGTATAAACAGAAGCGCCGTACAAAAGCTACGATTGCTAAAGAGCAGGGACTTGAACCCTTAGCGGAATGGATTCTGACTTTTCCTTCAGGCGATCTCGAAGGTGAAGCCAGCCAGTTTATTGATGCTGAAAAAGGGGTTGAAACCCTTGAAGATGTGCTCAGCGGTGTGCATGAAATTCTTGCTGAGTATATTTCTGACAACCCGACATACCGGACATGGATCAGAGAATTTACTTTCAACAATGGAACCATCGAATCCAGAGTAAAAGACAAGTCTCTGGATGAAAAAGGCGTCTATGAAATGTACTATGAGTATTCCGAAACAGTCAAGTCGCTGGTGTCTCACCGCATTCTGGCATTGAACCGTGGGGAAAAAGAAGAGGTGCTGTCGGTATCGATCGACAGTGACGAAGACCGTATCCACGGGTATATGATGAAGCAGGAGCTGCCGGATGGGAAAGCGACACCGGCAACAAATAAAGTGAAAGAAGCTATCAGTGATGCGTATAAACGTTTCATTGGTCCGGCAATCGAACGCGATATCCGAAATGAATTGACTGAAAAAGCAGAAGATCAGGCCATCGAAGTGTTCGGTGAGAACCTGAGCAACCTTCTGCTGCAGGCCCCACTGAAAGATCAGACCATTCTTGGGCTGGATCCAGCCTACCGTACAGGATGTAAACTTGCCGTAATCGATGCGACAGGAAAAGTATTGGCAATCGATGTCATTTATCCGCATAAACCTGCGTCGGGCAGGAAACGTGAGGAAGCAGCCGGAAAATTTCTGAACATGGTCAAGAAGTACAGCGTTGATACAATCGCTATTGGAAATGGAACAGCCAGTCGGGAATCTGAAACCTTTGTCGCTGAGCAATTAAAATCCGTCGATCGTCAAGTGGCTTATGTCATTGTCAACGAAGCGGGTGCCTCTGTATATTCAGCCAGTGAAGAAGCCCGTAGAGAATTTCCGGATTTCCAGGTCGAAGAACGGAGTGCGGTCAGTATCGCGAGACGCCTTCAGGATCCCCTGGCAGAACTGGTTAAAATCGACCCGAAATCAATTGGTGTCGGGCAGTATCAGCATGACGTATCTCAGAAGAAATTGACGGAACAATTGGATTTTGTAATCGAAACAGTCGTGAACCAGGTCGGTGTCAATGTAAACACAGCCAGTGCAGCACTTTTAAAACATATTTCCGGTCTGACAAAAACGACTGCAGAAAATGTCGTGACATTTAGAGAAGAAAATGGAAAATTCACGAGCCGGGCTCAGCTGAAGAAAGTCAAACGTCTGGGACCTAAAGCCTTCGAACAGGCTGTCGGATTCCTCCGTATTCCGGATGGGAAAGAACCCTTCGACAATACAGGCATTCACCCGGAAACCTACAAGCAGGCTGAAACAATCTTATCTATGGCTGGAGTATCTAAAGCTGATCTTGGATCTGATGATCTAAATAATCGCATCAGAATGCTTGATGTCAGTAAAGTGCTCGACGAAACTGGACTGGGTCAGGAAACTTATGAAGATATCCTGAATGCTCTAGTTGCACCTGGGCGTGATATGCGTGATGATATGCCAGCGCCGCTGCTGCGTACAGACGTACTGACCATGGAAGATCTAAAAGAAGGCATGGAACTAGAAGGGACCGTCAGGAACGTGGTGGACTTCGGGGCCTTCGTGGATATCGGTGTAAAACAGGACGGTCTCGTTCATATTTCTAAACTGAGTAACAAATTCGTCAAGCATCCTAAAGATGTCGTTGCCGTTGGGGATATTGTCAAAGTATGGATCGAATCAGTTGACTTGAAAAAAGGGCGTATTGCTTTGACAATGGAAAATAAATAACAGGGTAAATTAGGATGTATGAATGAAGAAACGGAGTGGGCAGTCAACATGCCATTTCTTCCTTCTGTATGGGGGAGTGCATATGAACCAGAAAGAACTGCAGCAGCTGGTCGAAACGATTTCCTTGAATGATTTCGGTAAGCCATTCAGACACCAAGCTACTTTCAACAGTCGACTGCGTACTACAGGTGGACGCTATCATATGAAAAGTCACGATCTCGACTTTAACCCTAAAGTAATCGATAAGCTGGGTGAAGAGATCTTTATTGGAATAGTCAGGCACGAACTCTGCCATTATCATCTGCACCTTGAAGGCCGGGGCTATCAGCACAAAGACAGTGACTTCAAGGTTCTACTGAAGCAAGTGGGTGGTTTAAGGTTTGTCCCTTCGCTGAGAGAAGAAAAAGTCGTTCAGTACTGGGAATATCGGTGCACATCTTGTGACAGCCTGATCCACAGACAGCGTCGATTCAACTTGAGTAAATATGTCTGTGCCAGATGTAAAGGCAAGTTTGAACTGAAAGGCAGAATCGAAGGGAAAACAGCGGTGAATTAAGAGTATAGAATGTTAAGAGGCTCCTAACTGATCGGTAAGTATCCGCTCAGCTAGGAGTTTTTCGATTAAAGGAGTCACTTTTTATAAATAAGGAAGAGAAAAGGTGGAAATATGTGGGGCCCACATATTAATTTGAATAGACCCAGTTCTATACAAGAGTAAAAGTGGGATCAATGGTCCATAAACCGTTATTTGACCCATTGGCAGAGGGGAAAGCCGAACTTGTCTATATATAGATCAGCCGGCTCATAAATGAAACCATGCTGATCTTTTTTGATTCAGGAGAGGCGAATGCCAGCTTTTTTAAATGAGTCTTCGAGTTTTGTAAGGTCCCCGTCAAAGACATGACCGGTCATGCCTAACTTTGCTGCCCCTTCAATGTTCATCGCCAGGTCGTCGATGAAGAAACAGTCAGCTGGATTGAGATCAAAGTGAGCAAAGAACTGTTCATAAATAACCGTGTCAGGCTTGATGCATTTCCAGTCAGAAGACAGAAAGAGTCCGTCAAATAATTCAATGCCTGGGATGACAGCCTTGAACTGGTGAAAGTCCTGAGACACATTAGATAGCAGTAAGAGCTGGTACCCGTTAGATTTCAATTTATGTAGGATTTCTTCCATCCCGGCAATCGGCATCATGTTTTCGAACCATGTATCCATCAGACGGGGAATAGATGGTTTCAAGTCTTCAGGGACCCGATCCTGTGCAGTCGCGATAAGTTTTTCTTTTGTAATGGTCCCTCTATCGTAATCCAACCATTCATCCGACAGAAAAATGGCATCGAGCAGGAGCTGCTGAGACGTTTCGTCTTCAGTAAACGATTTAATGAATTCTGTGGGCGCGTAACGAATCAGAACATTACCCATATCAAAAACTACCGTATTGATCATGTGTTTTCCTCCTAAAATCTTTATATCTTTAAGATAACATACCGGGATAAGGAAGTAGAGCACAAGTTATATCTGTTCAGTATATTGACATTTTACTCAAACATTGATATGATAGCTTCTGTTGAGAAAATAGCGCACGTGGCGGAATGGTAGACGCGTCAGCTTGAGGGGCTGGTGGGGCGATGCCCCGTGGAGGTTCGAGTCCTCTCGTGCGCATCCTATGAAAAGTGCAAGTGAGTGTGTCTCTGAAATGAAGGATGTCAAATGCTTATTTTCATGTGACCTCACTTGCATTTTTATTTATACCACAAAAGGCCTTTAGCGAGATACTATCTCACTAAAGGCCTTTTGTCCTGCACTAATGCTACAATAGAGCATGAAAGTGCGTTCCCTTATTAATATTACGGTGTAACATCCCAGATTCCTTTTTCACCTGAAAAGGAAAATAAAGGTTCCCACTCGACTTCTATAGTTTCGCCATTTACTGCGTAATGTGCTACGCCATCAGTTGAGCGTCCGCTTGAAACAGAACCCATTGAATTGTCGTTCGGGTATGTATCTGCTTGAGAGCCGTCCACATAGACATCAAAATCCATACCATATCCATAGTCGTCATCTGTGTCGTTTTCAAGTGTGTAATAAATAGCAATGACATGTTCAGGCTCATCTTCTTCGAACTGGTTTCGTTCGTCAGTGAACTCTGCATTGGTGATGGTCATCGTTATATCATCAATTGTAATAGACTCTCCAATTGACAGTAATTCAGAATCTTCAGGCTCCTCTTCCGCTTCAGCTGTTTCTTCTTCAGTATCTGCCTCTTCCTCGACCTCTTCTGTCTCGGTTACTTCTGCTTCAGTGTCGTCTTCAACAGCTGCTGAATCGTCATCATCTGCTGGGGTGTCTACATCGTCACAAGCTGCTAGTAAAAATGCGCTTGCAGATATTAAAGCCAATAATTTCTTCATTTCCATCTACTTTTCCTCCTCGTAAGTTATACCGTTTTGGTTGACAGGGTAGTAACTGACGTAGTGAGTATGTCTTCTTACTCACGACTTACTGTAAGACCAGAACCCTATCATGGCGAAAATAATCCTACAGCAATATATATTAATAAATATTTAATTAATATATGTATTGCTATAACACGCCTATCTTAGAGTTTAAACAGACAATTTGTATTAAAAGGATATAATAGTCGTAAAATAGTGGATAGACTTGACAAAGCCGGGTCAGGCAACTTATTTTTTATTACAAAGCTAAGCTTGATAATGGTACCGAACGAAAGAAGATGAGTGGGGAGTCAATGCGTATATACTCTTTTGAATCGAATAGTTTTGATAAGAGTTGCTTTATATACCTGAACTATTTACTATTAAATGTATACATATAGAAATTCAAAAGAACAGGTTAGGAGAGTGTAACATGCCTAATGGAAAATGTCTTTGCGGGAATACCGTTCTAGAAGTTAAAGAACTGAAAGGAAAAGTATACGTCTGTCATTGTGTGATGTGCAGGAAACAGGTGGCGGGACCGATTGTTTATACTGATGCATACAGGGAAGGAGAGTATCACTTCGGCGAATCATCGACAGTTTCTGTATATGATTCATCTGGCTGGGCAGAGCGGGGGTTCTGTCAGTCGTGTGGGACATTTATGTACTTACGATATAAGAAAGACAGTACGATTCATTTTAATGCTGAACTCTTCGATGAGATGGAGCCAACAGAATTAGTTGAAATCCACAAGGAAGTTGAGCCGGAATTCTATGGTGTCATTTTCCCGACAGATGATTAAATGCTGATGGCGATAAAAATTGGTCCATATTTTATTTAGCTATTCAAAAAAATAACTAGGACGAAATAAATCTGACTCTTTCATCCTGGTTATTTTAATTTAAGCATTCCTCCCCATATTCTCAATTTTCATCAGCAGCTGACTGATTTTGTCATTCAGTTCCTTGATTTCCTCTTTGTATTCCTCTCCTTCTTCATCATTACTCACCATGAAAAATGAGGTGATTGTACTGGTCAGTGCTCCAAAAAGTCCGATTCCTGTCAGCATGAGAACCATGGCGGTCAGTCTACCGACAACGGACTCTGGAGAGATATCGTCGTATCCTACTGTGGTCGAGGTAACAAACGCCCACCAGAGTGAGTCGATGAAATTGACACCTTCTGCGATAGAGTAGACCGTTGCACCGATAAGCAGGATCGTCCCGCTGGCATAGATCATGTAGGCAAAGCCGTTTGTATTGAAGAACATTTTGATATGGCGAGACATTTTTCCTATCAGTCCAACTAATCGGGTCATACGAAAGAGTCGGGTCAGCCGACTCATACGAGACAGTCTGGATAACCTGGCAATTCGAAAAAGAAGGGCAAACCTAAACACCGAGAAGGCAGAATGAAAGGGAACGATAGCAATACGGTCAGTTATATTTCAACTGAAGAAAACGGCTTTCTCTTCTGATTTTAATAGACGGCTGAAGTAATCGTAAGCAAAGAGCAGCAATATCAGGCGGTCGATTTCAAGGAAAGGGGAAACACCGATATCAAAGACTGCCAGATTATCCATGACGACCATGCTCACTGAGAAAAGTGCCAGGATTATAATGATCGGATCATAATATTTTTTAATACAGTCATAGGGTTCCTTCTTTCTAAACTAGTTAATAGTACATATGTAAAAGGGGCCGTTCAGATTGACTGAGCAGGCTCTTTAATCTGCTTAGTTAGGATCAGCTTCTCCAAAATTTAGTGTAATCTGCTTTATCTTCGATATTAAACTGGATAATAGTCCTTAACAAATCGTAGTTAACCGGCTGATTCCACTTGATACGGAACAGTTGCTTTGTCGCTTCATAATCAGCTGCGGCAATTTCTTCTGCGAAGTGATTCATCGTAACCTGTTCAGGCGCTACAGCAAGGTGATTCTTGGATGTACTGAAACCTATAATGAATGTGCCGTGATCGGCGAACATCGGCTGGTTCCACTTGAATTGTTTCTCCAGTTGAGGAAACGAATCCTCTATCCACGTCAGAAGCTCTCTCACACGATCCTGATGTTCTACGGAATCGAGCTTGTTGATAAATGTATCAAATTCTTCCATATTTGTCCCCTCCAATATTTAAGTTACGTCCTTTTTCACATCCTCATTATAACTTATGATCGTTTTAATCAACAGAATAAATAATGCGGTTGATTAGACAGGTGGAATGATTAGTGATATTGGTGCGGGTGCAACTATCTAATTTGACAGAGTGAATCATATTTTATATAAAGCGACTCTTGAAGGATAAAACATCCTTTGTGATTGTTCACTGGCTTTTCACGATTAGAAATGCCGAATCGAACTTCGAGGCCAATGATGGTAGCATTGTGGAACAGGGAAATCATGATGAACTCATGGAAGAAGGCGGCATGTATTCTGAGTTGTATTATTCTCAGTTTGAAAACTATGCCTGATCTTAAGTCAGTTACATTAAAAGGAATGCCATTCTGACTAATGGTGTTCCTTTTTGTTTTATTAAATTTAATCACATCGATGAATAAGCTGATTCTGTTGCTTATCAGAACTTTTAGGATGAGTGACTGTTTCATAAGTACGGAATAGGAGGCATACGCCCTCTTACCAGGACTACAATCACCACGTAAAAAGCACTAGTAGATTCTCACCACATCAAGAGACTCAACGCCAGCCAGGAGACAGAAAAAAAGCCTCAGTCATTTTCCTAAAGCCATACACTAGGCACAGAATCGGAAAAGAATGAGGCATCTGTTAGAATAATTGCTATAAAGCATAATCATAAAAGAAGGAGCGTCGACAAGCTGATGACCAGCGGCATGGTCACGATCGAGAAGAAACTGGCCAGAATGATGATGCGTGCACCGTATTCGTAATCCCCGCCGTATAGCTGCGAAAAAAGTGCAGTATTCACGGCAGTCGGTGTACAGTTCGCTATGGCAAGTACCAGCAGGACGGAAGGATCACTGATCGGTAAGAGCCAGATTAACAGAAGAGCAACGGCTGGAGCAATCAGTAAACGAATGAATACGATCCAGTAATTGGATTTAACAAAGAATATTTCCTTGAACTGACTTCTGGCCAGATAGCCTCCAAGAAGGATCATTCCTAGAGGAGAACTAAGGCCACCAATCGTATCCAGGCTATTATATAAAACGTCAGGCAACGGGATACGGGTGATGTACAGGCCGAAACCAACAAACGCACCGATACTAGCCGGATTCGTAAATATAGATTTTATAGTGATCGGCTGATTACCTTCTGACAGCATCCATATTCCATATGTAAACTGGAAAATTGCTGAAACAACTATATACATGGATAAGTAAAAGATGCCTTCGTATCCAAGTATCGGTAGAATAATGGGAATACCCATAAATGCAGTATTCGAAAACACGATGGCATACCGGTCTATCTTCGACCGGTTTCTCAATACCGTATGGGCTATGAAAATACGTGAGAGTGTAATGGCAAGGGATCCGATTAGGGAAGTGAAGAGGAGTTGCAGCTGACCGCTGTCGTAGTCCTGCTGAAACGAGAGCATCAGAACGATCGGAATGACAAACTTCGTCACGATATTGGCCAACTGCTGACTGCCGTCCATATTGAGAAAATTGATTTTTACAAGGATGAATCCAAACATCATAATGAAAAACATCTGAAGCAGCTGATCGAAAATTACTAATGAAATGTCCATAGGGTTCGCCTTCAATCTATTATGTAGTAAACTATTTAATGAAGATTCTTTATCATACTGCGACAGAAGACACTCGCTTCTATAAGCGGGTGATGAATGGCGCTCGAGCTTGCTCGACAGTATTTTCGAAAAAAGTAAAAAATAAGTCTTATTCCTGCAATAACTCGTCACACAAAAGTCATTGTTCCCCTTGCTTTAATCCCGTCATTAGGGTATTTTTAGTACAAAGAGGAGGGGAATGTATGTTCAATAATAAAGCGTATAAATTTCGTCTCTACCCCAATGAAAAACAGAAAGAGCAGATAAACAAAACAATCGGATCTGCTCGCTTTGTCTATAATCATTTCTTAAATGAATGGACGACGACATATAAAGAAACTGGAAAGGGCTTATCCA
>NZ_FNFK01000023.1 GCF_900101165.1 Alkalibacterium thalassium | reverse complement strand
GAGCATCATCCTGACGCAGCCTTTTCATTCACACTTGACGGTACAGTCCTGAGTGTCAATGAAAAAGGTGCTGAAATTCTCGGCAAAACAAAGGAAGAACTGATCGGACACTCACTGATTGACACTATACATGCCGATTATCAGGAAACGGTCAAAGGACATTTTAATAACGCTAAAAAAGGCATCTTCAAGCATTATGAGCTTCCTTTCAGCAATCTAGGCAATGAGTTTTATTACCTGGGTGTGACTCATGTGCCGATCAAGGTAGATGGAGAAGTTATTGGCGTCTACGCCATTGCGCGAGACATTACGGAGAACAAGATCAATCAGGAGCAGATCCAGTATATGGCCTTCCATGACCATCTGACTCACCTGGCCAACCGCATCCGTTTCGAAGAAGTTCTTCAGAAAGCTATAGAGGATGACAGGCTTCATGATAAGAAATTTGCGCTTCTCTTTATGGATCTGAATAATTTCAAAGACGTCAATGATGATTATGGTCATGCCTTTGGCGATAAGCTATTGGCTCAGGTCGCCAGACGCATTGCTTCGATGGTCAAGAAAGATGATTGTGCCGCACGACTGGGCGGGGATGAGTTCACTATTCTGATTGATGATCTCGATAGCTATGATGATGCGATGAGATGGGCCAGTCAGCTCCTGAACAAGCTGAACAAACCTTACCTCATTGATGGAGAAGAAATCGTCTGCACGCCGAGTGTCGGCTTTGCCTACTACCCTAAAGATGGTGACTCTGTAGAGAACCTTCTAAATAAGGCCGACGCAGCCATGTACAAGAATAAACGCCATTCCAAAGCAATGTAGCTGCTAAACAAAAGATCCCGCACGCTTGACTAGCGTCGGGATCTTTTGTTATTTTTCATTTAATGTTAAATAGTTAAACAGAGTTCGTTCAATAGGAGTCTTAAACTTGAGCATCATTTCGACCACAGATTTCAGCCTGCCATCCTGTAATGGTTTTTCTACCTGTCTGATGGTATCTTGAACCGGGATCACTTCCCCCAGATAATAAAATTCCGTTCCTTCATCATCAGATTTCTTTACGAATACTCTAAATGTCCATGAATCTGGATCCTGTAATTTTTTGACTTCCGGAGAAGAGAGTGTTCGAGGGGATTTAGTGAACCAGTGCATCGTTTCATTGTCTACAAGCTCGTCTGCATATGACATCTGTGCTCCAGAAAAATCTTCTCCTTTTTCCAGCGTGACGAAAATAACGAATTCACCTTCTGCCGAAATATAGCCGCCAATGTTCTGATCTACCATCTGTTCTTTCCAGTTTAACAATCGAAGAACGTCTTTCCGCTTATATTTCTGATAGGTAGTAAGTGGTTCATGGTCATTGAATGATTTAGATCTTAAGCTGGCTGTCTCGATTATGTCCATGAACAACTTAAAGAAATATTTATTGGATAATGCCTGCTTAAACCTTTTGTCTAAAGAAACTATATGGTCACTAACTGTAATAAAAGGTTGATTTTTAAAAAGGATAGCAGAAGATCCTCTATAAAAACTGAGATCGAGTGTCTGAAGGACCGATCGTATGGTTTCATCGTCATGGAGGAGACCTTGAGATCTGAAAAGATTTTTCACATCGCTGAAGGTTACTACGTCGACCGATTCTTTCATCAGTTCACTTAATAGACTCAGCTCATTTCTCCTCATTCCAGGAAGTAGTTCTCTTGATGCGATCAATAGATACAATTGGTCACGCTCAGACAACACGGCTTCATTTTCTTTCATACTTACTAGAAAATTATAATACGTTTTCTTCTTGTTAGCTAGAAGTACTGGATCAAACGTTTGATAAAGCTGGAAGTCCTTTAAATAAGGAACACGGCCAAGGCGGTTATACAGCAGTTCGAACCCCTTTCTCAACTCTTTCATCGAGTCCAGTTTCGCTTGATCGATCGATTGAAAGATCTGTTTTTTCGCTATCTCTTCAAAATTGATTGTCGACACACCTGATAGAAACCCTGTATCATACGTATCTTTACGTAGCCCATTTTTATTCCTGGACACATCACCTGACAGAGCCATTGGAATCATGTAATTATTTTTGTAATTTCCTATAAAATCTATAACTGTTACATAATCCTTCGATGGGTCTTTACGCAGACCACGCCCCAGCTGCTGGATAAAAATGATGCTCGATTGTGTGTTTCTCAGCATTACTACCTGATTGATTTTAGGTATATCTATCCCTTCATTGAAGATGTCTACAGTAAAAAGATAATTCAACTGACCTTCTTCAAGCCGTCTGACCTCTTGTTCTCTCTTTTCTAATGTGTCTTCACCCGAAAGATAAGCACTTGGAATATCTCTTTCGTTGAACGACCTTGCCAGCCTTTCAGCTTCTTCCTTTCGGCTACAAAAAACCAGCCCCTTAGGCACATTTTTTGAGCAGCCATAGTAATTCAGCTTCTGAAGAAGATAATTCACTCGTTCTTCTTCTACAAGCTGGTTAATGGTCGTCGTATCAGATATGAGTTCTCCATCTTTCTCATAATCTGTCACCCCAAAATAGTGAAATGGAGCGAGCATGTCCGCTTCTAAGGCTTCTTGCAGCCTAATTTCGTAAGCAATATTGTAATCAAATAGTTCAAAGATATTAAACCCATCTGTACGCTCAGGAGTAGCAGTCATTCCAAGTAAAAATTCCGGATTGAAATATTCAAGTATACGATGATATGACTGAGCACCTGCTTTATGCACTTCATCAATTAAAATATAATCAAAATGATCTTCAGTGAATTGACTAAAAATCGATTCTTTTGACATTGTCTGAACTGTGGCAAATAGATACTTCGCGTCGCTCTCCTTTTTTGATCCCGACAATATACCGTAATCTTCTTTCTTTCCACCCAAAATTTTCTGAAAATTCTCTTTGGCTTTGTTTAAAATCTGTTCTCTATGTACTACAAATAAAACTTTATCTGGCCTGGCTTGTAGAACATCAAAGGCAGACAAATAGGTCTTTCCTGTCCCAGTTGCAGACACAATGATGCCTTTTTTCTCACCTCTTCGGCGAAGGTTAGCCAAGTTCCTCAAGGCATCTTTCTGCATGACGTTTGGCGTAATGTACGTATCTTCCTGGTCATCTATTGGGGGAACATATGCATCGGTCCATCTTACTCTTGTTTTATACGAAGCACTGTAGTCTTCGATCCATGTGACCGTCAGCGGGTCTGCCTGATGCCACTCTTCTTCCATATGATCCTGGATGTCCTGAATCATTTGCCCGTTATCACGTGATGTCAGACGAACATTCCACTCATAGTTGACCTTCAGAGCACTCATAGTCAGATTTGAACTTCCAATGATGAAAGAGTGATAGGTACTCTGCTTGAACAAGTAACCTTTAGAGTGAAACCCATCTTTGTTGGACAATTTGACCTCGAGGTTAGGGATAGACAGCAGATCCTTAAATACTGCTGGCTGATTAAAAGCTAAGTAGACTGATGTAAGCAGACGGCCCCTCACTCCCCGTCTGTCCAAATCCGACAACTGTGCTTTGAGTGAAGCCAGTCCATCCTGGGTTACAAAGGCAACGGAAAAAAAGAATGACTCACACGTATCTAATTCATCGTGCAGGGCATTAAGCATATATGCTTTCTTCTGCTGGTCATTTACGATTAGTTTTGGATCATAATGAGAACTCGTCATTCTCTGATCCACAAATGCTTTCTCCAGTGACTGCATCAAACGATCTACCATTAACTTATTCCTCCAGACATCAGTTTTTCGACCGCCGGGATATCAGCTGGAGCCCAGTCTAGCTTATTTAATTCTGACGGAGCAAGCCATCTGACCTGTCGGTGCTCCGTCAGCTTGGGACGCCCCTTCGTCAGCATGCAAAGAAAAGTAGCCAGATGCACACGTCCAAAATCATACTCATATTTAGTAAATTCAAATTGTTTCTCTGATACCTCGACTTCTATCATCAGTTCCTCGTTGAGTTCCCGCAATAGAGCTGCCTGCGGTGTTTCTCCTTTTTCTATTTTACCACCAGGAAACTCCCACAAATTAGGAAGAGATTTCTCATTCCCCCTTTGTGCACATAATATCTTCCCATTTTCTACTATGATTGCCCCAACTACATATATATCCTTCATATTAACACCCTTACTTCATTCATTTTTCATTTTAAACGTGCATTCGTTTGCTCAACTCATTCTTTATAGCTTTGCCGTGGCGAAGCAGAACGGACCAGAACATGATGAAGCTGAACAGAACAGACAGCCAGCTGGGCAGATCGATGACGACCCAATCCATTTGTATAAAAAGGAAAGGGATGAAGCCTACTAAGGCTGCCAGCTGAAGGTACAGAATATAGTCGCCTGCCTGTAGCCTGACGACTTGTATCACCACAAACATCGCCATCAGGGCAGAGATACACAGAATCGGTATCACGAAGGTCAGTGACCAGCCGAGCCAGCCGAGAATATAGTCAAAGTACACGCTTAATAGAGAGAAGAGAAAGAGAATGTAGACGATCCCTTTTACGATGTTCCGCCGCTTTCTAATCAGGACCAGTACCATCATCCAGGTGACCATCAGTCCGAATAGCACGAACTCAAGTCCGAAAAAGCGGAAGCGCCAGATCGACTGACTGATGAAGTAAATCAAAATGACCAGTAATGACACTAGCGTCAGTGACTGCTTGACTTTTCTCCTCTGGAACCTCAGACCGACTTCCGGAAAGGATGTAGACGGGCTTCTCTTTCCTGATTCAATCAATGGTGTGTCGCATAACGGACAGGCATTCCAGTTATCCAGCACATCGACCTTACATTCAGTACACTTTTTCATCACTCAAACTCCTCTCTCGTCACCTTGTTGACATCCAGCTGGATATCAAGCCCTTCGCTGGACAGGTATCTGATAAATCGTTTCTGAATATCCGTTTCGATGAATGGACTGGTGAACAGAATATTGAGTTTATCCTTATAACTGTTTACGCAGAACTGAGGTCTGACGACTGCCGTGTAAAAATTGATATTCTCCACGTATGGTTCAACCATTTCAGGGAGTGACAGTTTCCCAAGGTTGGACATCGCTACTGTTATTTTCCGGTTCGTATAGAGGCTGACCCATTTCAGCACCAGGTCCTTGATCGGTCTAAACACGACACGAATGGCCGGATGAAATTCAAAGCCGATGAACCGTTTCAGACGTTTTTCAATAGCTTCAGGTTTGATTTCCTTCTTCAGCTGCTTATCGATCTCCTGACAGATGTCTTCGATATTATATGGCTGATTCTTTTTAAAGGTATACGCCATCAAAGTCGTACTGAAAAAATTTCTGACTGAAAAAGACGGATAGAATTGTCTCAAATTGACCGGTATCGAAACAGTGACGGTGTCCTCTTCTTTTTTCTCATCAATCGACTCGTAGACGGATATCATAAAGATAGCCGTCAGATATAAGGTCAGTGATACCTTGTGCTTCTTAGACAGAGCCAGTACATCTTTGACCTGTGTGGTTATCTCAATAATTCGCGGACGGTGATCGGGTGTGATTGTGCCTTTAACTCTGTGTACATTTGAATAGTCAGTCTGTTCTTCATACGGCTGAAGACTTTTCTCGATGTTGTCCGCTTCCTTATACGCTTCTTCAAACGGTTCCCGAGTAGGTACGTTCTCACGCTTCTTCTTTTTCTTTCTGAAGTAGCGGTTGAAGCTGTCTTCCAGATCCTGTTTCTGTCGAGGCGTACGCTCAGAGTTTTTCCCAAAGGCTTCCGGATGTCTTAAGCGGGTGTATTCTGTTATCAGGTCTTCAAAGAACCACATCGCTCCTGTTCCATCAGTCAGTGCGTGAAAGACTTCGATATGGATACGGTTTTCATTATAAATCACCCTGAACAGCAGTTCTTTCCGGTCATAATGATAAATGGCCGTACAGGGCGGCATGGTTTCAGGCTGGACATACGGAATCTTTTCAGTGTGTTCCAGATAGTACCAGAAAATCCCCCGTCTCATGACGTTCTGAAAGAGCGGGTAGCCTTCATAAACTTTGATCAGTGCTTTCTGAAGGGAGGCCGGATCGACTTTTTCAGACATTTGTGCTGTAAAACGAAAGACTTTAGTATCCACATCCGTACGTGCAGCTAAAAAGATATTCGAGGCATTGTCCAGTCTGACCCAATTTTTCTTTTCCATGCCTCTGCCTCCTCCTTATGATTGATTTAAAAATGAATTGATTGCTGCAAAGGTCTCCTCGACCGGTTCAGTGAATTTAGGATAAGTGATGAACCCGTGTACACTGTTATTGACCCGATGAATTTTAGCGGTGTTGCCTGCTTCTTCCAGGGCTCTGGCGTATGCCTCCCCTTCGTCCCTAAGCGGATCGAATTCTGCGGTTATGACCAGTGTATCAGGCTGATTCGACAGATCCTCAGCCATCAGTGGTGAAATCGTCTGGCTCTTGCGTATCTCTTCGTCAGGTGCATATAGTTCCATATACTCCTGAATTTTCTTGATGGTCAGGCCATAATCGTAGCCATTGGTCCGAATCGATTCGAACGGCGATGCTTCGGTGTGATCCCAGTACGTCACTGGATAAATGAGGATTTGCCTTGAAGGCAGACGCTTCTTTTTATCTCTCAACAACAGTGAGACGGCAGCTGCTAAGTTGGCTCCTGCAGAGTCTCCCATTAGGATCCAGTCCGGTTCGTTCTCATCCAGCTTCGTCATCAGCACTTCAGCCACTCTCAGACAGTCATCCAGACCTGCCGGATACGGGTGTTCCGGTGCGAGCCTGTAATCGACTGAGTAGATGATCCGCCCCATGCTGTCCGCCAGATTCACACATGGACGTGTGTATGTCTCGATATCTCCGATTACCCAGCCCCCACCATGAAAATAGATCACCGGCTCATCGTACTTCTTTTCTTTAGGATAGAAAATCCTGACAGGTATTTCGTGATCATCTGCTGTCGCATAAATTCTCTCATCCATAATTCGGTAGGTCGGCTTAGGCTGTTTAGAAAACAATCTCTGCATGCGCCGGATGGTCTGGTAGTCCTCTTGAATATCTATTTTTGGTGAAGAGGCCAGCCTCAATATAAATTTAAACAGTGGATTCATTTTTTCTCCTCATGGAACTGAACTTTTTAACAGTTTACCATATATCGAACCGGTCCTGATAACCCGAGTCGATATAAGTACTCCCTCATTTTACCTTAATTACCCTGCTTTAAGAAGAGTTATAGCGAGTACCCCCCTCGACCCGTCTAACCACCGCTCTAATATAGAAAAAACCAGCATCCGGGCGGGATGCTGGTTTACCTCTTCAATCATTTTCTTCCACAAACATGAACCGGTCTCCGTTAGACAGATTGTCCAGAAGAAGCAAATGGTTGTCTGCTATCTTACCGATGACATTGACTCGCTCATCTGCTGGATAGTCCTTCTTCGTTATCTGAACTTCCCCCGAATACCGCTTGTAGCCTTCGTTATCCAAAGTTACAGATCCTCTTGTCCGTGCTGTAGTATGCGACGCACTCACTGTTCTCCCCGGCTGAGCATACTCACGTGACTCCTGCACACGAATAAGTGTCGACGGCGAATCTACCCGAACTGTAAACGGCTGGTCATAGAGATAACGGTTCTCTTCGGAAAACTTAACAGGAAGCCGGACGAGGCCATCCCTGCTATACGCCAGAATCAAGTTTAGCTCTTCGTCAGACAGTCTGACATCTCCCACAAAAATGTTATCTATGTCATACCGTTTCACCAGATCCACGTATTGTGCGTATGGTGACTGTGACCGGTGAGATTCAAGTGTCGGAAGCCCTTCGTATATCGGCCCTCTAAGCTCCTTATCCCCCGTTATAAAGGCTCCCAGTCTACCTGAAGCAGCTCGAATCGCCTGATTCATTTTCACAAACTGCTCTGGCTCCAGTCCCGTTTCTGGCCTTGGATAAAAATTATGCATGTACAGGGCCTCTGAAAACTGTTTGTCAGTCTCCCGAACTGTTGAAGCGTTGAAAGTCAGATCCAGCGCCTCATCCAGTTCGATCGTATCCAGATCAAACCCATAGTCGAGCCTGATATTACTCAAGTGAAGACGATCAGCTAAAGTGTTCAATGACTGCTCACCAAATTTTTCGATCGTGACCGGTGAGACATCGGCGATCACATAAAACTCATTGTCCGCCAGCCATTGACACATGTCTTCAACCTTATTGACGTAATCCTGTGTCATTTCTTCACTCATATGAAGTGAGGTGAAGATGGGTATGCCCTGTCCTTTTAACTGTTCAAGAGCCGACTTCTGTTTCTCGAAATGGGAAACATAGACCGAAAATCCTAAAGATTTAGACATGCTCAATGTCCTTAGCTTTTATAAACAGGAAGGTAATGAGGAATCCGGCAACGTAAGAAAGCAGGATACCAATTCCATAGTGCAGCATACCGTTCCCTTGCATCAATGGAAGTGCGACCCACCCAGATGGACCCCAGGCATTTGCCATAACGCCCATCAACATGACATAAGCGCCACCGAATCCGGCACCAAGTCCAGCAGTGATGAATGGTTTACCTAATGGCAAAGTGACTCCATAGATAAGCGGTTCACCGATTCCAAGTATTCCAGCTGGCAATGCACCAGAGATGACTTGCTGCAGGCGCTGGTTCTTAGCTTTTTTAGCAATGATGAAGATTGCAATCGCCGCACCGACTTGACCCGCTCCAGCCATAGCAAGCACTGGGAATAATGATACGCCGCCCAGAGCTTCGAGTTGAATGGCATAAATCGGAATTAGACCGTGGTGCAGTCCAAGAAGAACCATTGGAAGAAACACAGCTGCAAGAATGTAACCGGACAGGACACTGACAAACATATTCTCAGATCCGATGATGACACTTAAGGCATCTACCAGGAAATCTGATGCAAATCCTGAAAGTGGCATTATAACGAACGCCATCAGCAGGACAGTGATAAGCAATGTGATAACTGGTGTGACGATCAGGTCCAGCACGTCAGGCACACGTTTACGTACAGCTTTTTCAATCTTAGATAAAATATAGACCCCGAAGATAACTCCGATGATTCCGCCTTTACCTGTTGTAAGAATGGAATTTAACGGCTCTTCTGCGTCGTAAAGCCCAACTAAAGTGGACAGTTCAACTAGTGGAGCAGCGATTGATGCCGCACCGATCATTCCACCCAGTGCTTCAGTTGCTCCAAAACGTTTAGCTGCATTCACACCGGTGAAGATTACGAAGTAACCGAGGAAGCTGTTTCCGATAAGAGCAAATGTGATTCGCATGCCATCCCAGAACTCTCCACTGATTGTTCCTTCACCGAGCATTGTTCCAAGAAGACTACTGAATCCCTGGAAAATACCGGCTGCAATAATAGCAGGAATCATTGGAATAAAGATATTTGCGATCAGTTCCAGTGCACTTTTTAGTTTGCCTTGGTTCTGACGGTCTTTGACAGCCTGTTTGTTGTCCTGCCAGTTATTTGAAGAGTCTGAAGATGATGGAACCTTATACGTTTCGATCAACAGGTCAGCCAATTTCTTCGCTTTCCCGGGACCAACGACCACTTGAAGGGTCTCCGCGTCCACAACGCCCATGACCCCTTCAGTATTTTTCAGGGTATCCTGGTCGATCTTACTTTTATCCTTAATATTCATACGAAGACGGGTCATGCAGTTAGTGGCAGAATTGATATTCTCCGTACCACCGACAGCTCCAACGATTTCTTTAATCAGGGTTTCATTGTTTTTAACCATTGACTATTCTCCTTTTCTTATAAAGCTTTTCTGATATGTCCCTGCGATTCTTCCAGTTTTTGAACAGCGGTGTCTTTGTCAATATCTAATAAAATCATAATAATGGCTATTTTGACTTTTCCGTCACTGGCTGCTAAAGTTTTTCTAGCTGTTTCCTTGTCTGCATCGGTTGCCTTCATGACAATATTTTCTGCACGAGAAACGAGCTTTTCATTCGTCGGCTGAACATCGACCATCAGGTTCTTATACACTTTTCCAATCCCTACCATGGATAGAGTGGACAGCATATTTAGAATCATCTTCTGAGTCGATCCTGCCTTCAGACGAGTCGATCCTGTCAGGACTTCTGGTCCAGGGACTGCTTCTATGGCAATCTTTGCTTCATTGCCTATTGCACTGTTCTTGTTGCAGGCGATGGCGATGGTCGGCGTGCTGATTTCATTGGCATAGTTCAGCGCACCGATGACATAAGGTGTTCTGCCGCTGGCTGCCAGCCCCACGACAACATCGTTCTCATTTAACTCTATAGCTTTGAGATCTTCCTTACCCATTTCCCTGCTGTCTTCTGATCCTTCGATGGCTTCTGTAAATGCACGCTGGCCTCCTGCGATCAGTCCGACAACCTGTTCTTTTGGTGTACCAAATGTAGGTGGGCATTCTGCCGCATCCAGTACTCCCAGGCGTCCGCTCGTACCGGCGCCCGTATAAATCAGTCTCCCCCCTTTTTTCAGCTGGCTTATAATGACTTGAACAGCTTCCTCAATTTCAGGAATCACCTCCCCAATGGCTTCTGCAACCTTCTTATCTTCACTGTTCATAATCGTCAATGCTTCTTTTATACTCATTTCATCCAAATTCATTGTGTTCGGATTCTGTTTTTCTGTTTCCATTTTTCCTAATTCTACCACTAGTCTCGCTCCTTCTTGATCTGTGTTTTCTCTAGGATTTCGAGGGACTGTTCATATATTCTATTTATAAAGCTAGTATATAAAATATCGATGACATTCAGCTGAGCAATTCTAGAAGACATCGCCCCACTTCTGAAACTGAACTCACTGGATGCCACATAAAGAGAGTAATCTGCCATCTGATTGATCGGTGAATCGCCTGTTTTGGTAATGGTAATGATCTTGGCTCCATTCTCTTTAGCTACCTTGGCACACGTAATCATTTCCTCAGTCTGTCCTGAATAGGAAATGATAAGCGCCACATCTTTTTCGCTCATGTTCTTTGCCATCAACAGTTGTGTGTGCCAGTCTTCGCTGACATAAGACATTTTGTTGATCCGCGTGAACTTCAGCTGAGCATCTTTAGCTACAATTAGTGATGCCCCGATACCAAATATAGACAGCTTTTCACATGTCAAAATCTCTTCCACGGTTGCCTTAATGACATCGTTATCAATTAACTGCGCTGTTTCTTCCAGAGAAAGAATATTCTTATGGGTGACCTTCTTGACAATTTCATCCACTTCATCTGTCCGTGTAAGATCAGATATATTCTTTTCTTTATAATTTGATCGGATCGCCTGCTCATAGATCAGGTCTTTCGAAAAATCTTTGTATCCTGTGTACCCGTTTTTCTTGCATAGTCGAATAATTGTCGAAGGCGAAGAAAAAGTCTTCTCTGCAAGTTTGTAGATTGTCAGTCTGCTCGCTTCATCCGGATGTTTCAAAATGAAATCGATTACTGCCATTTCTGTCGGACTTGCTACTTTCTTGTATTCTTTTAATCTGATCGTTGCTATGGCCATAGTCTTATCTCCTTCTTCATCTTTATCTTATCAGCATAAAACTAAGTGTCAATGAAACGCTTACTATAAGGAGCATAGTACCACGTAATGGTGTATTCGATTCCAGTATATGAATTTTTCATGAAACTTTTTTGTTCTTCCGAGAAATATTGTTTTATAGTTAATGAGTTTTGACAAACATGGCCGAATTACCTATAGTTATCTGGTATGACGGATCCATCACTTTGATTTAAACACCGTCATGTTACTTTACATATCATATAACCGTGTGGAGGACATTTGCGTGAAGAAAATCATCTTTATCTTAATCATTTACCTTACTTATATCAGCCTTGGTCTGCCGGATTCACTCTTAGGCGTCACCTGGCCTGAAATGCAGTCCGACTTCCCTGTTCAGCAGAGTGCGGCAGGTATCATCTCCATGACCGTAGCAGCCTGCGGGGTGCTGTCCAGTCTGCAGACCGCTCGTCTGACCAGAAAACTCGGAACGGGCAAGCTTGTGTTCACTAGTGTGCTCCTGACTTCTTTAGGCTTGGCCGGATTCGCACTGTCCCGGCACTTTTACTTCCTGCTCGTTGTTGCGCTTCCGCTGGGATTAGGGGCCGGTGCAATCGACACCTCCTTGAACAACTATGTTTCAGCAAACCTTAAGGCTTACCACATGAACTGGCTTCATGCTTTCTGGGGTGTAGGCGCAACAGCCGGTCCTCTGATCATGGGCTTCACCCTCAGAAGTCAGTTCTCCTGGCGTTTTGGTTATGCTGTCATTGCCGGGATACAACTCCTGATTGCTCTCGTTCTTTTCTTCTCTCTTCCTATGTGGCAGAGCGAATCCACTGTCCGGGCTCAGGATGATAGCCTGTCCCTTACACCGTCACTCTTTATGAAGAACAAGGCTATCGGCTATTCTCTACTGTCCTTTCTGATCTATGTATCCATAGAAGGAGTCGTGTTCCTTTGGGGGAGCACCTATCTGATCAATGTAAAAGACCTGACACCCGCAACAGCCAGTTTCATCCTGTCCATCTTCTTTACCAGTCTGACGCTTGGACGAGTCGCTTCCGGCTTCGTTACCTTCTGGCTGTCTAATGAGAAAATTCTCTATTTAAGTATGGTCCTGCTGATAGCAGGTATCGGTGCCACCGCATTTGGAACTGATGCCTTGCTATACATCGGGCTGGCTCTAATCGGTCTGGGCTGTGCCGCGATTTTCCCGACAATGATGCATGAAACGCCTCGTCGCTTCGGTGATCAGCTCTCCAGCAGCATCATCGGGCTCCAGGTCGCATCCGGTTCCGTCGGCATCATTGCTGTTCCGCCTCTACTAGGTGTGGTGTTCCAGTCGATCGGCATCGATCTGTTTCCAGCTTTTCTTTCTGTACTGACACTCATGCTGTTCGTCCTGACTGTACTGATCGACAGGACACATCAGAAGAACTTATAGGCACTGCTTCTTCAGTAAGCCGACTATGATAAACTGTAAGCAAAGGAATACTACACTGAAAGAAGGTCATCCAATGAAAACCGCTCAGCAATGGATCAAGGAGCTCGATCTGAAGCCGCATCCTGAAGGTGGATATTACCGGCAGACGGATATGTCGGACGCCCAGTACAATAAGCCGGACAGATCCTTGGCCTTATATACTAACATCTATTTTCTACTGACGGAAAACAACCCGTCTCATTTTCATCGGCTGTCTTCTGATGAACTATGGTTCTTTCACGACGGCAATCCACTCACGGTTCATTCTCTGACTCCAGAAGGGTCATATATTGAGACGACCCTGGGACTGGAAACTGACCAGCAGCTGCATCATACCGTGCCGGCCGGAACCATTTTCGGATCAACTGTCGAACAAGGCTACGCACTGGTCAGCTGTGCAGTCATCCCAGGCTTTGATTTTTCGGAATTCACACTCTTTACTAAAGACGATTTGTTAAAGATTTATCCTGACCATACTGATATTATAAACAAACTAGCCTACGACACCTTACCTGAATAAGAGGGGTGTCATAGGCTAGTTTTTCAAATCAACTATTCATTTGTGGGGAATCGGGCTCGAGCTGCAAGGATTCAACATTTTCATAATTATAATATACTTCCCTTGACCCCGCATCAAAAGTCCGAAAAATATTAGCCCCTTTTTTACCTCTTCAGTTAAAAAATCACACTTTCGTCACCATCTTGGAGTTAATTCCGTTAAAACTCATCACGTGCGTTTCGTAGACTAATAAAGTCTTCAAGTGTCTCCGCCTTGAGAAACAGGTTAATAGCTTTCTCTTTTTCAATGGTAGACGGCAAAGTCGGTATATCCTGCTCTCTCATCTCCTCAACTTTTTTAAGCGCATCCGTAATCGTCTGATTATCGGGCTGAACAGACTGAGCAAACGTCAGATTCGTCTGAGTGTATTCATGACCCGCATACACTAGAGTATCGTCATCGAGCTCGTTAAATTTCTGCAGCGCCTCATATTGTGCTTCATAATCTCCAGTAAAGACTCGTCCGCACCCTCCGGAAAACAGAGCATCTCCACAGAACAGGGCTCCTTCTGTCAGATAACTGATGTGCTCATAAGTATGTCCTGCCGTTTTCATCACCTTGAATGACTGATTCAACAATGTAAATGTGTCTCCATCTTTGACAATATGATCAGCCAGCTGCTTCGTTTCTACTGGCCCATATACCAGTGTTCCAGGGTACTCTTTAAGAACAGCTTTCACCCCGCCTATATGGTCATTATGCTCATGGGTTAAAATAATCGCATGCAGGACTAATTCCTTATCTTTCAGATGTTTGATGACGCCTTCAGATTCTCCAGGATCTACAACGACTGCCTCCTGTCCCTCTTCGATCACCCAAATGTAGTTATCAGAAAATGCTTTGACTGGATAAACATGCATTTGACTCGCTCCTTTTTATATTATTCTATAACCTTACCTTATGATTTTATTTTGCATGACAGTCCTTATATTTTTAGAAATAATGTCATAACAGAGGTATTCTTTTCTATCTACTTAGATTATACTATAAGCAAATCAGCTAGGAGGAGGATATCCCTTATGTCTCAAGAATTTACCTATGAGTGGTTAAATGTCGCCAGTCTGTTTTTCGGGCTGTTAGCCTGGGCCATTCCAGCTTATCAAATTGTCCGACCAATCAGACGAACTTACAATCAGTCGCTACTTGTTCTGAGCAGTTTTACCTTTTGTACTGCCGCCTTATGGTTACGTCTCCTGTACAACAATCACTTGGTCCAGATTCAGGATTGGGGAGCCTTACTTGATACCAGCTCCGTACTGACTTGGGTAGCCGGCATTCTTCTACTTGTCACCATTGTACTCAACATCTTCAGTATCAGATCTTATGCTCAATTGAGAGTAAAGAAGTAAGGTAAGGTCATATCCTTCCTCTATTAGTGAACAAAATCTCGAAAAAAGTAATCTTAACAGCAGATCCAGATGATTTTAAAATGAAGAATAATCTTGTCGTATAATTTCATATGTCATGATATCGCAGAGGCCAGTATTGTTTATGGCTACTTGTCTTCTAAGCCCTATATATGTAAGACCAGATTTTTCGAGTACTTTCCCAGAGCCCACATTTCTTGGATCTACATGGGCTTCAATACGATTTACATCAGCATCTTTGAATAGAAAGAAGACGATTTCCTTTAGTGTTTCAGTCATGAGTCCTTTATTCCAGTATTCTTTTCCAATACAGTAACCTAACTCAACGGACTCTACCCTTGGGCTTATCGATACTACACTGATACTTCCGATCGGTTCTCCGGTTTCCTTTAATACTATGCACCATCTGTACGTATCCGGGGCCTCATAGCTTAAAATCCAGTTTCTTAGAAGAGAACGAGTCTCGTCACTGTTTTCATGTGAAGGCCATGTTAAAAATTGCGTCACTTCAGTATCATTGGCCCAGTTTTTATACATCAAATCCGCATCATTTTCTTCAAATTTCCTCAATAGTAACCGTTCTGATTCTATCTCCTGAGTTCCACAATGATTCATGTCACATGCCTCCGGTATATTTTCTAGAATTAATTGATATGCTATTGAGTTTTAGATTTCACCCCAACATCCTATCTGATAAAGTAGAATGTTTAGTTATTTAGTACGAATAATCTATTTCAAAACGGTAAGCTTCTCCAGTTCCTGAAAAGTTGAGCATGCACAAGAAGCATACTTTATATATCTACTCAATGCGTGTTTTCATTATATCAAAGCTATGTTTATTTTGTATAAACAAATAAGATCCGCTGAAAATCTCAAGTAGACTTTCAGCGGATTCCATTTTTTTTACGGACTTTTTTGCAGCCCTAGATTCCATCTTTTTAGACGGAATCAACAGGAGTCTTATTTGAGTGAACTACCCACCACTTAAATCCTCCGGATTTTGAAGTGGGGGCTTCCTACGAACTCCATTCTTGTCTGCACAGGTTTCATGCAGACAGAGGAATCGGATATGGGTAGGCTCAAAAGGCAGTCCCTGCCTCATAGGTTTTCTTTTACTTGGCTATCGCCAAGGAATACTCAGTAGGCTTGGTTATCGCCTACATAGACTTGGTTATCGTCTATACGCAAAGTATACAACAAAAAGGACAGATTAACCACTTCAAGCTATCGCTTGACCGAAATTCATCTCCCACTTTCACTGGTGCTTCGCACCCATACGCTTAGAAGTGGGAGACTTCTTTCGGAATTACGTTAAACTATTCCTGCTCTTACCATATAAGGTTGTACCAGATCTGGATAGAAGTGCCTAAAATGAGCATAGCTAAAATCCATTGCAGCACCTGGGTATTTGTCCGCTGACCAATTTTAGCTCCGATAGGTGAAGCAATCAAGCTCGCAATAATCATAACCGCTGCCGGCATAAAGAGCACTTGATTGGTTGCTACTTTTCCTATTGTAGAACCAATAGACGATAAAAAGGTAACGGCAAGTGAGGTTGCTATAGTGACTCGTGTCGGTAGCTTCAAAACGGTGAGCATAATAGGTATCAACAGAAATGATCCAGCTGCACCAACAATCCCCGAAGCAACTCCAACGACAAAAGAAAGGCCGGAAGCAAGTGGTTTGTTGAAAGAAATTAAATGCGCAGGCTGATCAGGAATTTGCTTTTTAGGCATCAAAATCATGACGACTGCAATTGTTGCCAGTATTGCATAGACCAAATTGACAGCAGTTTCCTCAAAAAATCCCGAAGCAAAAGCTCCGATGAAACTTCCCAGCAAGATACTACTTCCCATATAGATAACTAGCTTCCTGTGTAAATACCCTGTGCCTTTGTATGCCCACACACCTGCGATTGTTGCGAAAAAGACCTGTACGGCACTGATACCAGATACTTCATGAGCTGTTAGCGCACTAAACCCTAACATAGGAGGGATAAACAGAAGCATCGGGTACTTGATAATCGACCCGCCCACTCCTACCATACCGGATACAAACGAACCGATAAATCCAATAAGAAAAATTGTAACTATATATGAGATATCCATAAAATCCTCCTATACAACTGACTAAGGAAAGGAGAGACTATTTTTGTCTCTCCAAATTTAATCAGCTATTCCCCTTTTTTAATATGGAATGTCAAGACATCATTTGTTTCATTGATATCTAACAATTCATGTCCGGAAGATTTTGCCCATGCTTGGAAATCTTTCAAAGACCCTTTATCCGTTGCCTGAACTTCTAAAATTTCGCCTGTGTTCATCGATTTAATTTCTTTTCTTGTTTTAACAATTGGCATTGGGCAAGCTAATCCTTTTGCATCTAAAACTTTGTGTACGTTCATATTATTGTCTCCTTCAAAATTATACTTAAATTATATATATTTAACTTATCTAACTGCACAACGGTTTGGTCCGATTTCCATTTCACGTTGCTCATCTTTATCTGGATCTAATTTCCCCATATTAGTTTGCCTAATATTCTGATAAGCATTTGGCTGTGGAGGAAGGTTTTTTGTTACAGTAGAACGAAATTCTTCTTCACTCTCAATATTCAAACCATGATTATTTTCAAATAGAACGCCAAGTTTCTCAGCAACACTGCCGTCATCATTCAATTCGTCAACGATCATGAAATGTGCTGGTAGAACAGTTAATTCTTTAGGCAATTTTTTATAGGTATTATAAAGTGAGGATCTCAAATCGCCGACCCAGTCCTCAGCCTTACCAGCCAAGTCTGGACGTCCGATTGAATCTACAAACAAGATATCACCTGACAGTAAATAAGCCTCGTCAATTATAAACGATGTTGAACCAATTGTGTGACCTGGTGTATACAAGGCATTCACATTAATTCTGGACTCGCCGACTTTTATAGAAGTACCTTCTTCGAGCGGATTGAACTCAAAGGAAGCTTCTTCTATATCCTTAGGAGGCAGCCAGTATGCGGCACCTGTTTTGCGAGCAATTTCGCGTCCGCCTGAAATATGGTCAGCATGAAGATGTGTATCTAGCACATTTGTAATGGTTGCCCCATTATCCTCTGCGAGTTTCAAGTAGGGATCTATCATTCGAGCTGAGTCTATCACTACTGCTTCAGTTCCAGACAAGACCATATAAGACAAGCATCCTTTACCAAGTCGAACAAATTGGTACAATTCGCCTCCCTCTTTCAAGTCGCCTATTTTTACTGGTTCCAAGTATTCACTCCATGCTTTCATTCCACCTGAAAGATAAGAGGCAGATACACCTTCTTCAACGAGTATCTCAGCAACCATCACCGATGAACCCTCTTTTGCACAAACCACCAGTATTTCCTTATCTGAAGGAAGCTGAGTCAGAACATCTTCAACTCCATCCAGTAAGTCGAAATATGGGATATTTAAATACTCAAAGTTAACTCCATCAACTTTCCAGTCTTCAAAAGCATTTTCGTTTCTTACATCCAATATAAAAAGATCTTCTTTCGAAATCACTTTCTGTGCCAGTTCTTTTGCTGTTAAAGCAGATAGAGTCACGTTTACTTTCTCATTATTCCATTCACTCATGCCCGGCTTGACGTTTACAACGTCTCTGTACCCATTTTCGGCTAAAAGACTTGCAGCCATGTCACTTCTATTACCAGTCCGGCACACAACATAAATAGGTTTATCGTCAGACAGTTCACTCATTCTGTCTTTTAAATCCCCCAGTGGAATAGAGATAGCTCCCGGAATATGAAACTCTTCGTATTCTTCCGGTTCTCGGACATCAAGGACCGTCAACTGTTTTTCAGTTTGAAGTAGCTTGTTCAGTTCATCATTGGAGGTCAAATTCGGATAAGGTGACGTGTTTTTCCCTTCACCTGACGATCGGAGGTAATGCTTCAGCACACCTTCACTGTCGACCGTTCCAAGGTAGTCATGTCCGGTCTTTTCTGCCCATGCTTTCAAGTCTGCTGTTGATCCCTTATCAGTCGCTTGAACTTGTACTATTAGTCCAGGTTTTATATCTTTCAATGCCTTTTTCGTTCGGACTATCGGCATCGGACAAGCTAAACCTTTCGCATCAACTAATAAGTCATGTGCTATTTCTTTCACTCTTTCCATCTCCTTTAGGTTGAAATTTATTTTTTTAGTTACGTTGGCTTAAATAAACATATTGACTGCGCCGTCTTCAGCTTCAGCCAAGTATGCTGCAACACCAGCATATTCAGTTGACTCTCTTAATTCGATTTTATCCAGACCAAGCAAATCCATTGTCATCGTACATGCAATCAAATTTATTTCCTGTTCCTCAGCCATTTCAATTAAATCGGACAGTGGCATTGCATTGTGTTTTTTCATAACTTTTTTTATCAGTTTTGGTCCAATTCCCATAAAATTCATGTTAGATAGTCCCATTTTTTCTGGACCTCTAGGCATGATTTTTCCAAATGCTTTTTCAAGCAGGTTCTTTTTAACCTGAATTGGTTCGTCTTTACGTAAGGCATTCAACCCCCAAAACGTATGGAAAATCGTCACTTCATGATCATACGCAGCTGCTCCGTTTGCAATAATATAAGCTGCCATAGCCTTATCATAGTCTCCACTAAATAAGATAATATTGGTTTTTTTCTGTTCGCTCATTAAGCATCCCTCACTTATTTTTCCCAATTGGGTATCTATTATATAGATCAAGCAGATTGTAATCTGTTGTTTGATCTATACGAGTCAATGTTACAAACACATAATATACCCTATACGGTATTGTTGTCAAGTTGCTTATTCGTATTTGTCATTGTTTACTCAACTCGATCTCACTATAATCCCTTTATAAAGGCGTTTGTGTCTTTTAAAAAAATCTATTAATCTCTAGTTTGTGAATTTTTTACCGTAGTCAAGCTTCTACCATAAAAACAAGAAGATATTATTTATCTATACATATATATGTCTTTTCCCAGCATAACTTCTAATAATAAGCAGAATAATCGAAATTTTATGTGCTTTTTTTTATAAAGAGTAAAAGTCTATCAGCCTTGTAGTCTATTTATATTGAGTATACTAATTTTTTATACCCACATAGGGTATTTCACACTCTATCAATTCACTACCACAAAATTTAACCGGCAACTAAAGTCAGTTTCCTATTTTGCAGTCGTTTGGTGAAAACTTCTATATGGACTCCCAATTATTTCACAGTCGTTTCATTAATGAATTAACTAAATTAAAGTTTGGTATTTAACTTATACAGGAGTTTTGTGCTTGAATCTGTCAATCATCAAAACGGTTAGGTGTAAATTGTTTACAATTCTTGAGTTGTAAACAAGTATACTAATGCGCGAAATATCAGCACTATGATTCTAGGTACTGACAAAGCCTGTTAAAAAAAATATATCCAGCTACTTATTTTTAAGCCACCTCCTACCTTCCTGTCACTATATAAGCATAACCTTTCAATCATAATCTGCAGGTTCATTAATGTGCGTTTCTCTCAGCCTCCTTTTTCTGCTATTATATTTCTATAATAAGCTTTGGGGGTAAGAACAATGAAATTCAAGCAGAATATCCGGGGGAATGTGGCCTTGGGGGTCAATCCACTAGGGTGCAAGCAGGAAGTTTTGAACCAGATCGACTACGTGAAGAGTAAAGGGCACTACGATGCACCTAAAAAGGTCCTGATTATCGGTGCTTCTTCAAGCTACGGACTGGCTACCCGAATCAGTCTGGCATTTGGAGCAGGAGCAGATACGATCGGTGTCTCATTTGAAAAAGGCCCTAAGAGCGAACGTAATTTGGGAACTGCCGGCTGGTACAACAATATCGCTTTCCGCGAAGCAGCCGAAAAAGAAGGACTGGTAGCCAAGAACTTCGTAACTGACGCTTTCAGCCACACTGCTAAGCAGGAAGTCATCAACTACATCAAAAACGAATTCGGCGGAAAAGTCGATCTTGTGGTCTACAGTCTTGCAAGCGGACGCCGCACTGATCCGGATACTGGTGAAACTTACACCTCTTCAATCAAAGCGATTGGAGATAAAGTAGTCGGACCGAACATCAACATGCAGAAAGAAGAATTCTTCACAGATACTCTGGAGCCTGCAACTGAACAGGAAATCGCAGATACCGTTAAAGTTATGGGTGGCGAAGACTGGGAAATCTGGATGAAGGCGCTCAAAGAAGCTGATGTCTTGTCCGATGGTGTACTGACGACCAATTATTCATATTTAGGTACAGAACTGAATCGCCCTTATTACGGCGGAGGTACTCTCGGACAGGCAAAAGCAGACTGTGACGTCAAAGCAGACAACATCAACAAGCTCCTGGCAGATATCAATGGGAAGGCTCAAATCGTTGTTGCAACAGCGGTAACGACTAAAGCCAGTTCAGTTATTCCATTCTTCATCGTCTATTGTATCGGTTTGTATAAAGTGATGTCTGAAAAAGGCACACACGAAACACCAATCATGCATCAGGACAGAATTTACCGTGAGATGATCTACGGAGACAAGCCTGAATACGATGACGAAGGACGCCTGCGACCGGACAGCTGGGAACTAGACAGTGACACTCAGGCTGAAACAGAAGAGCTGATCATGAAACTGAACGAAGATAACTTCAATACCGACATGACTGCTTATGACTTATTCTATAAAGAATTCTCAAACTTAAGTGGCTTCATGGTCGATAATTATGTCGAAGAAGACATTACGATCGATGAACTGAAGTCCTGGGAATACTAATTTAAATGCAGTAAAAAAAGGGTACGACATCAGTGTCATACCCTTTTTGCTTATCCATTTACTTTATATTCTGATTTAAATATCGTACTTGAAAAAGAGCTTGTCGACTGCCAGAACGGGAAAGCCTTCAGGCAGATCAGTCTGATCTATCCGCTCAAAGCCGTGTTTAGCATAAAAACGGTGTGCCGCTAAAAATAACGGAGTTGTTCCCAGATAAATGGCTTCTACTTCCTGTTCACTCGCCCACTGCTTGGCTGCATCCAGAAGCAGCTTAGCCGTATTGAATGTCGCTCCTCGGAACTCTTTAGAAACAAACATTTTGCGTAAGACAACATTGCTCCTTCCTATATCCAGCAGACTAATTGTGCCGACAACTTTATCCTGGGTTAAAGCCACCCAGAAATACCCGTTTCCAGTCTGGTAAACCTCTCCAATCTTAAATAAATCCGGCTGGTCTTCTGCGGTGATTGCTACGCCGTATTCATCTTGCTGGATGGATTGTTCTTTCAAGAATATCTTGTAAGCATTCTCGTATGAGAACATCAAACAGCTTAAATGTTCGTAATTTTTCTGAAAACTGATTATGAGGAATGAACACCGTCTATCTTCACACAATTTTCAATAAGTTGCCGGATGTTTTTATGCACGATTTCCTGGAATTTCGTATATACTTAATAAGTAACACTTGTTAGCATTAAAATGAACCAACGCCTCATTGGTTAACGAAGGAGAGCGGTATGATTAAAACTCATCCATTGTGGGACACTTATCCTACTATTCAAGCCTCTTTATTGGAGTGTCTTGAACTTATTATAGAAAAAATCACCATTGAAAATAAGGAAATCGAAAAAACGGTCACGGCTCTGATAAAGAGTCAGGGAAAATTACTTAGACCCGCTTACCTTCTGCTTTTTTCACAATTAGGTTCTGTTTCAAAAGATACACATAAAAAAATCATAGCGGCCGCTGCCTCGACAGAAGTTCTGCATTTAGCCACACTCATTCATGACGACATCATAGACGAGTCAGACACGCGCCGCGGAAGTGAGACGGTCCAGTCCAAGCATGGCCAAGACGTGGCTGTTTATACAGGGGATTTGCTGATTTCGGTGTATTTCGAACTGCTGGCAGAGGCAACGGACTCCATCGATCTTATTCAGCTGAATACCCAGTCGATGAAGCGGGTCCTGATGGGTGAGCTAAATCAGATGTCCCATGTCTACAATACAGACATCACCTATACTGACTATCTAGAAAGCATTAAAGGCAAGACAGCTCAGCTATTTGAACTGAGCTGTTATGAAGGAGCCTATCTTGGCCAATCTGATCCCGAGATTATAGAGCTCAGCCGGTCGATTGGTCAGGATATCGGCATCGCTTTTCAGATGCTGGATGATATTCTGGATTACACACAGACTCCAGAAAAGCTCTCAAAACCCGTTCTAAACGATGTCAAACAGGGCATCTACACCCTCCCGCTCATTTTAGGTCTGGAGAGCAGCAAAGAAGCCTTTCTTCCTCTTTTAGAAAAAGGTGAGGACTTGTCTGATAAGGAACTGGACTCACTGGTCACTTTGCTGCACGATCACGACTGCATCGAACGGGCCCACCTTACTGCAAAGCATTACATTGATAAAGCTCTGGCATCCATCGACAGCCTTCCAGATCATTCTGGAAAAGATGTCCTGTATTCATTGACCAAGACCCTACTGACAAGAGAAGATTAGAAAAGGAGAGTATTATGACAGTCAAACAATATATATTACTTGCCCAATTGGAAACTACTACAACCAGTATCTTTCCTTCCCTTATCGGTATCCTCTATGCCTGGTATAATTACGACAGCTTCCGTCCGCTCTTTTCACTTCTAGGCATACTTACGGTCGTCCTTTTCCACATAGCCGTCAATATCCGTGACAGCTACTTAGATTACTATATTGCAGATAACAAGAACTCGGAAATTACTCAGGAAATGGTCGTAGGTAAAGAGAATATCCCGCTTAATAACGTTCGGATCGCCTATATTATTTCTGGAGCAGTAGCCTTAGTCATTGGCTTGTTCTTAGCGCTTCAGACCTCGCCTATCCTGTTCTTTATCGGCTTCGGGGGAATGCTGATCGGTGCGCTCTATACCTTCGGGCCTGTTCCCATTTCCAGTACACCAACGGGGGAATTCTTCGTCGGCTTGTCGATGGGCTTTTGTATCTTTACAGCCATGGTTTACGTCAACGCCTTTGATGTCGTTCAATTCGATCTGGTCACTATCGGTCAGTTCATCGTCGCATCCGTCCCTACATCGATTACAGTCATGGCCATCTTACTGGCTAATAACATCTGCGATCTGGAAGAAGATATTGAAGATAACCGGTTCACCCTTCCCTATCATATCGGCGTAGACAAAGCGCTGACGGTCTACAGATACTTTTACTACGCTGCTTATATTTCGATCATTCTATCCGTCATTTTTGGGACCTTCCCAAGGTTAGTGGCATTGTCCTTGTTGACCTTCCCATACGTCCTGAAGAACATTCGTATCTTCATGAAGGAACAGGACAAACAGACCACCTTTATGACATCGATTATCAACTCAGCCGTCATACCCGTTCCAATCATCATCACCTTCTTCATAGGCGCCTGGTTGAATAGTTAAGTCTTTAATTATTCAATAAAAAATCAGTGATGATCTGAGGAAATGTTCCTTCAGTACTCATCACTGATTTTTTTTTAGCATATAATGGCTCCCTAGGCTGACTTGTCCTGGATGAGCGAGTTGCTGCATCCAATCAGTTAGTTCAAAAATGCGTAGTGGCCTTATTCATGATAGAATAAAGATAAGACATTATTGGAGGATGATACTATGAACCAAGAACTCGTTGAAATTTGCCTGCGCGTCAGAGACATTGATGCGACGCTGGACTTCTATACAAATCTATTTGATTTTGAAATAGCCAGCCGAAGAGAATTTCCAGAAAACAAATTCGATTTAATTTATCTGAACTCTCCCGGTTCTTCCGTACAGATTGAGCTGACTTACAATTACGATGCCGATCCTTACACAGTCGGAGACGGCTTCAGTCACCTAGGTGTGAGAGTCGATGATCTGGAAAAAATGCACGACATATGTAAAGCATCTGCTTACAAAACAGGTGAGCTAAAAGGCCTGTCAGGCGGTACACCAAGCTACTTCTTCGTAACGGATCCTGATGGTTACCGTATTGAAGTGAAACGCGCTAAATAATACTAAGAAACGGCATGTTTTCATCACGAATGATGAACATGCCGTTTCTTTATGTGAAAACACTCAGATTGTAATAGAATTACTATGACTGATTATGCTTTTGTGCACCCCTTCATTCTATGACATACACATAAAAAGGAAAAGCATAGCCAGAATTAATGATCCGATAGATACCGTTATTGAAGTCAGTATCATATTCATCAATGTTAGTGTAAGTGTGCGTGAGCGGCTGATCTGACGCGACTCTAACTTCAGCATCCTCTTGTCCGTAAGGCACATTATCGATTGCTTCCCACTCTTCATCATTGTAGTACTCAATAACATAATGCGTGCTCCCCAAGACTAACTCTTCTCCTTCTTCAACCTCTACATACAGATCTAACTGATTGTCCGATATGCCAGTTTCCGTATCGCCTTCGACTATGACCTCGAAAGCTATATTCTCCGGATTTACTATGTCATCCGAATTGGTAAATTCTGCTTCATTATGAGCGTCAAGAAAGTCCGCATAATCTATCCTATTGATTACTCTAGGAGCATCATTACTCAAACCTGAACCATCTTCCCTTGCATTGTTTGTGTCGTCATTAGTCGTACACGCAGTTAACACAATTAGTAATAGTAAGTATAGTATGATCTTCATAACGTCCTCCATTAAAATCGAGCTGTAGAAACCCTTATCCCAATACACCAGTTATTAAAGCCCCGGTAACTTTTAAGTCTATTAATAAAGACTTGCCTATTGGAGACACTAATTATTCTGCACTATTGCATTAGTTTCACGTATGCAATATATTTAGTCATTCACTATGACCGAGCCCGGTTAAAAGCTCATTTACTTCTTCTATTGCAATATAATCTTCAGCTCTTTTAAAGGCTGCTATCGCATTTTTGAAATACTTTTCTGCTAAAACTGCATCATTTTTATTTTGGAAAACTTCTCCATATCCACGGTAAGAACAGCCAATACATATATCATCCTCAGATTCTTTTGCGTGCTGCAATGATTCACACATAAGCTGCTCTGCCCTATTAATATTGCCAATTTTCAAATTTACAAAGCCCCTCTCATAAAAGTTAGCGGACCAATTTAGTGGAGATTCATTGTTATACTTCTTTAGTAGCTCAGCCTCTAGCTGGAACACCTCTAATGCTTCATCATAATTTGCCGCTGACCGTTCAACCATTCCCAACTGATGAACCGCTATACTATGATTCATACTGTCACCTTTAGATACGGCTATTTTGATTAGGTCCTTATAATGGCTTCTTGCTTCATCAAACTTACTTAGAGCTACCTTTACATACCCTAACCCATGTAATATATTCATATATTGGTCAGAACTCACTTCAGATATCTGGCTTAAACAGTCATGATATAATTCCTCTGCTTCAACTAAGTATCCTTTATCAAACAATTCAAATGCCTGACTTATTTGATCTTTTAAGAAAGCCATATACAAGCCCCTTCGTAATTGATAATGTTAGTAGCACTATATGATCTGCTCTCTACTTTAACCGCGTACCTATTTGCTTTTTATATACTATTTCAATATAATTATATTTAATATATGCAAATATTTTAATTGAATCTGTATTAATTTGTCAATTAATTGAATAGAACGACTAAGCATTGGCAATTAAGTATTAATAGAAAAGTGTGGGGATGATAACATGAAAAAAAGAGTTTTTGGTATAGCTTGTCTCTCTGTCTTAGTAATGACTGCTTGTGATTCAGAAGAGGAGACTACTTTTGATGACAAGTTCAAGGCTTCAATTGAAGAAGAGCCTGTTCAATTAACCTTTGATAATGGTGGACTTTTACTTAGCTTTTATCCCTCTGAGATAATATATTACGGGATAAATGAATACACAGATAATTACGACCTGCCATTTGAGCAACCGGATGAAAATGAGGACTATACTGAATATCAAGACTACACAGTTGAATTTGACGAAGAAACTGATATATTCTCTGTGACAACTGAAGATGGTGTTTATGAACTGGAAATGCGAGGACCTAGAGTATTTTGGGATGAAGAAAACAGCTTGAATATTTTGTCTACTAGGTCGTTTGTAGAAGAGTAGAACTAGAATTATTCTTGAAATTAAATGATAAGACTTCAACTATCTGACGAAGTTTTCTTTAATCCTTTGTCTGATAGTTGAAGGCTTTTTTTCCTTATATAGAATAATAGTAGAAGCACAACAATTCAAAAAATGACTTCTTATTTAAAAAATCCTTACTTATAATACGGTTCCCCGTATCAGTTGTCACTGCGGTTTTTAATCGCAGTAGGAGTGTTACGTTTACCCTATCTAACTCAGTGATTTCTTTTTAACTTGTCTAGTAACAAAAAGAGCCAACGTAAATTACGCTGACTCTTTATCTATAGATATAACACATGTTTTGTAATCCGTAAGTCACATGTACATTTTTTGACACGAGTGATCAGATTCTTCAATCGATTATAGACTTCACCTACAATTTTTTCTTTCTGCTTCAAGAATTGCATTTTTCGGAATCATGATGCCCATTTCTGTATGAGTCTTTTGGACAAACATTTTGTGCGAGTAGCTATCGGATGATTAGTGACTGTTTCCATATCGGTTCGTAAAGCTGATATTGAAAGCAGACTTTATTGTCATCTTTAGTTCCGTATGCATTGATCACTAAAAAATTAGAAGTATGGATTATTCAAGATTGAAATAATTTTTTAAAGAAAATTATTTTGTTGATAAAAAATAAGTAAAGATATATTAATTATAGAAAGAAGGCTCACCTATGCCAAAAGCATTGGCTGTATCTTTATAAGAAGCACCGGTGTCTTGTTTAAATCTTAAGACATCTAACTTGAAATTTAAAGTATACTTTTTATTACATTTTTTTGTTTTAAGTTCTTCTTTTCCATATTTCTTGTATTGGTTGATCCATTTCTGAAGTTGACTTTTACTTGAAATATTGTATTTTTTACTGAGTAACTTATAGCCCAATGTTCCATTTAGATATTCTTGTATAATTTTTAATTTAAATTCATACGAATACTTTTTTGACATAAAAATATCCCACACAAAGTTAGAATTTTCACTCTAACTTTTGGGGGGCACCTCATCTTGGCAAATCGGGAAAGGCTGTTTAAGTTTATTTAGCTGTAAGTTGGTTGTACAGTGCCAATTGAGTGAGGAGTGTCTAAATCCCATTATGGAGCATCTGTAAGTGTCCATTCAATTGTCGTTGTGTACGTTGATTCTGACCTTGCATAAATCGGATTGGTTATCACAACAAACCCTTCATCAACTTCCCAACTCATCACATCAATACTATCAGATTGAGCAGTAGCTTGATTTTTAGTCGCTACTTGAACAGCTTGATTTTCAATAAGTTGGCGACTGTTATCTAACGGATTCAAGAAGAATAGTGAATTATCTAAAGTATGTCCAGCTTCATTTTCAAGAGGACCTGATGCTAAAGCTGTCAACTGCCAATCCCCAGTACTTCTCGTATCAAGAACTGAAATTTGATGGTTACTCTCTTTAGATATCAAGCGATTCGGTTCATCTCTGATTTCTGTTGTCTCGAAAATAATATCAGCTACAGACTCTAATTCTAGTCGATTTCCTTGAACAACCTCCTCAACAATCAAGGAAGTTAACTCGCCACGACGCGACCTAAACCCTAATGTCGTATTATATTCAAAAGGTTTGGCTAAATTAAAAGTAAAATTACCAGAAGCATCCGTTTGAGTTGTTTCAAGAATATTTGAATTACTATCTAATATCTCTATCGTACTATTAACTGGCCCAGTACCTGTTATCGTATTATCAGTATCATATATCGGACTATCAATAACCGGCTCATCTAAGTCTGATATGAACTGCCAACGTCTCATAGAACGACGAAACTCTCCAGGAAAAGTGTCATTGGATGGTGTCGTATTTACATTCGAAAAACTAGATAAATCTAAGGTAAATGTTCCTGTTGCAAAGAGTATTGAAGATGTATCGGGTTCTGGTAAATTCGGATCTGTGTGCCATGACCGCATTCGAACATTGTTAATTTCAAAAGAATGTCTAGTAGTGTTAGTATTTGAAATAATAAGGGGACCTGCTGCTCTCAAATCAACTTCTTGCGGCGTATTAATGTAGAAAAGCAAAATAATCCAGCCAGTAAATGTCACTTTATTCCGGCAGTTTTTTTTAAGAAAATGGGTCAATTAAGCGACAGAATCTGTTTATTCCAGCACGTTTGTCAGTTTAGACCAGCGGATTGTCTTCTACAATAGTTACTAAAAAAAAGTCCGAAGAGCATTGGGAGCGTATGCTCCTTTCTCTTCGGACTTTCTTTCTGTTTTCCATTAAAATGAGACATCCTGATCTTCCATAAATCCATTGGATTCAAAAGACGACGGAACTCTCTCTTCCTGCTGTATGGCTGTTTCAATTAATTGCTTGG
>NZ_FNFK01000035.1 GCF_900101165.1 Alkalibacterium thalassium | reverse complement strand
AAAAACACAGGGATATCGTTGGTGCAATGAATATTCGCTATGCACCTGTGGTTGACGGTCACAGTTAACCAGCCTAAGATGCTATATGCACTGTCTTAGGAGGGGCAATGAGATGCCCTCACCTTGAGGCTTGAACAAAACAGAAATGGACTGCGTTCGTACAAGCACTCAAGAATCCCACCCGTCAAACCGAAAGGTTCGGGCTTGCGGCTTTAGCCGTGGGAGTCTCAAATCTCCACACTTATTTACATTTTAGGTGATCTAGTTATCTTAAAAAACAGCGGGAAAGTGGTCGCTACTATCGTCAATGCCGGCGCTGCTTTCGTCATTTCTGTGGCCTATCTGACTGCCATGACTGACGGAGAAGCCATTGTTGCCGGTTTTGTCTTTGCCTTGGGAGTTGCATTGTTTGAAACCTTCTTCCACAATTGGCTGTTCAAGGATCAGGCAGGCAGTTCGCGCTCACCTTACTAATCCATATAATCATAAAAAAGAGTCATCCTCCCGATTCAGTCGAGATGATGACTCTTTTTTGTATTCCGATCATTTCCTTTGTCATCCTATGTTAAAGTGTGACATTTTGTTATTCTTACTTCTTAAGAAGCAAGGGCCTGACCTTTTTTCTGCATTTCGTACATTTCAGCGTATGCGCCGTTCAGGCTAAGCAAGCTCTCGTGTGTGCCCCGTTCTTTAATGACTCCCTGATCGAGCACCAGGATCTGATCCGCATGCTGAATCGTTGATAGACGGTGTGCAATGATGAAGGTCGTCCGTCCTTTTTTCAGTACATTCATAGCGTGCTGAATAATTTCTTCCGTTTCCGTATCGATGGAAGACGTTGCTTCATCGAGAATCAGGATTTTCGGATCGAAGGCAAGGGCGCGGGCAAAGGAAATCAGCTGACGCTGACCAGAGCTTAGTGTACTCCCCTTTTCGACAACGGGTTCGTCAATCCCTTTTTCAAATTTATCCAGCAGATCCTGTCCACCAACATCTAGAAGCGCCTGAATCGCGGTTTCTTTAGAGATACTCGGATTGTCCATCGTGATGTTGGAGTAGATCGTCCCAGTAAAGAGGAACGGATCCTGCAGGACAATGCCCATATCTTCTCGGACAGATTGTCTGGAAAACTCTTTTGTGTTCTGGCCATCGATCATAATTTCCCCGATCTGCGGATCATAGAATCTGAAGAGCAAGTTCATGATCGAACTTTTTCCTGAACCTGTATGACCGACTAGTGCGACGGTCTGGCCCGGTTCAGCTGTAAAGTGAATGTCTTTCAGAACATCTTTTTCTTCCGTGTAACCGAATGTCACGTGATTGAACGCAACGCGACCTTCTGTCACTTCCATCGATGCTTCCGGATTGTCTTCTGGTTTCATGTCCATCATTTCAAATACCCGGTCTCCAGCCGCAATCGCCTGCTGAACGAAGGCCATCTGCTGGATGATTCCTTTGATCGGCTCATACAGACGGCTGACAAGATCTCCAAAGAGATACAACATCCCCACAGAAATCCCTAGTGCCCCATTGATGTACTGAGTACTGAAATAGACCATAAGCAGCAATAGTGACAGTCGACGAAGGAAGTCGGCAAATGTCCACTGGAAGGCTGAGTCGAGAATGACATACTTTCGCATGACCTCGTACCACTTACCATTGATGTCTTCGAATTCGTCCTGGATGCGTTCTTCCTGCTCGAAAGCCTGGATAATCTGCATGCCTTGAATTGATTCATTCAGTTTCCCGTTGATGTCCGAGTTCAGGTCACGTTCTTTACGGTGGAAAACTCTGGCGTATTTTGTATAATATTTGTTCCATAAAAACATTATAGGAATTAGAACCAGAAGCGTCAGTGCCAGTCCCGTGTGGAAGAAGGCAATCGCTGCAAATGCTCCAATGACGTAGAATACGTTGATCAGGATCTGGCCGACTGTTGCGACGTAAAACTGCTGGCGCAGACTTTCTGTGTCGTTTGTTATATGTGCAACGATTTTTCCTGCCGGTAGATTATCGAAATAATTGATTGGCAGTTCCTGTACATGCGTGTACAACTGGTCTCTCAAAATTTTGATGATCCCGTTTGCCGCACGCATACGATAAATAGCCGAAATGTATCGGGTGATGACGGTCGAAACCATCAAGCCGAAATAAATGGCAATCAGTCGGATCAGCACATCTGTAAATTCTTCATTCCCTGCAGCTGCAGGGGTGATGACCTGGTCAATAATGCGCTGAGCAATGATTGGTGCACCCAAGTCGGTGACCATGGATAAGACGACCAGTCCGATTCCGATGGTAAAGTAAAGTTTGTAATATTTCATATAAGAAACTAACCGTTTAACTGTCTTCAATAGTCATCCCTCCTCTCGTATGGATCTGGTGATGACAGAGGTTCATTTTCTGTGATTTCTTTTATTTCCTGTTTTGTAAATTGATCATAGTACCAGCCGCGCTTGTCGATCAGCTCATCATGAGTGCCACGTTCCACAATCGTTCCGTTGTCCAGAACGATGATTTCGTCAGCCTCTTTAACTGCGGACAAGCGGTGAGTAGAAATGATTGTCGTCTTCCCTGCTCTGACCTGCTGAATATTATGAATGATGGTCTGTTCTGTCTTGGCATCCACAGCAGATAAGGAATCGTCCAGAATAAGAATGTCCGGATCTTTGATCAGCGCACGTGCAATGGAGATTCTCTGTTTCTGACCTCCAGAGATCGAGACGCCTTTCTCACCGATCATGGTGTCCAGTCCCCTATTCATATTTTTCAGGTCTTCTTCAAAGGAAGCCATGCGGATACTTACCAAGATATCCTCGTCAGTGGCCTCTTTTTTACCGAAGGCAATGTTGTCTCTTACGGATCGGCTGAACAGGACGTGATCCTGTGGCACATATCCGATCAGTCGTCTTAATGATGGATCGTTATATTCTGAGTATGCCGAACTGCCCATATTGAACGTTCCCGAACCAAGCGGAAACTGATTGAGCAGTTGTCTGATGAGAGTCGTTTTTCCTGATCCAGTCTTTCCGACGATTCCTAGTGTCTTGCCTTTCTTTAAGTCCAATCTGATCTTATCCAGATTGATTGTTTCGCTTGAACTGTATCTGAAGGTGAACTCGTCAAATTCAAAATCATCGACTTGTTCCGCTTCGATCGTTCCTTTGAAATTCAGTTCATCTGTTGCATATCTGATTTCATCGACACGTCTCATGGACGCAGTTCCCTGACGCAGAATGAGTACCAGTTCGGATACCGAAATAATCGGCCAGATCATCATCCCAAGATACATCTGGAATGCGACGATATCTCCTAAACTGAGCGTCCCCTGCGCTACGAGAATTGCCCCATAACTCAAGGCGATCATGATGCTAAGTCCTTCAAAAGCCTTGACAGTCGGTGCAAATATAGCTGCAATTTCGGATACTTTGTTGTTCTTCTTGAGCAGTCCGCTTGTCTGTTCCTTGAACTTGTCTATAAAATCGGCTTCTTTGATATAGGCACGAATTACGCGCATGCCGTCGATCATCTCGAGTACGTCATCGTTGACAGAAGAGAATGATTTCTGTGCAATTTCATAGGCTTCATCAACTTGAGCTCCTTTGACCTTTATGACATAAGCCATCGGAAGCATCGGAATAACTGCTGCAAAAGTCAGCCCCCAGTGTACGGTCAGGCCCATCATGATCACCAATGTAGCTGTAAAGCCGGTCGCACTCATCAGAACGAGCATACCGTAACCTGCCGTATCTGCCAACGCTCGTATATCCTGTGTCCCACGAGCCATTAGGTCTCCTGTACGGAATTTTTCAAAATACGGTGCTCGCATTCTTAAGAAATGGCGCATCAGTTTACTGCGCATCTCCTTCTGTAATTTATAAGCACCGGCGAACAACCCATAGCCCCATAGAAAATCAAGACCATAGGTGATTATGACCACGCCTGCGAACTGAAGGCTATACGTTCTGAGCACAGCGGCATTCATCTCGCCGGTGACGATCGCATCAATAAATCGTCCAATGATAAATGGAATAATGACAGCAAATATATTGGAGATGGCCAGAGCGATAAAGGAGCCGAGGTATTGCCATTTGTTTTCTTTAAAATAAAATTTCAGTTTTACCAGTACGTCGAACATCTTTTCTTTCCTTTCTTTCCAAAAAAATAGACAGTCCATCCCCTTAAGAGAATAGACTGTCCGAATAGTTTTCTGGTTGATTACACGAAAAAAAACAAGGGATTCATTCTATTATGAAATAAGGAGGCGTCAGCCGACCCGTCACAGGATCCAGCTGTGTGCAAAAAGTAGTTTTTATTTTATCGTTTAGGTTTACTGATGTTTTCATCTTGCACGTCCTCCTCTCTTGTTTTATTAAAACTCTCTCATCGCTAACAACTATACACTGAAACGTTTCCATTTACAACACCAATATGACTATTTTAGCAAAAAAATTAAATAAAGAAGCTGGTGCTTAAGAACAGGCTTCATATCAGCTATTCTCAAGCAGCAGCTTCTAAATACTTTCATCGAAAATGACCTTTGACACACTAGATGTGCTGTCATTTACGTTTATTCCTCAATTCTTCGGTACATGTCGATCATTTCTTCAGCGAGGTCTCGGTAAGTCATAGCATTCATTAATGTATCCTGTGCGTGTACCATCAGCAGGTTCAATTCTACAGAATTTCCCGCTGCTTCCTGTGTCAGCAGATCAGTCTGAACTCGATGGGCTTCAGTAATGGATGAATCTGCTCCTTTCAGCTTCTCCTGTGCTAGATCAAACTGACTGTTCTTAGCGGCATGGATTGCTTCCATCGAACTGCTTCTGGCATCTCCCCCATGCATGATTAGTGCCATGATCACTTCCATTAACTCTCTGTTTTCTTCACTCATGACTGCTCCCTCCCAGGTCATTCTGGATCGTTAATCCATCAGTTCCAGCGCGCGGTCAAGAACTTTTTCTCCATTCATCATACCGTAATCCTGCATGTTGATGACATCTATGGCAATGCCCTGTTCATTAGCCTTTTCCTCAAATTTACCTTTCATGTAACGGACTTGGGGCCCAAGCATCATGACGTCAATAGCTTGAGTTTCCATCTTGGAATCAGCTTCATTTGCAGACACAGCAAAAATCTCCACTTCCAGACCTCTGTCTTCCGCGGATTTCTGCATTTTAGATACCAGCATGCTTGTACTCATTCCAGCAGCACATACCAGCATAATTTCTTTTTTTGCCATTCCGTTTCCTCCTAATATTCTTATTAATTTTTTCTATCTATTTTTCATATTTCCTTACTTCAATCATACACCTCTGAAAAAATCTTGTCCACTTTCCCCCTCTTGAAAGAGGGATATTCCTTTATTGACTGCCTAATTAAAGGATGATTGAGTGAGTGAGTGAGTGTGACTTCTAATATATCTTTTTGAAAGGGGATTAGTTTACTGAGTCTTTCGCTTCTGAACTGCATTACTGACAACTGATAATGTAGTTCAGAAGCTCATGACTTCCTCGAACTTTACTCTCTGTATTACTAGTGCAGTTCATGTCGTTTCTTGACTAATTAACTTAACTTTAATACTCGGATAGTTAAGTTCACCAGCTGGTTTAATGTTGAACTACATTCTTCATATTTCGAGTATTATTTTTCCATACTAGACTTTACCCACATCATAAAAGTACGTCTAGTCAGAAAAGACACCCAGAGGCAAGTTCTCCTGCCTCAAGGTGTCTTCATCACTGTTCTGTTTAATTAAATCGTGATCCCAGCTGACCCGGTTCTGTCATATCAGAGTTGCTTTAGCTATAATGATTAGACTCTCTTAGTTTCTTATTTCATCCAGAACAGCATGCACCTGTCTGGTCAGCGTCCACCAGTCGTTAACTCGGTTTCTGCTGCTTTCACTGTCATAGTCGGACATCACTTCTGCAAAAGCCAGTGCTTCCCACATCAAAGGATTTTCAGACGGCTCGTCAAGCTGGATCGAGCTTGTTTCCCTAGTTCGTGCATCGACCACTTCAGCTGAAGCAAGGCCGGTGATAGCATCCAGAACTAACGTGTCATCCGCAGTATAGACTTCAGACTGCTGCATTGATGTATTGATTTTTCCGTAATTCAAGGTCACATCAAATCCATCATATCTCAAAATAGCTGTTCCTTTTCCGTCAACACCTGTTCTGATCGGTTGGGAAAACGCTTCGACGGATTTAGGCTGACCGAACCATTTGAGTGCCGCATAGATGACATAGATTCCCAGATCATTGGCTGCTCCACCAGCAAACTTAGGTGAAAAAATTGCCGGTTCTTCCCCGTTGAGTACCTGATCATAGCGGGATGAATATTTGCTGTAGGTCAATGAAGCACCGTATATATCGGCTTTATTTTTGATCAGCTCTGTCACTTTAAGAAAATTCGGTTCAAATATATGTCTGGCTGCTTCAACCACCAGCTTTTTCTGCTGTCTGGACAAAGCTGTCAACTCTTCCCACTGCTCTACAGACGTAACGACTGGCTTCTCAACAATGGCATGCTTGTTATGCATAAGCACAGCTTTTGCCTGGCCGAAGTGCAGACTGTTTGGTGATGCAATATAAATCACATCAACATCAGGATCACTTAAGAATGCTTCGAAATCAGAGTAGGCTTTTTTTGCTTTATGGGCTTTTCTGAAATCATCAGCTTTGTCCTGAGTACGAGAATAGACTGCTTCTAACGTGTATTTCTCACTTTTCACTGCTGCCTCGATAAACTGTTCAGTGATTCCGCTCGTTCCTATCGTTCCTAATCTTAACTTATCCATGTATCATCGAACTCCTTCTAATTAAGTGCTCTGTTCCCCTCCAGTATACCACGAGTGGGTCAGACATACCTTCTATTGAAGTGTAACCACAACGATTTCCGGACGATTGTTGATTCTAAATGGAAACGATGAATTCCCTAGACCTCTTGAAATAATCAGTCGTCTGGATCTGTGTTCTTCTGAGCTGAAAATGCCATAGTCGTATTTCGGGAAAAATCCTTGTCCGGGTGCATAAACCCCACCTAAGTAAGGAATTCGGGCTTGCCCTGAATGGGTATGTCCACTCAGTACTAGAGCGGGTGCTTTAGTCTGGTCGTACATATACTGCTCGAAATGCTCCGGTCTGTGTGCCAGAAGTACTTTAGGAAGTCGCTCCATTTCAGGCGTCAGTTCGATGGATTTAAGCATCGGTTTGGGCAGATTGATCTGATCCTCACGTTCAGCCAGTCCCATGATGACCAATTTCTCTTCCTCATCGACGGTCACCACTTCCGCTTCGTCCAGAAGAAGATGAACACCTGCTGCTGACAAAATCGATGTAAATTCAGAAAATGACCCACTTGCAATATCATGATTTCCAGTAACTGCATATGTAGGGGCAATATTCGTACACAATTCGGCAAAGCGTCTAAGGGGAGTATCAGCCAGACTGGACAATCCTGCCTGTACAAGGTCCCCGGTAAGGACGATAAAATCCGGTTCTGCTTCCTCAGTTTTCTGAATAATTGTTTCGATATAGCTTTTATTTGAACGTGGGGTCAGATGCAGATCGGTTAAATGAACGATTCTCTTTCCCTTCATCTGTTCATCAAGTTTAGGTACTGTCACTGAGTACTGTGTTGTTTCGATCAGATAGTTCTGAGTATATAAGTAAATAACTAGTGCAATGATTAAAGCCAGTAATATCCACACCATGATTCGTTCCTCCTGCTACTGTTTGCTGTCGTTATAAAAATACTAGCTATATTGTATCATATAATGCATCTTGAAAGCGTTATTTATTTTTCTATGATAAACTATTAGTAATAAAAGTGAGAATTCAAGGAGGGATTATGTTGGAAAACGATCCGACTTTGCACCAGGATCAGCAGAATCAGGCAGACTATTTTCTGAAAACTAAAGCGACTCAGAGTGGTAATGAATTTATAAAACGTGACCCTGTTTCTGACGACCGGGGGCTCTCTGAAGAAGAAAAGGCACAGATGACCAGACCGGAAGATTTCGAAAAGTTCAATCTGGACGATCTGGACCAATTGAATGATTCAAACGATTAAATAAAAAACTTAAGGAGTGGAAATATGCCGAATATGGACGAAAACCAGCAGAACAAAGCTTATCCGTTTGCCGATCATCCAAGAGACAAAAATGAATTCATCAATGCTGATGAAACTATAGATGATTCGCCGGATAATAAAAGTGAGGCGGATAAGGCTCAAGACACGACCGAAGAAGATTTTGAATCGTTCGATGTCGATAAGGTTGATGACCTCGAACGCTCTAAGAATGAACAGAACAAAGACTGACTTGTTTTAGACCTACTGTAATAATGAGACTTAACACTTACACTATTAGAGAAACACCTCCGAACCCAGATGCTTTCGGGAGCTCGGAGGTGTTTTCTGTTGTATGAATCATGCTTAACTGACGTATGAAATTGGATATTCGACAATCACTTAACAGGATAAGATTTGTAAATGGGTCAAATATCCGTTTATGGTCTATTCGAGAGCTATTTCTTTTGACGAATGGGTCAAATATCCGTTTATGGTACATTCGACCAAAAAGTATCTCTAAATACGGATACTATTCTGCTGGCTACCTGTGGGATTTGCATGAAATACTTGGTTGGGCATCTGAAATTGAAGGAAGTTACTGAATCAATGCCTCATATTTCCGACTTATGAGGCATTGACGAGGTTTAGCGTAAGTCCAATCTCTCATAAACTAAAGATATGAAGGATTCGCACCCATTCTGCTGTGACGAATGCCTCATATCCACAAGTTATGAGGCGTTCGCCATAAATTAAGAGACTGCATTCACTTTTAAGGCATACAAAATAAGCTGGGCCACTTTCCTTAACAAAGGAAAATACCCAGCTTTAGTCGGCCTTTATTTAATTTTTATAGTAACGTAAGTTTTCGAATGAAATGGAACGGATGACCTTTCGTTCAGCAATGTCTTCTTCCATAAGTGAGACACTAGCTGCGTTCATTTCGAACAAGTCGTCCCATCCCATATGGTATCTGCTCAAAATGGTATCTAATGGACAATCCAATTCTCCGTCCGCATTTTCGATCAGTTCATTTTCTCTAATGAGCAGTTCCTTCGATTCGGTCGGCGTGTCTATTACATAAATAAAGCGTCTTTTCAATTGGTTCATCTCATCCCAACTCTCTGTTTAGAACCTAGTAATCAGCAGGTTAGCTATTAAGCTGCTTCCGACTTAACATACACTGATTATACAAGAGAAGTGAATAAATGTCTGTGTCTAAATTAAGTCAATACCATGCATTATTTTAGCCATATTTATGCCATATTTGCGACATATAATCCGTTTTATGATGCGATATGCATGCACAAAACTATTCAGTTAATCTTTTTGTAATGCATAAATCAGACCGAAAAGCTGGATCGTTATGATGGGCATTAAAGCAACAAGAGCGATCATTCCAAAACCGTCGACAAGGACTGATGCATGAGGCATACCTTCAGCCGCTCCTTGTATGAAAGCCAGGATAAAGGTACCTGTCATGGGACCTGAAGCTACTCCTCCAGCGTCAAAAGCCATCGTCACTAAGGTACCTGGAACAAAGAAACTTAATATGATAGCCAGTGCGTATCCCGGCAGAAGAATATGCCACAATTCCAGATTGTAACTGACTACTCTTATACCTGCAATTAGTGTCGCAGACCCTACGCCTAGAGCTAGTGCTGACAAGACGAATGCCGGTTTCAAAGCCCCTGCAGTTACTCGTTCGATCTGCGCCGTCAGAACACTGACGGCGGGTTCAGCTAGAATTGTAACCATGCCCAGTCCAAACGACAGGATAAAGAACCATATGAAACGTTCTGACTGAATCAGTTCATACCCAATGATGCTTCCTATAGACATGAATCCAAAATTGACCCCTGTCAGAAACAGGATCAGTCCAATGATGACATAGACCATTCCTATAAATATGCGGTTGACTCTTTTTCTAGGCAGTCGGAGAAATGTGATCTGATAAATGAAAAACAGGATGGCGATCGGAAGGATAGATATTAGCACGTCTCCCGCCTGATCAGTTCCTATTGATGTGAACGCAGAAAGCATAGACTGGTCGAAGCCGAACTGGATAGGCAAGTCTCCCGTCAGTGACTCAGTCGGGTTGATCAGGTTGGAAATCATGACGGCTAGAATAGCTCCGACCGAGGCAATGGCTACTAATCCAAAACTGTCTTCTCCTGACCGGACACTGTTCTTTTTAAGAGAAGAAATCCCGACCGATAGTGCAAGCAGAAATGGAACTGTGATTGAACCTGTTGTCGCACCAGACGCATCAAAGGCTACCGAAAGAAATTCACTGGACGTGAAAAAAGACAGGATCAAAATAAGAACGTATGCCGAAACAATGATTTTAAAGAAAGATAAGCTATATACAATTCTCAAAAGCCCTACGACTACCATAATTGCAATACCTATCGAAACGGTCAGGATCAGTTGAAAGCTGTCGATCGTTCCACTTGTGACAATACTGATCTGATTTCCTAGTACTGTCAAACTAGGTTCAGCTGCCGATATTATAAAACCGATCAGAAAACCCACAGTGACCAGGACATAGATTCGGTTGGATTTCGCTACTCCTTTTCCTATGTATTCTCCAATAGGCGTTATAGCAATATCAACACCGACTAGAAACAGACTAAGGCCGATTACGATAGCTAGAGTGCCAAGAAAAAAGGCGATTAATAGACTTGAAGAAAACGGCACAAGGAAAAAATGAATCATCAGAACAAAGAGAAAGATAGGGGCAACTGAACGTGTGACTTCAAGCATTTTTTCAATTAGTATAGGCATGTCAGATTATTCCCCTTTCCTTTAATTTAAATGACTCCTATCGTTTCACTTAGATCCGCTACAAATAGAATACCGGAGTTTGGTTTTTCCAGTCCTAAAACCTTATTGATTTCTGTAGTAATAGCCTTGGTCTGATCTTTGGATGAAATGATCAGTACCATATCTTTTTCAGGCTCAATTTCCATATTGAATACTTTCTTTGTCTCGTACCCTCCTGCGCCATGTGCCTGAATCACTGTACCGCCCTGGGCACCTGCTGCCTGAGCAGCCTCCATTACTATTTCAGATTGACCTTCTTTTGTAATTACAACAATCGCCTGAAACATATTATCCGGCTCCTTCGTATCTATTCCTTCATTTTTTCCCTGATTCCATTCCTGGTCAAAACCTTGACTGTCAGCTGGATCGATTTGTTCAGATTGATTAGCCCCCTGTTGTTTGACAAGGCCCATTGCACCTGCAAGTGGGAGTCTGAAGCAGATCCCTTTATTTTTTCTTGTCATCCCCATAGTGTCAGCTATATGCATCATTGCTGTCTGAGCTGTCGATTCGTCAGAGATAAATACAGCTATTTCTTTTCGGACTTTATCCAGACCCAGTTTATTCAATACTCTGCCTTGTACTGTTCCTTCACCTCTGATGACCGTTCCACCGTTAACTCCTTCTTTGGCTGCCATTTTAAGACAGGTATCTCCTTGCCCTCTTTTTACAATGCAGCCTACTAATTCTACTTGCATAGTTGTTCACCTCATTTTTTAAGCTACTCTTCCAGTATAACCATTTTCGTAAGTATCTTCCACTTTATCAGATTGATTCATTAATAATGACATGACCAATGCATTTACTTTTAATAAATATTACTTTTATAACAAAAAACACGACCACCGGTTTTCCCATAAGGAACTATCGATGGTCGTGTCCTCTATTCAATTACGGCCTAATGACTTTAATGAGTCATCCACCCTATATTGTCTAGTTAATCTTATAAGTCTGGTGATGACTGGTCAGTTGAGTCAACTGTCGGTTCAACTGATGGATATCCTGATTTATTGCTTTCTTTTTCAATTTTCTGATCAGCACGTTCAAGCTGCTTTCTGGCAAAGTCGCGTCCACCAAGTCCAAATGACAAGGCAAAGGCTACTGCAAGTCCACCAATAATGGACATGAATGCAAAGTTTACGATGCTTGAAGCAAAGTTCAGCTGATCAAGTGCCATGAATACTGCAAAAACGATCAGAATATATTTAAGCATAACGCCTGCAAATGGGCTGCCTGTTGCTTTCTTGATTCCTGAAGCCAGCCATTGTCCTCCAACGAATGCCAGTCCAATGATGATAGCTGCAAACAGTACATTAGGCAGATAAGCAATTACTGCGCCAACGATAATGTTCAGCATTTCAAGATTCAGAACATTAAGTGCTTCTACCAGGAAGAACAGACCGATCAGTACAGCAACAACTTGTCCGACCAAATGAGCCAGATCAATGTCCATATTGACTGATTTTCTTAAATATGAAGAATATTTGTTAAAACCAGTTCCTCTCAATAGATCGGTAACGATATCTCCAATAAATTTAGCTAAAGCCATACCAATTGCAAGTAGAACTACTGCGACTAATATATTTGGAATAGCTTGAAGAATCGTATTGAGTACATCACTCACCGGCTGAGCAATCGTATCGATATTAAGAACATCCAGTGCAACCAGAATGATTGGTACTAAGATCAGGAAGTAAACGATATTAGCCAATACTGATGCAATCGTTCCCTTGCTGTCTTCAACATCTGATGTAGCCGTCTCAGAACCTGAGAGTTTATTCAAGAACCGGTCAAGATTGGCAGCAACTGCAAGATTATACACCAGATTCTTGACGAATTTGGCTGCATAGAAACCTAATACGAGAATAACAATAGCTGAGATGATATTAGGTAGGAATGCAAATGCCTTATCAAGCATATTCTGAATCGGCTGACCAATTGCTTCAAGTCCGAATGTGGAGAAGATACCTGGAAGGAAGAATACCCATACCAGGAAGTACCCTACTTTACCTAAGGCATTGACCATCGAATGTCCCTGGTTCTCGTTATTAGCTGCACCCCAGTCCTGTAATTTTGATGCAAGACCTGTTGCCTTCAGCCCTTTAATGATTACTTTCTTCACTAGAGTAGCGACGACCCAGGCTACTAGAATAAGTAGTAACCCCATTAACAAACGAGGAAGAAAATCGATGAACGTGTTCAGTCCTCGCTGAAACGAATTTCCGACATTATCCATATTATCAAACTCCTTTTCTTTTTTTTATTGAACACTTTCAGTATAACCAAGGTATTAAGAAAGAACAAATAATATGCACTGTACTAACCTTGACGGCTTCTTCTGATAATTCCATACAAAAAAGCTGTTTCCCTCTTCTGGAGGAGAACAGCTTTCTATTCATTCAGATCCTGTCTGTCGTTATTCTGAGATTCCCGCAGCTTTCTTATTCTTCAATGTACATATACTGCGACGGTTTCTGATCAAAGTAAAATACACCAACGCCGCCTATGCCTAAATGGGCAGCCAGTACCGCTCCGATATCAAAAATCTGTGTGGTAACATCCGGAAGTTCTTCCTGTACCATTTTTTCGAGTCGCTTTGCGCTTTCAATGTCATTGACGTGACTGATCGTGACCAGCTGATCGGTAAAGCTGTCTATCCCTTTTTTCACATCTTTTATCATCCGCTTGTATATTCGGTCCTGACCTCTGACCAGTTTCTTCAGGTAAATGCCCGTTTCATTTACAGATAGGTACGGCTTGATATTCAGTGCATCTCCGGCATATCCAGCTGCTTTCGGCAGACGCCCACCTTTGACGAGCCATTTTAGATTATTCAAGGTAAAGTGATACTTGATGTGTTCTGTATTTTCTATGGTCTGGCTGACAATGGTTTCGAAATCTTCATTCTTCTTGGCCATTTCCATTGCCTGAAGAGCCAGCAGAGCCCCTCCGCCAGAGCCGCCCTTGGAATCGATCACAGCAATGTTCATATTCGGGTATTTTTCCAGATATGCTTCCGCAGTTGTCTGTGCAACTTGATAGGTCCCGGAAAACTGACTGTAGATAGTTATGTAGATGACATCTTCGCCCCTCTCTCGGCAGGCATCAAGGGTATCGATCACAGTCTTGGGAGAAACCTGAGACGTTTTAGGAAGAATACCTTCTTTCATGTAGCCGTGAACGTCTTCCAGAGACAGTTCCACCTGGTCCAGATAATCCCTTTCATTAATAATGACGCTTAGTGGCAGAAAGTCATAGTCATATGTTTTTTTCATATAATTGTTCTGGTCGATGCCAGAATCGATCAGTATTCTAATCATGCGCTTTCCTCTTTTCTAATATAAATTAGTCAGTAAGGATCTCAGTAATTTCTTCTTCAGTCAGAGAATCCGTATAGTACCTGTTCCAGACCTCATGAAGATGACTGCTTGAAAAGCCGCCGTATATCGCTGTCAGCTGCTTTTTCCATTTCAGCAGCAGATCATATGTTTTTTCAGAATGATTGGATGTCTCCTCTTCTCCATCAGCAGACTGATTTCTCAAGTCAGTCAACTTATCAGCTGGTTCTTCTCCCTGAGTATCGGACGGGATAGTTTGAAAGACATCCTCTTCTGGCCTACCTTCATTTATGGCGTCTATCAGCTCAGTCGGAATAATGACGATAGAGCTGTCGTCTGCCGTTACTGCAAAAAAGAAGCCTTTCTTTATAAGTGGCGCGAAACCTTTCAGACTTTCACTGTCTTTTACAGGCAGTACGTTCTGATTGCTTTCGGGAATGATGGATAAAACCTCATCCAGAATTTCCTGATAAAGTGTCTGAGCCTGATGGAGAATATGCGGCATCAGCGCTTCAGCGACTTTTATTTTCTTCCAGCTTTTGGGTAGAGTCAGACCGTGACTGTCAGCGATCTGCATCATATGGCTTTTAGTATAGCCCATCAGCAGATTGATCATCCTGTAGTCTCCGGAATACTCTTTTAAACTATCGATTGTCGGTTCAGTCATCGTGTTCATCCTTTTAATTAGTTTTGACGGGTCCGTGGTCCCTAAGCTTCGATCCATTCGACATGAAGTATTTCAATTTCATAATGCTCTTCTACATCTTTCAGAGCTGCTTCGATCTGCTGCCGACAAAGCTGACGGTTGCTTCCGACTACGCCGAAGCCTAGCACAGCCTTATTGTGGAGGTCCCACTCGTCAACTTCTGCAGTTGTCAGATGATGCCTGTTTCTAATGCGATGCACGACACTTTTCACCGTGCTGCGCTTGTCTTTCAAGGAGTATGAATCGTAAATCAGAATGGTCAGTTCAACACCCATTAGAATCATTTCAGTTCCTCCTCGTAGTATCTCGTTAAATCGTAGCATGCTTTCGATCCTCGTGCAATAATTGCCTGAATAATATGCAGCTATCTGAACATATATTAGAATAATCAGTCAATTAGGGACATTGTATTGCTTTTCACTTGTATATTCGTTATCTTAGTACTTATGTAAAAGACACGAAAATGGTCATTAGGAGTTTTATAAATATGAAGACACTGAATTTGTTTGACTGGTCTAAAATAGCTTATGTAGCGAGAGGACTGTTGGTCGGTGTAATCGTCGGTATTGTCGTCAGTCTGTTCCGTGTATCCATTGAAACGATGCTGACAATCATGCGTGATGTGTATGCCTTTGCGGGAAATAATCCAATATGGATTGTACCCTTGATTGTTGGTATTGCCATTATAGCATTTATTATTGCAATAATGATCAGAGACGAACCGGACATTAAAGGGTCGGGAATCCAGGATATTGAAGGACAGCTTCACGGAGTACTGAAGCTGAACTGGCTGTCTATCCTCTGGCGTAAGTTTGTTGGAGGCGTGCTGTCCATCGGTTCAGGACTTGCTTTAGGCCGTGAGGGCCCTTCCATTTAGCTCGGAGGAGCGGTCGGTCAAGGAGTCAATCACTACCTTAAAGGAAACAAGTCTCAACAGAATATTCTTATTTCTGCTGGGGCAAGCGCCGGCTTATCCGCTGCCTTCAATGCCCCAGTATCCGGCATCATGTTCATACTGGAAGAAGTTCACCATAAATTTTCAGGTGTTCTTCTCCTGACTGCTTTTTCTGCATCAATTACAGCTAACTTCGTTGCCTATACGATTTTCGGTGTGCAGCCTGCGCTGGATCTCGGGTCACTTCTTCAGTTCCCTCTGGAGCATTATGCCCACTTGGTAATCATGGGGATAATTGTAGCAGTCATGGGGTGGGCTTATCAGGAAGTCCTGATGTATATGCCTAACCTTTATAAAAAAATACCGATTCCGCCTTATCTGTATGGCTTTCTTCCGTTTATTCTAGTTATACCGATCGGAATCTTTCTTCCTGAAATGCTTGGTGGAGGAACAGGTATTATCTCACTGATCAGTTCCGGGCGCATAAGCACGCTCCTGCTGGTAGGTATTTTCCTGTTTCGTTTCGGTTATTCTCACATCTCATACGGATCAGGTCTGCCAGGTGGAATCTTCATCCCAGTACTCAGCTTAGGAGCTTTACTGGGAGCTATTTACGGAAACGGTGCTATATGGATTACAGGAATCGAAGACATCTTTATCAGAAGCTTCATTGTCTATGCCATGGGCGGCCTCCTTACTGCCGTGACTAAAGCCCCTCTTACAGCAGTTATGCTGATCACTGAGATGACGGGGACAGTAACGCATCTGATGCCTCTTGCGGTTGTCTGTCTGACAGCGTATGTTGTCGCTGACTTTCTTGGCTCTGATCCGGTTTATGAAGAGTTGCTTCAGAAGAAAATACATCAGATTCCTAAAGTCTTTGAAGGAGAAGTCATTGAATTTGAAGTATCCGTTGAACCGGACAGTGATCTGGATGGCATGATGGCCCGATACTTAAGACTTCCTTACGGATCGAAACTGGTTAAGGTCAGAAGACACAATAACGAGTTCATTCCGCACCAGGATACGGTATTCTGGTCAGGAGACGAGCTATTTTTCACAGCAGACAGCGGCTTTGTATCTGAAGTCAAAAAACAGCTGGATAAATTAAACTAAACTAGCTTCAAAGGAGTTCCAAATGAAACGCTTGAAATTTATCGACTGGTCAAAAATCAGTTATGTCCTGAAAGGGATTCTGGTGGGCGCAGTCGCAGGTGCTGTTGTCAGTGCTTTTAGAATGGCCATTTATACTACATTAAACTTCATGCCGGGTATCTATTCTTATTTAAGGAACAACCCTCTATGGATCATTGGCTGGTCTCTTGTTGTCCTTTTTATAGGCTTTCTCGTTATATTGATGGGCAGAGATGATCCGGATATTCAAGGGAATGGGATCGCTGAACTCAAAGGGCAACTCCTCGGAACACTGAAACTGAACTGGGTTTCTATTCTCTGGCGTAAATTTGCAGCGAGTACCCTAGTCCTTGGACTTGGTATTCCTGTCGGTCGAGAAGGTCCATCCATACAGATCGGAGGAGTCGTTGGACAGGGAATCAACTCGTTTCTGAAAGGAAACAAGTCTCAGGAGGATATACTTATTTCTAGTGGTGCAGCAGCCGGCCTGTCTGCGGCCTTCAATGCGCCACTGTCCGGTTTGGTTATCATTCTTGAAGAGGTGCACCACAGATTTTCCGGTATTCTTATTCTCACAGTGTTTTCCGCATCCGTTACTGCTAATTTTCTGGCCTTCCATATTTTTGGGTCCCAACCGGCACTTGCATTGGGTCGAATTACGGAGTTTCCTCTGGAGCACTATCTTTACCTCGTTCTATTAGGTGTTCTGCTAGCTCTAGCAGGCTGGCTGTTTCATAAAGTTCTGTTCATTATGCCGAAGATTTATGCCAGCTTACCTATTCCAGTTTATCTATATGGCTTTATCCCATTCATTCTGGTTATTCCTACCGGCTTGTTCTGGCAGGATATGCTTGGTGGAGGAACGGGTATCATTACTGATATTGCTTCTGTTCGAACGTCCACAATGCTTCTCTTAGCAATCCTTTTATTCAGATTCATCGGCTTTCAGATTGCCTATGGATCTGGTATTCCAGGCGGCATGCTTATTCCAATGCTGACTATCGGTGCAGTACTTGGTGGCATCTTCGGAAACCTTGCTCTTAAAGGTACGGGAATGGAAGATGAATTCATCCGTAACTTTGTCATTTTTGCAATGGGTGGCTTTTTCACAGCGATTTCAAAAGCTCCTCTGACAGCTATTGTCCTGCTGACAGAAATCACGGGATCAATCACACAGATGATGCCAATTGCTGTCGTCTGTCTTACTGCCTATATTATTGCAGATATCCTAGGTCTTGAACCCGTTGACGAAATTACTCTATATAATAAGACCAACCGAGTTCCCACTGTTTTTGAAGGCAAACTCATTTATATGGATGTCTTTGTTGAACCAAACAGTTACCTGGATGGCATGCAGATGAGTCAGCTTACTCTTCCTTATAATGCCAAGTGCGTGAGAATCAAGCGGCACCGCAACGAATTCATGCCGCACCGTGATACTGTCCTTCTCCCTGGCGATGAACTTCAGATTGCCTGTGATCAAGGATTCCTCAGACAGGTCAAGAAATATATAGATAAGCTGAACTGAACAATTATATAATGGCCCTTATCCGTTCATACATTGCTTGACTGGATAAGGCCTTTTTTCTACTATCAAATTAAAAAATATATGGTAAAATGATTCTCGTACACAAAATTTCAATCGACCGTTAAGGTAAAGGAGATTATTATGCAATACATATGGATGGCAATTAAAGGATTATTTATCGGGATTTCAAATGTTATTCCTGGAGTTTCTGGAGGGACTATGGCTGTTTCTTTCGGTATCTATGACGATGTGATTCATGCGTTCACTCATTTCAGAAAAGAACTGAAGCCCAGCTTGAGGATACTCGTACCGCTGGTTATCGGTGCACTGGCCGGCGTGGCCGGATTCTCTATCGTCATCGAATGGCTTCTGAGCAGTTACACTTTATACACAGCATTCGCATTCGTCGGGCTTATTTTAGGTGGCCTTCCGATCTTAAGAAATTCTTTCTACAAAAGTCTCGAATCTGAGAAGAAAACAATTGGTCCACTTCACTTTATTCTGTTCATTATCTTTTTCCTGATTGTTACCTGGATGGGAGTAGCTGAAGTGGCCGGGGGCGGCGTACAGAGCGTCAGTCTCGGAATCGGTCCACTGATCTCTTTGTTCTTCGTCGGCCTCATATCAGCTGCAGCCATGGTCATTCCTGGAGTGAGCGGGTCTCTGCTCATGCTGATCATTGGGTACTACTATGCCGTTATCAATACAATCAACGGGTTTACGGAAGCACTGGTCGACAGGAACTTTGAAGCACTTGTCCCATTCACTATCCTGTTAATTGCTTATGCTTTAGGCATGATAGCTGGTATCGTTCTGATCAGTAAAGTAATCGACTACTTCTTCAAGACGCAGCCCGGCTTCACTTATGCTTCGATTCTTGGACTTGTAATAGCCTCACCTGTTGCAGTAGTGGCTAATACAAATGCATTGGATGACCTGACTGGATCAGGAGCATTCTTTAGACTTGTTGTAGCCTTGGCTCTCGCTGGTGCTTGTTATGCCCTAACTTATGCCCTAGGTAAAACTAAAGACTCAACAGAAGAACTTCCTGAAGAATCCAAGCCTATTTCAGATCAGTAAATAAATACACAAAAAACTTCTATCTCAAGTCTGCTTAATTAGCGTAGACTTAGATAGAAGTTTTTTTATAGCTAGTCGTCTTCTGGACTGTCCTCGTCTTCTTCATTCTGAAGTTCTTCGATCAATGCTTCCATCTCTGCGATTTCTTCTACCTGGGCTTCTATTATTTCATCTGCCAGCTGCTGAACGCGTTCATCTTCAAGATTCGCTCGCTCACTGGTCAGGATAGCAATGGAGTGATGTGGAATCATGGCTCTCATCCAGGATACTTCATTAACAGTCGTCTGGCTACGTACTAAAAACAGCATGAGTCCGAAAACGACAACTGAACCTGTCAGTATAATACTGTTCAACTTTTTATTCTTATACATTTTCCACATGAACAGCATCATGACAATCGTCATCACTGCGCCCATCATAATTGCCATATAAACACGTGTCTCACTGAAATACACATGTGAGCGTTCATATGTGTTAAGATACATGAGTCCATACATGATGAGGGTTGAAGTAAGAATCATTAATCCAAAGCGTATATAATTTTTCATTGTGACACTATCCTCTCTTGTTTTTAGCTTGCTTCAGGCTGGTAAACGTCTCGTCATCGTAAGCGACCAGGTAGACTGTTTCAACTGAGTAACTGTCTGTTTCGCAAGATCTGATCGTATCGACCGCAATCTCGGCTGCTTCTTCCTTAGGGTACCCGTAGATTCCTGTACTTATTGCAGGAAAAGCTATGGTTTTCAGGTCATACTCTTCTGCCAGTCTCATACTGTTCTGGTAGCAAGACTTCAGCTTGTCAGCTTCTCCACTGGATCCGTCATTATAGACCGGGCCAACGGCATGGATCACATAACGGGCCGGCAGATTAAAGCCTTCTGTAATTTTCGCTTCCCCTGTATCAGCGCCATTCAGTTTTCTGCAGGCTTCTTTAAGCTTAGGTCCTGCAGCCCGGTGAATCGCCCCGTCCACTCCTCCTCCACCTAAAAGAGATTTGTTAGCCGCATTGACGATTGCATCAACTTTCATCTCTGTAATATCTTCTTTGACTACCTCTATCTTCATTTCTACTCTCTCCTTTTTTTTCTGCAATCTTATAATGCATTGATGTACTTAAATGGTAAAACGACTGATCCTAATTCGCAAATAAAACGAATTCTAAACCGTACCTGACTGACTCTATTTTGAATCCATGGAGTAACTTGAGACATGCTATACTTTCTAGTATATATTATAAATTTCCAGAAGGAGACAACTATGGAAGTTAAACAGTATTTATTATGAATAAATGAAACAAATCTTTGTCGATGTGTTTTCAGCTGAACCCTGGAATGACAAATGGGTAGACGACGCACAGGTGGATAGCTATCTGAAGGACCTTACCGATTACGGCAATACCCTCTCTTTCGTCTTGGTGGATGAATCAGATGCAGTTATTGGAGGAGCACTCGGTTATGTGACAAACTGGTGGGAGGGCCGCGAGTATTACATCAAGGAATTCTTTGTCAAGGAATCCGAGCAGAAACAAGGACTGGGCAGTTTTTTTATGAAAGAGTTATCTGTTCATCTTAAGACTCTTGAAATCGACTATATTACTCTGGTCACTGATTATTCCGTGCCGGCTTTCTCATTCTACAAGAAAAACGGATTTAAGGAATCGACTGAAACGGCGTTTATGGTCAGACGGATTCCTGACTGATTCTTGAGGTCAGACTCCAGTGGGTAAATCATTTAGTCACCTTGGATCCGCTTCTAAATCAGTAGTATAAAAGAGCATGTCTCTCCTGTCACAGGTAACTTACCTGAATACAGAGAAACATGCTCTTATGTTGTTTTTATCAGTTTTCCGAGCGAGAAAACCCACGGTTTCAATCGTGGGATGATAGCTCGGCAGGGATGAGGGTTCGCTTTGGCGAACTCGAAAGCCCTG
>NZ_FNFK01000003.1 GCF_900101165.1 Alkalibacterium thalassium | reverse complement strand
CTATTATTTCGGCACGTAAGAATGGGGTGTTTTTACAAGCATTAACCGAAATGATTCCTGCCTTTAAGAAGGAATTTATCCCTGAGTTCAAAGGAATACTCCGTACATTACTAAAGAAACCCAAAACTAGAAAATCAGTCGGTGTGATTGAAGGCAGTATTGGAAAGCGCTGTGCGTCGTCTCACGCTCTTGGACAATTGGCTAAAGTACTAAAATAAAGAGATTTTAAGGCTGTTTACTGAGGGAGAAAGGCTCGCAGAGCCCATCTCCCTCAGTAAACAGCGAAAAACAATAAAAGGAAAAAGCGATTCTAGAGATTTCCTACAACAACTTGACACACACGTCCGTCTGAGGACTGATAACTGATACACTTTCATATGTTATAATTAGACGATGATGCGTAACTGTTTAAAGGGATAGGAGTAAGATGAGGGAATAATCATGACTAAAAATCAATTAAAACAAAAACTAAAAAAAATGTTCAGTCACACCATACAGAAACTGAAACCCAGGCTGAAACGGTCCTGGGTAGTAGGGAAACGTAAATGGAAGAAATTCCATATGACTAAACTGCTCATACTGACCGTTCTCTCTGTTGCGCTGTTATTCAGCGTCTATCTTGCCGTTCTCGCAAGGACGGCAAATGTGAATGCCTTGAGAGCAGGGCTCGAACAGTCTACTACGATTATGGACGAACAGGGTGAGGAAGCTGGAACGCTATTTGCACAAAAAGGCTCATTCGTGGAATTGGAAAGAATCTCTCCTCATATTGTTGATGCAGTAATATCGACAGAAGATCAGCGGTTTGAGAAGCATCGCGGATTTGATCCGATCGGAATTGGACGTGCAGCTGTAGGATATGTTATGAACAGAGGACAGATAGTCGGTGGTGGAAGTACAATCACCCAACAATTGGCCAAAAATGCCTACCTCTATGCAGATCAGACCCTGATGAGGAAACTCAAGGAGCTGTTTCTGGCTATAGAAATAGAGAAGCACTACACTAAAGATCAGATACTGGAAATGTATCTCAATAGTGTCTACTTTGGTAACGGAGTATGGGGTGTTGAGGATGCTTCTATGAAATACTTTGGCAAGGGAGCATCTGATGTCACTGTTCCCGAGGCTGCGGCTATAGCAGCTATGCTGAAAGCACCCAGTCATTATAATCCGATCGACAATTATGAGCGGTCGATCAGCAGAAGAAACGTCGTGCTTTCATTGATGGAAAATACTGGAACGATCACTGGGGAGGAAAGAGCCAGCTATCAGCAGACTGGACTGACTCTGGTTGACAGATATAACAGCACAGATGGATACCGCTATCCCTATTATTTTGATGCAGTCATAAACGAAGCAGTTAACAGGTACGGCTTTGAAGAAGAAGACCTGATGAACAACGGTTATACTATATACACTTCTCTTAATCAGACTCATCAGCAGCAGATGGATGCAGTCTATGCCAGCAACAGCAATTTCGAAGTGGCTGCTGACGGAACAGCGGCGCAGAGTGCATCTATCGCACTGAATCCGAAAACTGGCGGAGTGAGCGCAGTAATCGGTGGTCTAGGAGACTACACTTTCCGAGGATTCAATAGAGCAACGCAAATGAGAAGGCAGCCAGGATCAGTAATCAAGCCTCTGGGCGTCTTCACACCAGCACTGGAAGCAGGATATGCGCCTGATTCACTACTTAAGGATGAGCTGCTCTCTTACGGTGAAACAGGTTATACCCCAACGAACTTATCTGGTTATTATAGCGGAGAAGTTCAGATGTATAGAGCTTTAGCAGATAGTCTCAATGCACCGGCGGTCTGGCTGCTCAATGAACTCGGGTTGAGAAAAGGGATGAATAAAGTTGAACAGTTCGGTTTAAGAGTAACGGACAAAGATAATCATTTGGGGGCTATCGCATTAGGTGGAATGGACAGAGGTGTTTCGCCTCTGGAAATTGCCAGTGCGTACAGTGTTTTCCCAAATGGAGGAATCAGAAAAGATCCGCACTTTATTACACGAATTGTCGACGCCACAGGAGCTGTGGTTGTGGACAATACTTCTCCCAGATCAAAACGTGTGGTGTCCGCTAAAGTAGCCGATCAGATGAACAGCATGCTCTTAAGCGTGTTCGATAACGGGACTGGACGAAACATTCAACCAGACGGTTTCAAGATAGCGGGTAAAACGGGGACAACACAGACAGAATCAGGTACAGGAGCAACCGACCAGTGGGTGGTTGGCTATACACCTGACATTGTGATCACTAGCTGGATGGGTTATGATCATACAACTGACAATCACTATCTCAACACAGCAACGTCTCAAGGAATCGGACAGGTATTCAAAGCTCAAATGGAGGCCATCCTTCCTCATACGGAGCAGTCTACTTTCCTGGTAGAAGAAGCTGGATCAGAATTTAGAGTTGAAGAGCCTTCATTTATGGATAGAATGACAGAAGGGCTGGACAATGCAAGTGAATTTATCAGAGAGGGATCCTCTGTGATCCGTGAACGTGCCGGAGAGCTGTTCAGACAGTTCCGCAGTCGACAGTCAGGACAATAAGTTAATTAAAGCCTTTTAATCTTTTCTGGAAAGACCATTCAATTCGTGATAAACTTGTATAGTAAAGAAAAAGCTCGACATAGAGCGAAATTTGAAGGGATGAGACGATGGCTGTCAACATTTATGACACGGCTAACCACTTAGAACAGGAATTAAGAAACACTGAAGAATTTACGACATTAGAAGCGGCATTCGGTGCTGTTAAAGAAGATGAAGAGGCAAGTCGCGTATTTAACGAATTCCGTCAAGTACAGCAGATGATCCAGCAGAAACAGATGATGGGCCAGGAAATTTCTGAAGAAGAAGCAGCACAGGCTCAGGAGGTTTCGACTAAAATCAGTCAGAATGAAATCATTACTAAACTGCTTGAAGCTGAAAAGCAAGTCGGCCAGATGATCGACGACATCAACCAGATAGTATTGAAACCCGTTAGAGAATTATATCAATAAAAGATCAGATGAAGAGGGCTTGCTAATATAGTGAGTCCTTTTCACTAACACTACAAAGAACATATGTACCCTATAAAAAGAAGGAGTGTATACTCATGGTCCTATTTGTTCACGCCGCAGATCTGCATCTGGACAGCCCCTATAAAGGCATCAAAGATCTGTCCAGCCGTCTGGAGGAAAAAATAAAAGAATCAACATTCCAGTCATTGACTGCTATTGTCGACCTGGCAGTGGATCAACAGGTTGATTTCGTGCTTTTTTCAGGAGACATCTACGATCTGGAAGATCGGAGTATCAAAGCTCAAATCGTCTTTAAAGAAGAGATGCAGAGGCTGAATGACCAGGGCATTCCAGTCTGTCTGATCCACGGGAATCATGATTTCTTGGGAAATGAAGCAGATCACCTTTCCTTGCCGTCAAACGTGACTGTATTTCCCTCTGAAGTAGAGACGATTTACATACAGACAAAAAAAGGGGAGCGTGTGGCTGTCAGCGGATTCAGTTATGATAGAAAATGGATCGACAGGCGTATGATAAGAGACTACCCTTCTCGAAAGGCACAGATCGATTATCACATAGGCCTTCTCCATGGTTACGAAGAAGGACAGAAATCTGAGCATGGCAGATACGCACCTTTTTCCCTTGCTGAACTGGCTGAAAAAAATTATGATTACTGGGCTTTGGGGCATATCCACAATAGGCAGCAGCTTTCAGCTGAACCGCTTGTTTATTACAGTGGAAATACCCAAGGACGTCATAGGAAAGAAACTGGAGACAAAGGCTGTCTGCTAGTCAATTTATCCCGTTCAGGTCATAGCGTCGACTTTAAAGCTACTGCACCAATCATCTGGAAGGAACTCAATGTCGATGTAAGCACACTTGAGACACTCGACAGTATTTATGAAAAGATCAGACAGGCAGTGATTGAAACAAGTGACGGTCAGACGCTGCTTTATCTTAAAGTCATCGTTTCGTCGCAATTATCAGATAAGATAATGACTAAATTGAATCAGGATGACTTTATTGAAACGCTGCACCATGATTCTGATAAATCTTTTGCTTTCGTAACTGGGCTTAAAATACAGATAAGTAATGTCACAGCAAATCAGGTATCGCTGGAACAGCTGTTTCCAGAGGAGTGGAAGAGATCGGTCGAGTATTATTCAGAAAATGAAGCATTTAACGAAGTGACTAAGGAACTGCTGGATACCTATCCGTTTTCAGTGGAACTGTCTGAACAGACTGAAGAATACAGACGCGAGATTTTAGAGTCAGCACTGACTTTGCTTCAATATGATTTAGGAATGAATGAGGGATAGAGAAATGAGAATAAAAAAGCTCGTGATTTATGGATACGGGAAGTGGATCGATGCTGAATTTGATTTGTCCTCTTCGATCCAGGTTATACAGGGGCAGAATGAAGCCGGAAAATCTACGCTGATGTCGTTTATTCATAGTATATTATTTGGTTTCCCGACCAGACATAGTTCTGCGCTCAGATATGAACCGAAAGAAAGCAGTCGTTATGGAGGGAAAGTGATTCTTGACGACGACCGTTTCGGTGAAGTGACGATCGAAAGAGTAAATGGAAAAGTCACGGGAGATGTAATGGTTACCCTCGAAGATGGAACTGAAGGAGATGAGAGACTGCTTGATACGATCCTTCATAAAAAAAACAGATCATTTTATGAGCAGATCTATTCATTTGATCTGAAGGGGGTTGAAGAAACAAAAGATATGAACCGGGAGCAGTTCAACCGCTTCTTCTTAAGTGTCGGATCCTTTGGAAATGAGCAGTTCCTAAAGCAGGCCGATCAGTATAAACAGAAAGCCTCTCAGCTGTTTAAACCGACGGGACGCAAACCGAAAGTAAACGAGCTCTATCGCTCCCTCAAAAAGCAGAAAGAGCAGTTGAGTAAAGCGAAAGAAAAAAACGAAACATACATTATCCGGGTCAAGGATAAAGAAACGGTCGATGCAGAAATGGATCAGCTGGAAAAAGAATTGAAGCAGAAACGAGAAGAGAGGGACCTTCTTAACCATCACCTCAAGCATATTGAAACAATTGAAGAATTGAACCGGCTGAAGAGAGAAATCGATCAGTACCCGGACCAGTCATTACCAGAAGATGGTCTGATCCAGCTCAACCATATCAATAGACAGCTTGAAGAAATGAGAGAACAGACTAAAGAACTGCATGAGAAGCAGAATGCTCTTCAGGACAAGTATCGCCCCTCAAAAGAACTGCTGGTGTATCAGGAGAACGAAGAGGCAGTGGATCAGCTGACAGGCAAGTGGGATCAGCTTGAGTTGAAAGCTGACTCGATTAGAGAACTGAAGCAGCAGATCACCCTTCTGGAACAGCAGACCTTTGAGTTTAAGTTAAGAGAAGGCCTGTCCCTTCAGGATGACTTACCCGAAGATCTTACTTCAGACAGCAGAGGACAAGTTCAGCTGATCGATCAGTCAATAAATCGTTTGGATCAGGAAGAAAAGGAATCGAACGAAACGATTGAAAGACTTAAGCTTAAAATCGAACATAACGAAGAACAAATCGATTCGATTGAAGAGACGTTATGGCCACTCTCGACATTTAAAGCAGTTGAGGCAGAAGAAAAACAGAAAAGAACACTCGATACGCCAAAAGTCTCCGAGAGAAAACCGGTCATCCTTATTACCAGTTCCTTATTGCTGCTTGCTTTCCTGGCATTAGTACTTCAAAACTGGTCTCCTCTTCTAGGTGTTTTCCTTCTTGCTGGAGTGTGGACTATCATGGTCAGACGAAAAGGAGAAGCCGTTAATTATAGAGAACCAGATTATGACAGAAGTGAATATTACTATCAGAAGAAACTGCGGCAGCAGTGGAAAGACACGCTTGCATCTATCGATTCACTGCAGCAGCAGATTGGCGAGGAAAAAGATTCTCAGAACAGGATTTGGCAGGAAAAAGAAAAGTATTCTGCATCATTTTCAGAATGGAAATCAGTTCATCGTTACCCTGAACACAACTCACTGACTGCTGTGATGTCTTCAATGGAAAAGATGTCAGAAATAAGAAAAGTTGAACGACAGCAGAGAGAACTGTCAGATAGATTGTCAGAACAAATAACTGAGCTGGATAAGGAACTGAGACAGAACGCCTTTACTCGTACCATTTACGAAGACGAACAGGATCCGTTAAACGTCTTTTCTGAGGCTAGAAAAAAACTCAGACAGATTGAGCAGGACAAGCGACTACAGCAGGCCTATATAAAAGAAACTGAGAAAATTCAGAATGCTGTATTATATTTTGTTCAGCAGGAGAAAGAACAGAATAAAATGAAGCATGAGCTTTATGATCAGGCTTCTGCAAAGAACGAAGAAGCCTTTATACGTGCCTATCACACACTTCAGGAAAAGAACGAAAAGATCAGACGCTATGAGCATTTATCTTCGACAATCGATGTAAGTGAACAGTCTCTGACCTTGTCAGGCGAAGATGTGAAAAATAAGCTGATGGAACTGGCTGAAGCAGCAGAAAAGTTAGAAATCGCCTATAAAGAAAAAGCCCGAAGATCTATCGAACTTGCATACGAAATAAAGGACCTGGAAGAAGGTGGGACTTACTCGGAACTGCTTCAAAAGTACGAAAATGAAAAAAGTGTTTATCAGGATGCAGCTGATCAATGGAGCACTTACAAAATTGCCTCCTCATTGATTGAACGGACTCTGAATAACGCTAAAGCCAATCAGCTGCCTCAGACCATTGCTCTGGCAGAAAAATATTTTTCATCACTTACATCGGGGGACTACCCATCGATCCTTATGGACTCCGACGAGTTTTTTGTGATTGACCGCAGTGGAAAGAAATGGGCAGCGGAAGAGCTCTCAAGAGGAACTATCGAGCCACTTTACGCTGCGATACGACTGGCTTTTGTGGTCAGCTTTAAAGATACGGTGAGTTTTCCGGTCATTATTGATGACAGTTTTGTCAATGTCGATGAAGAGAGAAAAAGTAAACTGTATGATCTGCTGAATGAGGTCTGTCAGTCTGTACAAGTCATTTATTTTACCTTTGATTCAACTATTACTGATTATGTTCCTGAGTCTCATGTGTTAAAATTAAACTAAGTAGTGTATCAAACATATTGAAGATAATGAACAGCAGGCAAAGGAGTGGCGACAATGAAAAAGTTATACGAGTACCAGAAAGATGAGCAGTTGAACCTCTTCCTTCTGATCAAATCAGCTGAAGAAAAAAAAACGCGGAACAACAAACCTTATCTTGCCCTGATTCTACAAGACACCAGTGGAGAAATTTCGGCTAATTACTGGGATGCTTCTCCCAATGATGTTGATCAGTTCAAGCCGGGCCGAGTTATAAAAGTGGATGGCAGACGGGAAGAATACAATGGGGCACCGCAGCTGCGAATCAAGCAGATGAGGCTTGCTCAAGATGATGAACCGTATAATCCTGACTTATACATTGAACGGGCACCAGTCAATAAAGACAAGATGATCGAAGCATTCAACCAGGCTGTCTTTGACATAACTAATGCTCACCTGAACCGTATTGTTCGCTATATAATGAAAAAGTATCAGAGAGAGTTCTTCCAAAGTCCTGCTGCAAAGAAAAATCACCATGCATACCTCGGCGGACTGGCTTTCCACACAATGTCCATGCTCAAAATTGCAAAATCAATAACGGCTAGTTATGATCTGCTGAACCCATCTCTGCTTTATGCTGGAATCATTCTACATGATGTCGGAAAGGTGATAGAACTCAGTGGACCAACAGCCACAGAATATACGCTCGAGGGTAAACTGGTGGGACACATCGTCCTTATCTATGATGAGATTTCAAAAGCGTGTGTGGAGCTGAAAATCGACGAAAGTCACGAAGACGTTCTTTTGCTTAAACACCTTGTGCTTGCTCATCATGGCGAGATGGAATATGGTTCTCCAGTGAGACCGCAGATTCCTGAAGCTGAAATCATCCATTACATCGATCAGATCGATGCGAAGATGAATATGATGGAGTCTGCCTTAAGAAAAACAGAAGCTGGAGAATTCTCTGAACGGATCTGGGCCATGGACAACCGCTCGTTTTTCAAAAGCACGGTAAAGAATGAGAGACCAGCCTCTGAACAATAAATGATCTATTTGTGAAGGCTTGATGAAAAATAGTAAAAATTTGCTTTATACGTTTTCATTTTCTTAAGACCTGTGTTATATTAATTGAGGTACGGACATGGCAAATTATTTTAGCCTTGACCGTTCACTAGATTATAAGAATTAGGATGTGTATTTACGCGTATGAAAAAAATGTTATTTGGCGCAGTAGCCTGTTCAGGACTTTTACTGGCAGGATGTGCAAGCAGTCCTGAAGTAGCTTCTACAGAAGCTGGACGTGTTCGTGAAGATGAATTATTTGAAAGAATGAAAAATGAAGTCACACAAAGCGGAATGACTTATGGAGAACAAATGCTTCAGCAGATCCTGCTTGAAGATATTCTTGATCACGCATATGGTGATGAAGTATCCGATGAGGATATCGATGCTGAACTTGAAAAAGAAGCTGAACCTTATGGCGGCCTTGAAGAGTTCGAAGAAATGATTGCTATGCAGGGCATGTCTCTGGACGATGTGAGAAATAGTGTGCGTACATCACTTCAAGTGAGAGCAGCTATTCAGGATCATGTCGAAATAACAGATGAAGAAATCGAAGAGGCATACGAGAACTATACTATCGATTCAACTGTAGCTCATATTCTTGTAGAGGACTTAGGTCTTGCTGAAGAAATCATTGATGAGCTGAACGATGGAGCTGACTTCGGTGAGTTGGTTGCTGAACATTCTATGGACACTGGAACAATCGAAAGTGACGGAGAACTTGTGCTTGAACCTGGTCGTTTCGTCCCTGAATTCGAAGAAGCAGCAATGGAACTTGAAGAAGGTGAATTCACTCAGGAACCAGTAGAGTCTCAATTCGGCTATCACATCATTAAACTGGTAGAAGAAGGCGAAAAAGGTACACTGGAAGAAGAACGTGAAACGATCGAAGCTATGCTCATTGACAGCTACATGCAGGACCAGGCAGTGGTTCAGGAAGCTATTGGCAAACTTGTACGTGACGCGAATGTTCAGATTTCAGACGAAGATCTGACTGGAGCAATGCAGCAGTTCATGGAGCCTGCACCGGAACAGCAGGAAATGGATCAGGATATGTTGGACGAACCTTTGGAAGAAGGTAATGGCGTCGAAGAAGATCCTGAAAGTGATGAAGACGCAGATACAGATGGCGATACTGAATCTGACTCAGAAGAAGCAGAAGAAGATAACGAATAAAATTAAGACTATGGCACATGGGCTGATAATCATCTCCCGTGTGCTTTTTTTGTCGTAAATAATGGGGAAGGGAGAACAGGTGAATAGGCCATATATCGTTTTATGGGCAGTTTGGCTATGGTTTTTCAAGCTAAATGGTTCATATCCAGTTTTATGAGCCATTAGATCTATTGGCCGCCATGCGAATGTACCATAAAGTCAGATATGAACCATTCGTCAGATAAATTCATTAATCTGGCTCACAACACACAAAAAACGTTGCCGACCTCAAGCCGGCAACGTTTTTTTATTCGGTTGGTGAAGATAGAGTATCTGTTGTCTTTTGTACTTCAGTCTGAATTTTCTCAGCTTTTTCCTGAATCCGTCTCATACGAGGTTCAGCTTCTTTCTGAAACTCGGCTGCCACTGTCTGCAAGTCGCTCATGAATTCAGTCTGTACAAAATTTACTTCAGAAGTCAATCGGCTGACAGCTGATTTCAAGTCATTGACTTTATCCGTTACATCCTGAACATGGTTAGTTGTATCATCGATATAGGCCTTCAGCATTTCCTGATTCTGCTTTCCTGGTCTGGGTGTTCTGACCAGCCCGTAAATTCCTCCAAGAACGACTCCTGATAAGCTTCCTAATAGAAAATGTTTCATAATCTTACCCCTCCTTTGATAGTGTGCTAACGATTTTGTTCCGAATCTCATCCAGCTCGTCATCAGAATAATCGTCCGAATGTGTGTCCCATTTCAGTCCAAAACCATCTTTATCAGAGTTATATCTAGGTAGCAGATGAACATGGCCATGGAATACGCTCTGAGAGGCGATTTCCTCATTGTTCATCAGGAGATTTAACCCTTCACATTCCGGATCGAATGATCGGACGGCACGTGCTATCTTTGGTATTTTCGCAAATACGTCCGCAGCCAGCTCGTCTGTATAGTCGAGAATATTTCTGACATGCTTTTTGGAAATGACTAGAGTGTGTCCCTTAGTCACTTGAGATATATCCAGAATGGCAATGACTGAATCATCTTCATAGACTTTTCTGGACGGGATCTCACCATCAATAATCTTACAGAATATGCACTCGCTCATGACTTTCCCTCTTTCCATAGTAAAGTATAGATACAGTTTATCATATTATGCCGGGAAATAATAAAAAGACACTACTGGAATCTTTAAACCTTCACTTTGTGTGGTAAAATATAAGCACTAGTTTACAGGGAAGGATAGGTAGTATGAGCTTGAAAGTTGAATCTCTGACAGGGGGATACAGTAGAATACCTGTTTTAAAATCCGTATCGTTCGACATTGCAGATGGTGAACTGATCGGACTGATCGGGTTAAATGGTGCCGGAAAAAGTACCACCATCAAACATATTATCGGCCTAATGAAGCCTTTCGAAGGAACAGTTAAAATAGATGGCCGAACGATCAACGAAGATCCGGAAACGTATCGCAGAAAAATTGGATTCATCCCGGAGTCTCCCCTGCTATATGACGAACTGACTTTAAAAGAGCACGTTGAGATGACGATCATGGCATATGGTCTTGATCGCGAACGGGCTTGGGAGATAGCGAATCATCTGCTTGACCTGTTCAGGCTGACTGAGCGGCTTGAGTGGTTTCCAACAGACTTTTCAAAAGGCATGAAGCAGAAAGTGATGATTGTCTGTGCCTTTATTATTGAGCCGTCTCTGTTTATTATTGATGAGCCTTTTTTAGGACTTGATCCATTGGCTATCAGAGACCTTATCCAGCTTATGGAAGAACATAAGCGTAACGGGGCCTCTATATTAATGTCCACCCATGTACTGGCAAATGCCGAACGAATCTGTGATAAATTTGTGGTCATGCATGATGGTGAAATATATGCGATGGGAACGATGGCTGACTTAAGAAAACACTTCGACATGCCGGAAGCTACTCTTGATGAAATGTACGGGCGGCTGGCTGACAGGGAAGGGTTTTAAAATGACGATCAGAGACATGTTTAAAAAGAGAACTAATGAGTATTACAGTCGGCTTGGCAAATATCTTAAATACGTGTTCAATGATCACTTTGTCATTGCCCTGATGATCCTGACGGGTGCATTAGGGTTTACTTATTCAGATTACGTCGAAACCGTTGCTCCAACGGATTTTCTTCCGCGTTTATTGCTTGTTGTGATCGTATACTCTGTCTTGCCAGTAGGTGGAATAAGGACACTGATCGAACCAGCTGATGGCATTTATCTCCTGCCTCTTGAAAAGCAGATGGCTCCGATCATGAGGCGGCACTTGCTTGTAAGCGGCCTGTTTTTAAGTGCGGGAATGACTGTGATTGCGACTCTTACGATGCCTTTAATGGAAGCTTTGAACATAACTGGTCAGGCATACAGTTTAAGCTGGATAGCTGTGTTGATCTGTTTGAAGCTGATCGATCTGCTGGTCCGGTATCATTCATTTCAGTCGGACAGTCTATCGTTGATACGAACTATTAATATAGGTAGACACATTCTGATACTGGGGACCCTCGGGCTGAGTCTTTTCGTTTCCCTATGGGCCGGCCTAGCATTAGCCCTTGGAGGACTTTCTGGGCTCCTTTACCTGGTCTTTATTTTTTCCCGTAAAAAGCTCTGGAACTGGGACAGAATGATCGAGGTGGAACAGAAACGAGTTCAGGGGATATACAGGCTGATCAATCTTTTCATAGAAACGCCTTATGGACAGAATAAAGTCAAGCGTATGAAGGGGTTCGATCCTTTAATTAGCATCATCAGCTCTAAAACTGATCCGCATATGTATTACATCAGTAGAGTATTTATAAGACAGACGGCTTTCAGCGGATTGTATGTCAGACTTCTGACTATTGGACTGATTGTCATATACTTCACTCCTGTATTATGGCTTAGAACACTTGTGAGTGTTCTGTTTATTTATCTGATCGGTTTTCAGCTTCTTCCTCTAAAACAAGTTCTAAACGAATCTGTTCATTTTAAATTGTATCCTTATACAAATACTGATAAAATAAAAGCCATCCAAAAATTATTGAACGTGACACTGATTATAACGAGTATTATCTTTTCTCTGGGATCTTTAAACGGGGGTTGGGAGGCCACAGGGATAGTCTTTTTGATCAGTACACTGTTCGCTTTTGGGTTCAATTCAGTATATGTGCGCAGAAGATTGGGCTAGCAGGATAAGGGGAGAACGACATGAAAGTGATATGGAATAGTGAGATTGTAGATAGAAGTGAAGTTAAAATCGATCCGGAAGACCGGGGGTATCAGTTCGGAGACGGAATCTATGAAGTGATCAGAGCATATAATGGCCGCTTTTTCTGTTTGGATGAGCATATTGACAGATTTTATTCTAGTGCTGGAAAAATCGAAATGGCTGTGCCTTATAGTCGAAACGAGATGAAATCACTCGTCAACCGGCTGCTTGAAGAAACAAATATCGACACCGGCAATCTTTATCTGCAGATGACGCGCGGGATTTCTTCACCCAGGAACCATATGTACCCGGATGCAGGCGTCCATCCAATGCTGACTGGGACGATGACAGCGGTCGAAAGGGATGCTGTCAAGCAGGTGAAAGGGATTGACACGATCGTAACGGAAGATATACGCTGGCTGAAATGTGACATCAAGATGATTTCTTTACTCGGAAATATCATGGCCAAGCATGAAGCACATAAAAAGAATGCCGAAGAAGCCATTCTTCATCGAGATGGGACCGTTACAGAATGCTCTGCCTCAAACATAGCGATCGTAAAAAACGGAGAAGTGATTACTCATCCTGACGGGAATCTCATTTTACCTGGGGTGACAAAGCTTGTGTGGAAGAAATGTGCAGAAAAGCTGGATATTTCAGTAGTCGACAGACCGTTTTCACTGGAAGAAATGTACGAAGCAGAGGAAGTATTCTGTTCAAGTACGACGATTGAGGTCATGCCAGTCAGACGCATCGATGAACGAGTACTGTTCACTGATAATCCTGGCGACTTGACGACTGCTCTGCAGGCTGAATACCTTAAAGAAATTGAACAGCAATGTGGCGAAATAGTTAGATGAGACTGAGAGATAAAAAAAGAACATGCATGCGCTTGACGGAACCGATAATTCTTTCTACAATAGAAGGTGCGTAAATGTCTTTATTATTGAGCGACATAAGAAGAACATATAAAGGATTGAATACTATGGAGTTAGAGAGAGAAACGGGGTGGCAGCTGCATCCCATTGGTGGAGAAACAGGTCAAGCTTATATGGGAACGAAAAACGAAGAACGTTTATTTCTCAAGCGGAATTCATCGCCTTTTCTGGCAGCATTGTCTCTTGAAGGGATCTCTCCCAGACTCGTATGGACAAAGCGGATAGGGAACGGCGATGTGCTCACTGCCCAGGAATGGTGCAATGGCCGGACCTTATTCAAAGAAGAGATGACTTCTTCAAGTGTGATTCAGATGATCAGAAAAGTTCATCAGTCTCAAAGTCTGAAGAGAATGCTGCATCGTCTAGGAGGGAAAGTGCTCTCTCCATCTGACTTTTACTACAATGCGGTTTATGGCCTGGCGCCCGATCTTATTGCCCATCCATCAATCAGACAAGCCGTATCGTACTTGGAAAAGCACATGCCTGCTGATGATCAGATGGAAAATAAAATGGTCTGCCATGGTGATATCTCACATAAGAATTTTCTTATGTCTTCTGAAGAAGAACTGTATCTGGTTGACTGGGATTCAGCACTGCTTGCTGATCCTGTAGCCGACTTGAGTCAGCTCCTGGAACGCTATATCGATCACCAGAACTGGGACGACTGGATTACAGCGATGATTCCATTTACCCCAGGTGCCACTACAAGTAAATTCTACTGGTACGGTACAGCCAACCTGCTGTTTGACATCAAAACCAGTCATCAGAAACAGGATTATCTGAGAATGAACCAGTATTTGATCAAATTGAATCAGCTATTATCATAAAATAAATGAATGCAGGGACAGGTTTAACGATCTGCTCCCTTTTTTGCTGAACTAACGAGGAGTGTTTAAATGAGATTACGTCATAAACCATATGCCCAGGAAAAGTTGCTGGAATACAAACATTATGTTGTTGAAAAACCGGAAAAATCAAAAGGGAAATGGACAGAAAGATTTGAGAAAGCCCAGCCTTTACACATAGAAATTGGTTGCGGGAAAGGGCGTTTCATTATTGAAATGGCAAAACGCTACCCTGAAATCAACTTTATCGGCATAGAATTACAGACAAGTGTAATCGTGTCTGCTCTGGAAAAACAGATTGACGAAGAGCTGCCTAATCTGCAGCTGATGCAGGTCAACGCAAAGGATCTGAGAGAGTACTTTGAAGCTGGAGAAGTCGACCGCATCTATCTTACGTTTTCTGATCCATGGCCAAAAAATAGACACGAGAAGCGGAGACTCACTTACAAGTCATTCCTGTCAGTCTATGAGACGATTCTAAATGATAAAGGCGAACTTCATTTCAAGACGGATAATCAGAAGCTATTCGAATATTCATTGACCAGCTTCTCCAAATATGATGCGGTGCTGGAAAAAGTGTATCTGGATCTGCACAATAGTGATGTAGAAGACAATGTAATGACAGAGTATGAAGAAAAGTTCTCTAAAAAAGGCAACAGGATTTATAAAGCTGTGGTCATGTTTAAATAAAAAAAGCCTCAGATACTAGATCTTCTGCTTAGAGCAGGGACAGATCAAGCGTCTGAGGTTATTTATTCGTCTAATATCATGAGCAAGATCAGCACATGCTGAAGCAGACTCATTTTCATTTAAACTCTGTAAAGGTCGATCAGGCTGCCAGTATAAGCATCGACGATGAATTCATATTGAACTAGCTTGCTTTCTTCATAGCGTGAGATCCCACCGTAATAAACATCTGTTTCATAAGCAAATTTTTTCCATGGCACTTTGGATAATTCAATCCACGACCCGTCGATTGGTCCTTCTTTAAGAAATTCTTTTTTTATGGATTTTAAAATATCGTCAGCCTTTAGTGACTTATTCTTTTTAAAGAATGCAAAGGTCAGCATACCCAGAATAAAGGAAACCACAACTGAACCACCCAGATACATCCAGTCCTCCGTAGAGTACGTCTTTGTTTCTTTCATTTCTTCCTTTTTTATATACATTAGAACTCCTCCATTTCGAATAAATAACGCTTTCGTCTCTTATTTTATCATACCTTAGAATAATAGTGTAACACAAGCAAACTAGGTTTAACTTAAATTTGAACCGGGTTTTGTGTATAATAATGAGAGTACAGCGGGAGATAGTGGCCCGAAATCTTATACTGGGGGATAGAGTCAGTCTGACTGACGATTATATATGAATGAAGAAACATATCAGATGATCAAACGAACAACTGAACTTCAGGGAATCAGCGGATTTGAACATAATGTCCGCGACTTTATGCGAAGTGAAATGAACGGACTGGTTGACCGGATAGAAACGGACGGACTGGGTGGACTGTTTGGAGTGAAAGAATCACAGACACCGGATGCACCAAAATTGATGCTTGCTGCACACATGGATGAAGTAGGCTTTATGGTCTCATCCATTACATCAAAAGGACTGGTTAAAGTTCTTCCCATCGGTGGATGGAATCCTTATGTGGTGTCATCCCAGCGTTTTACGATTCAGACTAAAAAAGGGGAGTACCCGCTTGTATCGTCCTCGATACCGCCGCATCTTCTGAAAGACAAGAAGAACACGTCGATTTCTATTGACTCGATTCTGTTTGATGGAGGCTTTGAGTCCAAGGAAGAAGCGGAAGAATACGGCGTACGTCCTGGAGATCCTATCGTACCAGTCGTTGAGACCATCCAGATGGCAAACAAAAAAACCTTTGCTGGAAAGGCCTGGGACAACCGCTATGGTGTCACACTTGTTCTTGAACTTCTGAAGCAATTAAAAGAAGAGCAGCTGCCGAGTACACTGATTGCCGGAGCCAATGTTCAGGAAGAAGTAGGACTAAGAGGAACAAAAGGATCTGTCAGAAAATTCAAGCCGGATGCGTTCCTGGCTGTCGACTGTTCCCCGGCAAATGACCTGAACGGAGATAAAGAAGCTTTCGGCCGTCTGGGCGACGGGTTCCTTTTGAGAATTCAGGATCCAGGGATGATCCTCTCCAGAGAAATGAAGGATTATCTTATTGATACAGCAGAGACGAATAATATTCCCTATCAGTATTTCGTTTCCAAAGGGGGTACGGATGCTGTTGCGGCACATACATTAAATGAAGGCATACCAAGTGCCGTGATCGGTGTACCGGCACGATATATCCACACCCATCAGTCTCTATTCCGTATTGATGACTATGAAGCGGCAAAAGAAATGGTCTACCAGATCGTCAGAACCTTTGACCGGTCAGTACTCGAGACTATAAAAACATTTTAAACTATAGAAAACTAAGGAGTTTATACACATGCAGATAACAACCTACAATAATAATGGCCTGAATGATGTTCTGATGATCCAGTTCAAGAAAATGGAAGCAACAAAGCAGGTCACTGAACGAAATGGAGATATTGTTTTGATCAAGTCAAAAGCTGACGGGGAAGCTACAGGCATTAACCTCTTCAAAGCCTCTGACTATCTGGAAGGACTGACTGAAGGACCATTGGAACTTGATAAAAAAGCTGTAGATAAATTGAACAGTCTGATCGAAGAAGCTGGATTTTCTGTCAAACTAGAAACTGACTATTCTCCGAAGTTTGTGATAGGCTACGTGACGTCATGTGAACCGGTAGAAGGATCTGATCATCTTAACCTGACTCAAACTGAAGTTGACAATGGCGAAATCCTACAGATCGTCTGTGGTGCCGCAAATATTGCCCAAGGACAGAAAGTTGTTGTAGCCCGCACTGGTGCGGTGATGCCTGACGGAATGATTATCTGGCCTGGTGAACTTAAAGGCGTTGAAAGCAACGGGATGATCTGTTCAGCTAGAGAACTTGGGCTGCCACAGGAAGGTAAAGGAATCATGGTCCTTCCAGACGATGCAGAAGTAGGAAAAGCTTTTTCAGTTTAATAATCTGTAAGGACTAGGGAAGGAGGGGAAATAGTGTCCTCAAAGTATAGAGAGTTCTTTGAATCATCGAAGAAAAACAGGCCGGAGAGTAAATCTGATGAGCAGTCACTTTCTTTTAAAGACACGTACACACTTCCAGGCGAAGTTAAGCGAAAGGAAGAAATAAAAAAAGAATTCAAAGAGTATTTAGAGCACCCTCAGGAATCATTCAATAGAACATATATTGATCCTCCTTTTGAAGTAAGCAAAGTCCCGTCGCCAGTATACGGCTATAATAAACCACCTAAGAAGACAAAAAAGCCGACGACCGATTACAGTATACTTAAGCAGGAGATGCAGAAAAAAACTGAAGAATTTTTAATTCTGGAAGAATATGCAACTGAGTCTCTGAAGGAAAAATGGGGATGGACGAGTGAACCTGAAGCAACTTCAGAACTTCCTGATCAAATGAAAATCCAGAAAGCTAAGTCGACTGTTCGTGAAAAAACTAAAAAGACATATGGGCTTAACCGGACACTGGCTTCGATCATGGACGATGACAGAAATGACAACATCAATAGACGAAGTGAGGTTCCCGGACTGTTCAGAAAAGATGACTCCAGCAAAAGATAAATAATTGTACTGGCTTTTTTGGATCATTTCAATTATAGTGTATAACGATGTAAATTTTACAGATCTGAATTTAATGGAGGATTTTTAACGAATGAATCAGGAAACAGTCTACCACTTTGTGGGAATTAAAGGATCAGGTATGAGTGCACTGGCTTTGATCCTTCATGATAAAGGATACAAAGTTCAAGGGTCAGATGTTAAAAAATACTTCTTTACTCAAAAAAATTTAGAAGATAATCATATCCCTATCTATTTATTCGATGAAGCAAATATTAAAGAAGGCATGACCGTCATAGCCGGAAACGCATTCCCAGACACACATGAAGAGATCAGCAAAGCAATGGACATGGGCCTGTCGGTGAAACGCTACCACGACTTCCTTGGAGAGCTGAGCGATCAGTATACCAGTGTAGCTATAACTGGCTCACACGGCAAAACTAGTACGACGGGCCTGCTGTCTCATGTTCTGAGCGGAATCAAGCCTACCAGTTACTTGATAGGCGACGGTACCGGACGAGGCGAAAAAGATGCAGAGTACTTTGTGCTTGAGGCCTGTGAATACAGACGTCATTTTCTGGCATATAAATCAGACTATGCACTGATCACTAACATTGATTTTGATCATCCGGACTATTATACGAGCATAGAAGATGTTCAGGATGCGTTTCTCTCATTCTCACAGCAGATCAAAAAAGCAATTTTTGCCTGTGGTGATGATGCGAGACTTCAGGAACTGCACGCTTCCGTTCCAATCGTTTATTATGGCTTTGATGAGTATAACGATTTTCAGGCCAAGAATCTTGAGCGAACAACTGAAGGATCTACGTTCGACGTATTTGTCAGAGGAGATTTCTATGGGAAATTTTTCATTCCATCATACGGAAAGCATAACATCCAGAATGCATTGGGAGTTATCGCATTCTCTCATTATGAAGGTCTCGATCTGGACAAAGTTCAGGAGAGACTTCAGTCATTTAAAGGGGTAAAAAGACGCTTTACTGAGAAAAATGTGATGGACACAGTCATTATTGATGATTATGCTCATCACCCGGCAGAAATTAGGGCTACTCTTGATGCAGCTCATCAGAAATACCCTGATAGAGAAATCGTTGCCGTTTTTCAGCCGCACACATTCAGCAGGACCGTTGCACTTCTAGATGAATTCGGTGAAGCCCTCGATCTGGCAGATGCCGTCTATCTCTGCGATATCTTTACATCAGCGAGAGAGCAGGAAGGTACTGTGACGATCAGAGATCTGCTGGACAAAACGGAAAAAGGAAAAGACATCATTTCAGAAGAAGATATGTCAGCCTTGCTTAAACATAAAAACCAAGTCGTCGTTTTCATGGGCGCTGGTGATGTTGACAAATTCGAGCATGCTTTCGAAGTCATTTTAAGCCAGTCGGAAGCAAAAAATTAATAGGAAAAATAGAGAATGAACTTAAAGCTCCCTTCGCATATAGTAGTGGTATAATACTTATTGTATAGGGAGTTTAAGGACGTTCTCTTTTTCTATTGCACAAATTTTGATACTATAGGTTTAGGATGAATAACTGGGAGTTGAAGAGATTGGCTGATAAAAAGAAATTACTGCTCATAGACGGGCACAGTGTGGCATTCAGAGCCTTTTATGGTTTGCATAGCCAGCTGGAACGAATGAAGAATAGAAACGGACTGCACACCAATGCGCTTTACGGCTTTCATAACATGCTTGAGGTGATCGTGAACAAGGAACAGCCGACACATGCACTCGTGGCATTTGATGCAGGAAAGACTACATTCAGACACGAATATTTCGACGATTATAAAGGCGGCCGGTCAAAAATGCCGTCTGAATTTTCTGAACAGATTCCCTTTATGAAAGATCTTCTTAAAGGGTTCGGTTTGCAGAGCTATCAGCTTGAAAACTATGAAGCAGATGACATCATAGGAACGCTGGCTAAAGAAGCTGAAGAAAACGGTTTTGAGGTGGTCATTCTGACCGGAGACAGGGACCTTACTCAGCTTGCTTCGGATAGCATTCGGGTGGACATCACTAAAAAAGGAGTCAGCGACTTAAAAGAGCACACCAAAAAGTCGATTCAGGAAGAGATGGGAATCGATCCGATTCAGATTATCGACATGAAAGGACTGGCAGGAGATGCCTCAGACAATATTCCGGGAGTGACCAAGATTGGTGATAAAACTGCTCTCAAGTTACTGCACGAATATGGGTCGGTTGAGAACCTTTATGAGAATATTGAAGAGATGAAAAAGTCCAAACGAAAAGAATACCTGATCAATGAGAAGGAAACGGCATTTCTGAGTAAAAAACTGGCAACCATTGATACTAATGCGCCAATTGAAGTAAAACTGGAAAATCTGACATACAACGGATTGAGTATGGAGGATCTTATCTCTTTCTATAAAGAAATGGATTTCAATTCTCATTTGCAGAAACTCGATACGTCAGAATATATGGAGCAACTGGCGGAAGATGCTGTGGAGGTCGAATATACTTTCTTAAATGAACTGTCATCTTCTCACTTCTCTTCAGATATGGCTCTGTATATCGAAATGCTGAATGAGAACTATCATCATGCTGAAATCGTCTCGATTGCCTGGGGAAATGATGAGACCATTTATGTAACCGATCCTCAGACTGCTTTTGCATCTGCTGCCTTCAAAGCGTGGATCGAAGATGAAGACAGCGGTAAAGTGCTGTATGATGCTAAACGCTCCTATGTCGCTTTGAACAATAAAGGCATGACCCTTAGAGGAATTACATTTGATATCATGCTTGCGTCCTATTTGTTGACAGCTGAAGACAGCAGCAGCGGCGATATCGTCGATGTAGCCAGAAAACATAATTACGAACACATCACGCCTGATGAAGTTGTTTATGGAAAAGGGAAAAAAATAAAAATACCTGAAGACAGTTCTCTTATGCATGATCATGTGGCGCGTAAGGTCTTAGGCATCTATCATCTGTCGGATTCGATGGAAAAAGAACTCAAAGAAAACGAACAGGAAGATCTGCTTAAAAAAATGGAGATGCCACTTGCCATCGTGCTTGCAGATATGGAGATTCAAGGCATCACTGCTGATGCAGAACGACTTGAACGAATGAAAGAAGAATTTGGTAAGACACTTGAATCAATCGAAGAAAGAATCTATGAAGAAGCCGGAGAAACGTTCAACATCAATTCTCCCAAACAGTTAGGTGTGATCCTCTTTGAGAAAATGGGTTACCCAGTCATCAAGAAGACTAAGACCGGGTATTCCACCGCACAGGACGTTCTGGAAAAGCTGAAGGATCAGGCACCTATCGTTGAGCATATTCTTCAGTACCGTCAGATTGCCAAAATACAGTCCACCTATATTGAGGGGCTGCTTAAAGTGATCGATCCACAGACGAGCAAGATCCATACACGCTACCTGCAGACCGTTGCACGTACTGGGCGACTGAGCTCCGTTGATCCTAATCTGCAGAATATTCCAATCCGTCTTGAAGAAGGACGCAAGATTCGTGAGGCTTTTATCCCTCGTGAAAAAGGCTGGAAAATATTCGCATCGGACTACTCGCAGATCGAACTTCGTATATTAGCTCATATTTCCGGAGACGATCATTTGATCAAGGCCTTCCTGGATGATGAAGATATCCATACAACGACTGCTATGCGTGTATTTGATATCGATGCTCCCGAGAAAGTTACATCTGATATGAGACGTGAAGCCAAGGCTGTCAATTTCGGAATCGTGTACGGTATCAGCGACTACGGCCTTTCACAGAACCTGAATATTACACGTAAGGAAGCAAAAGACTATATCGATACGTACTTTGAACGTTTCCCGGGTGTGAAGGAGTTTATTGATACGGTGATTAGAGAGGCCAAGGAAGACGGCTTTGTCGAAACATTGTTCCACCGTCGCAGGTATCTGCCTGATATCAACTCACGCAATTTCAATTTGAGATCTTTTGCGGAGCGTACGGCCATGAATACGCCGATTCAGGGGAGTGCTGCTGACATTCTTAAAATGGCTATGATAGAAATGGCTAAACGGATGAAAGAAGAAAATCTGGAAGCGACTATGCTTCTTCAGGTTCACGATGAACTGATATTTGAGGTGCCTGAACACGAGATGGACAAGCTGGAAGCCCTTGTAAAAGAAGTGATGGAAAAAACAGTTGAGCTGTCTGTTCCTCTGAAAGTTGAGAGCAGTGCAGGTGATAACTGGTATCAAGCTAAATAACACATAAAAGAGCGGGAGAAGTCTCGCTTCTTTTATTGTAAAATTACCAAAGGAAATGAGAGAATACTATGCCTGAATTGCCGGAAGTTGAAAGTGTCAGAAACGGTTTAGTCGATCTGGTTAGTGAGAGAACGATCGGCAAAGTCACTGTACGCTGGGACAATATAATTAAAGAACCAAAAATCGAGCTGTTCCAGAAAAGTCTGGAAGGCCAGACAATTGAAACGATTAGAAGAAGGGGAAAGTTTCTTCTTTTTATCCTGACTGATTATGTTCTGATCAGCCATTTGAGAATGGAAGGAAAATTCAGACTAGAAGTAGAAGGGACTCCACTGACTAAGCATACCCACGTTATTTTTAGTCTTAATGGTGGACAGGAGCTCCGTTATCTGGACGTCAGGAAGTTCGGTAAGATGAGTCTAGTCAGCAAAAAGGAACTTCTGACCCACCCTTCGCTGACCAGCCTTGGACCGGAACCGGTTGAAGAGGAGCTGAGCATCGATTGGATGGTGGAGTATCTCAAAGGGAAAAAAAGGGCGGTTAAAGCCTGTCTACTTGATCAGAAGCTGGTGGCTGGGGTTGGGAATATTTATGCAGATGAGATTTTGTATGATGCAGGTATTCGTCCCAATCGTTCAGCTTCTTCGCTGACTGATGAAGAAATCAGCGTACTGAGATCCTCTATTGTGAGGATAATGAAAGAAGCCGTCGAAGCCGGAGGAACAACAATCCGAACATACGCCAATGCCTACGGTAGAGAAGGTAGTTATCAGAACAGTCTGAGGATTTATGGAAAGGTTGGATCAGACTGTCCGATCTGTCATTCACCATTTATTAAAACTAAAGTGGCTCAGAGAGGGACGCACTTCTGCCCGGTCTGTCAGTCATAGAAAGAGGAGGAGAACGATGACTTTTATTTTAGGCTTGACAGGGGGGATTGCCACCGGAAAGTCCACGGTCGGCCGCTTCTTTGAATCTCAATGTATTCCTGTAGTGGATGCAGATAAGGGAGCCAGACAGGTAATGGAACCTGGGCAGGCAGCCTATCATGACGTTGTGAAGACATTTGGCCAGGAGATATTAACAAAAGATGGAACGATAGATCGGACTAGACTTGGCGCTATTGTGTTCAACGATCCTACTAAATTAAGTAAATTGAATGAGACCGTTCATAGTCATGTCCTGAACTGGATAAAGGAAGAAAAAGATAAGCTGATCAAAGCTGGACACCCCCTGGTTGTTCTGGATATCCCTCTGCTTTATGAGATCGGATTTGAAAATGAAGTGGATGCCGTTATGGTGATTTATGTTGACCCGGAGACTCAGCTGAAACGGCTGATGAAAAGAGATAATTTAAGTGAGAATGAGGCACAGATACGAATCGCCGCGCAGGCCTCAATAGACAGCAAGGCTGAGAAAGCAGACATCGTCATCGATAATAGGGGCGGTATTGATGAAACGGAAAATCAGCTGAGAACTTGGCTTGACAATAATGGGTATTAGTTAAGTCCCAGAAATGTGGTATACTGTCAGTAAATATTTAATAGTAAAGGACTGAAAAATATGCATTGTCCTAAATGTCAGCACAACGGAAGCAGAGTAGTGGATAGTCGACCGGCAGATGATGGGAAAGCGATCAGACGCAGGAGAGAATGTGAGAACTGTCTCTTCCGCTTTACAACATTTGAGCGGATCGAACAGAGCCCCGTCCTTGTGGTGAAGAAAAATGGGAATCGAGAAGAATTCAGTCGTGAGAAACTGCTTAGAGGCATCCGTAGAGCCTGTGAAAAGAGACCTGTAGCTGCAGCAGCCCAAGAAAAAATCGTAAATAAAGTAGAATATAAAATCAGAGACATTGGAGCCAATGAAGTTCCCTCAACTAAAATTGGAGAATACGTGATGGAAGAACTAGCAGAACTGGATGATGTCGCTTATATCCGATTTGCCAGTGTATATAGACAGTTCAAGGATATTGGTGTCTTTATGCAGGAAATGCAGGAACTTGAGAAAAAGAGAAAAGAACATTAAGCAAGGCTGAAAGGATCAATCAACGATGACTTACCCCTGGAAAACTATGAGCCCGAAAGACAGCATACATCTGATCAGATTGACGATACTATCGGATCTGCATATAAGATCTCTTCATAACTTATATCAGCCGCTCCTTGGAAAAGACGCCGTCAGCCTTTTTATGACACTTAAAGAAACACTTGATCAGACCAGTGAAAAAGATGTGAGGCTCTCTGATTTACTTGTACAGCTCGACAGTGGTGTGAAAGAGTTTTATGAGGCAAGAATCAGACTTGAAGCATACGGCCTTATCAGAGTCTACGTACATGACTCTGATTCGACACGTTCTGCGATCGGTTTAAGTAGTCCTATGCTGCCTGAACAGTTCTTTAAAGACCCAATGATGAAGATGATGCTTACTGAAATAGTTGGTCAGCGGTGGACAGATGACCTGCAGAATAGATTCCAGGTTCATGATGGCAGGTTGACTGAGTATAAAGAAGTCACTAAGTCATTTCTTGATGTAATTCATGTGGATATGAAAAAAATGAGTGAAGCAGCTGATATTGAAGATAGAGAGGAACAGATGCCTGCGATAGGAGAACAGATTATATCAGCCGAACGATTCGACTGGTCGTTTTTCATTGAAGGTCTGAACAAGAATTATGTCAGTCGCTCATCAATTAATACTGATCTGAAACGACTCATTTATACTTTTAATACCTTGTATGACATCAATGAACTGGAGATGCAAAAATTTGTACTTGAAGCAGCGGATTTGAATACAGGTCAGGTAGATGATCAGAAGCTGACTTCCCTGATACAAAAAGAGTACTTAAAAAAATCCGGCAGTTCAAGGAAGACAGCCGATGTCATGGCTCAAGAAAGCGAGCATAGAGTAAGACAGCTCGAACAAAAAGGTTTTTCGAAAGAAGAAATAGAAATTATTTTGCACTCTGAGCAAGTAAGTCCGTATGCTTATCTGAAATCGATTAAACGTCAGAAAGGCGGGTTTGTCTCGTCAAATGAAACATGGCTGCTGAAAGAACTTGTTGAGAATGCTCCATTAACTACAGCAGTGATCAACATCCTTCTGAACTATCTGCTTATCATCAAGAATTCCCCTAGCATAGAAAAAGGACTTGCAACTAAAATAGCGAATGACTGGGCACAAAGCCAGGTGAAGACACCTGAAGACGCTATGGAGAAAGTAAAACAGCTTTATGCATCATTCGGTCAGAGAAATCAGAAAGCAGTACCTAAGGGAAATTATTCTAAGACTCAAAAAAAGGCATCGCATGCCCGCCAGGAGACCCTTCCTGACTGGGCCTTGGAAGGGTCTGTAAAAGATGAACGGCTCAGTTCAGAAGAAGAGGAAGCTTACAAAGAAAGACTTAAACGAATCCGCAACAGGAAAAGTGGTGAATCATAATGGATAGTATAAAAGATCAGCTGGCTAAACTGATGGATTCAAGAAAAGTCAGCGACATGTTCAGTCAGATAATGAAAAAAGATGTCATGAGTGATCCGGACGTAAGAGAATTTCTTTTTGAGCATAAAGAAGCATTATCAAAAGAAGCCATTGAAAGAAGCGCTTCTGAACTGTACGAATTTGTATCCGAAAAGAAAAAAGTGCAGAACAGGAGTGACAGCCTGGCTCCGGGATATGAACCCAAGCTCATCCTGAATAATCATCGGATTGATGTGACTTACGTGCCTACTAGGGAACTTCTTTCACGTCAGAAGGAAGTAAAGATCAAAAACAGGATAAAATCCCTTTATATGCCGAAAGATCTCAAAAATGCCAGGCTTGAAGATTTTGAAGCGACAAGAAAACGACAGGCTGCTTTTGAGAAGGCAATCACATTTATAGATGACTATCTTGAATCGCCCAGGTCATACCATAAAGGTCTCTACCTTCAAGGACCGTTCGGTGTGGGGAAGACTTTCCTTCTGGGGGCCGTGGCTCATGAACTGTCGCAGCATGGCCATTCAACTACGCTGGTTCATTTTCCTACCTTTACGGTTGAAATGAAAAACGCAATCGGGAATAATACGACAGAAGATAAGATGGAAAAGCTTAAACGCGCGAAGATACTGATGATCGATGATATTGGAGCAGATTCCATGTCATCCTGGATAAGAGACGATGTACTTGGTGTCATTCTTCAATTCAGGATGCAGGAAGAGCTGCCGACATTCTTTACATCAAACTTCAGTATGGATCAGCTTGAAAAAGAACACCTGAGTGTGACACAACGAGGTGAAAGAGAGCCTCTGAAAGCCAAGCGGATCATGGAGCGTATTCGTTTTCTGTCTGAGGAAGTGGAAATGTCAGGAGATAATCGACGTCAAAATAAAAGTTGATTTGACCTGCCAAAAGTGATAAAGTACTATCTATATCAAGAATAATACCACTTTGAGAAAGACACCATCGTTCAACAGTAATTAAAAGAGAGGAAGATCCCGGCTGAAAATCTTCCATTAATGAACAGATGACCCCTTTCGAGTGCAGGTCCGAACAAAGTAGGATCTGCCGTACACTCTGCGTTAAAGAGCGAAGAGATTAGAATGGCTCAAGGCTGTTCTATAAACTTGGGTGGAACCACGTATATTAAACGTCCCATTGGATAAGACAGCTTATTCAATGGGACTTTTTTAATGAAAATAGGAGGAATTGGAATGTCGGAAATGATTAATGTTATTTTGCCGGATGGCTCTTCGAAGAAAGTTTCTAAAGGAACAACACCTAAAGAGATTGCCGGTGGGATTGCCAAGTCTCTTGAGAAAAAAGGCCTGGCAGCTAAATGGAATGGAGAACTGGTCGATTTCAGTCGTGAACTGAATGAAGACGGAGCACTTGAAATCGTTACGCCTGATCATGAAGATGCACTGTTAGTTTTGAGACACTCTACTGCCCATCTAATGGCTCAGGCGATCAAACGTCTATATCCGGACGCGTCATTCGGAGTAGGGCCCGCTATAGAAAATGGGTTCTACTATGATACAGATACTGAGCAGCCTATTACTGAGGAAGATCTGGAAAGAATTGAAAACGAAATGATGGCAATTGTGAAAGAAAATCTGCCTATTATTCGAAAAGAAATCTCTAGAGCAGAAGCGCTTGATTTGTTTAAGGATGACCCATACAAACAGGAACTGATCAATGATCTTCCAGAAGATGAAGAATTGACAGTCTATGAGCAAGGAGAATTTGTCGACCTGTGTCGTGGTGTACATGTTCCTTCTACAGGTCGTATACAAGTCTTTAAACTATTATCCCTTGCAGGGGCTTACTGGAGAGGAAACTCTGACAATAAGATGATGCAGCGTATTTACGGAACAGCATTCTTTGATAAAAAAGCGCTGAAAGAGTACCTTAAAATTCGGGAAGAAGCAAAGCAGCGGGATCACCGTAAATTAGGTAAAGAGCTGGAGCTTTTCATGCTGTCACCAGAGGTAGGTTCAGGTCTTCCGTTCTGGCTTCCTAAAGGAGCTACGATCAGACGTGTAATTGAACGATACATCACTGACAAGGAAATCAGCCTAGGTTATCAGCATGTCTATACTCCAATCATGGCGAACGTTGACTTTTATAAGCGTTCAGGCCACTGGGATCATTACCATGAAGACATGTTTCCACCAATGGATATGGGCGATGGGGAAATGCTTGTTCTTCGCCCAATGAACTGTCCGCATCATATGATGGTCTTTAAAGATGATGTCAGAAGTTACCGTGACCTGCCGATCCGCATCGCTGAACTGGGACAGATGCACCGTTATGAGAAGAGCGGGGCTTTGTCAGGCTTGCAGCGTGTTCGTGAAATGACCCTGAACGATGCACACGTGTTTGTCCGTCCGGATCAGATCAAGGAAGAATTCAGCCGAGTCGTCAAACTGATGCTGGCTGTCTATGAAGACTTTGACATTAAGGATTACCGCTTCAGACTGAGTTATAGAGATCCTGAAAATACTGAAAAATACTTTGACGATGATGCCATGTGGATGAAGGCTGAGTCTATGCTGAAGGAGACACTTGATGATCTCGGTCTGGAATACTTCGAGGCAACAGGGGAAGCAGCATTTTATGGGCCTAAACTGGATGTTCAGGTCAAGACAGCAATGGGCATCGAAGAAACGCTCTCTACTGTTCAGCTTGATTTCCTTCTGCCAGAACGGTTCGACCTCACGTACGTCGGGGAAGATGGACAAGATTCTCATCGGCCAGTTGTAATCCACCGCGGGGTCGTATCAACGATGGAACGTTTTGTCGCATATCTGATTGAACGATACAAAGGTGCATTCCCGACATGGCTGGCACCGGTACAGGCTAAAATCATTCCTGTCAATCTTGATATCCATGGGGAGTTCGCAGAACAGCTGAAAAACAGGCTGGCAGCTAAAGGCTTAAGAATAGAAGTCGATAATCGTAATGAGAAAATGGGCTACAAGATCCGAGAAGCTCAGACGCTCAAGATTCCTTATCAGCTGGTTATTGGGGACAATGAGATGGCTGATGACTCAGTAGCTGTCCGTAAATACGGTGAAAAACAGACTAACACTCTTGCTATAAATGATTTCATTCAGCAGATGGTAGATGAGAATACTAAATAAATGTCATGATCCATTTGACATAGGGTGTTTGTTGTGATATTATATAAAAGTTGAGAAAACAAAGCAGAAGCCCCCGCTTCTCGCCTTATGGACATCTGTTCATGGGCAGATATGGACACGTATATATAAGGCATGCGCTTGTGTGTGCCTGATGCGGAGAACAGGCGGGAATTTCTATGCAGATAGATACCCCGCCTTTTTCTGTGCTTTTCTCGCAAATACTTTGGAGGTGACCACCATAGCTAAAGACATGATTGTCAACGACCGTATTCGTGCAAATGAAGTACGTTTGATCGGAAAAGACGGTGAACAGATAGGTGTAGTCCAACGCAAAGAGGCACTAAGATTAGCAGAGGAAGCCAACATGGACCTTGTATTAGTCTCGCCTAATGCTAAACCACCAGTGGCTCGGGTAATGGACTACGGCAAGTATCGCTATGAACAGCAGAAAAAAGAACGTGAAGCAAGAAAGAATCAGAAAGTTGTCAACATCAAAGAGATTCGCTTGAGTCCAACGATCGATGACCATGATTTTGATACGAAATTGCGTAACGCTCGTAAGTTTCTGGAAAAAGGCGATAAAGTCAAAGTCTCTATCCGATTCAGAGGACGAGCAATCACTCACAAGGACATTGGACGTGAAGTTCTGGAACGCATGGCTGAAAAAGCATCTGATATTTCACAAGTCGAATCAAAGGCTAAGATGGATGGCCGCAGCATGTTCTTGATGCTCGCACCGAAAAGTGAAAAATAAAGAAATAACTGTGATATAGTTATTTTCTGATCATTATTATAGAAGAGTATTGGAGGAAATCAAAAATGCCTAAGCAAAAAACGCATAAAGGTTCAGCAAAACGATTCAAAAGAACTGGTACTGGTAAACTGAAAAGAAGTCACGCAAAAACAAGCCACATGTTTGCGAACAAAACTCAGAAACAGAAACGTAAACTGCGTAAATCAGCACTGGTTTCTAATAGTGACTACAAACGCATCAAGCAACAGCTTGCTAAAATGAAATAATAGATTCTAGGATTGTATTGAAGGAGGAAAAACAATGGCACGAGTAAAAGGTGGAGTCGTCACTCGCAGACGCCGTAATCGCGTATTAAAATTAGCTAAAGGATATTATGGTGCTAAACATCGCTTGTTCAAAGTTGCAAAACAGCAAGTAATGAAATCATACATGTATGCTTACAGAGACCGTAAACAGAACAAGCGTAATTTCCGTAAACTATGGATTGCACGTATCAACGCTGCAGCACGTATGAACGGATTAAGCTATTCTAAATTTATGCACGGACTTAAATTAGCTGAAATCGACATGAACCGTAAAATGCTGGCTGACTTGGCTGTCAACGATGCTGATGCATTTTCAGCTCTGACAGACAAAGCAAAAGATGCTTTAAACGGTTAATTCATTTACCTTATAATAATCAGTTTATAACTGGTTGTTATAAGGTTTTCTTTTGTATAAATAATTGAAACAATATTTACGTTCTTTTATCAGAACTTCATGGTATAATATAAAAGATATTCCAATCAGGAGAAGTTTATGGAAGAAAATTACTATACATAAGCTGTTCAAATAGTTATATGTAGTTATGTCAGTTATATTTTAGATAAATACGAACAGGTAAGGGGTGTGTCCAGAATGGAGAAGGCTAAGAAAAGAATTGCAGTTGTCGGCAGTGGAATTACCGGTCTGACAGTTGCCTATCGCTTGCAGCAAACAATAAAAGAACAGGATCTTCCTTATGAAGTCATTGTCCTGGAGTCTTCTATCCGTTCCGGTGGTAAACTATATACCATGAAATTCGGAGAACAGTTCATCGATCTGGGAGCAGAGTCTATCGACACGCGCCTGCCTGATGCAATCGGACTGATTAAAGAATTAGAGCTCGAAGACCAAGTGGAATACAGTCAGAATGGAAAACCTGATATCTATGCATTCAACAAGTTGTATCAGCTCGACAGTGATACCTATAAGGGGATTCCAGTAAAAAGAACAGACATATGGAAATTCGATCTGATTTCTTTTCAGGGGAAACTGTCTTTCCTAAAAGATACATATTTTTCCAGAACTGAAGAATCAGAAGAAGTATCAACTCGTGACTACTTTGCTCAAAGAGTAGGAGATGAAGTAGCTGAATATGCTGCTGAACCATTTATATCTAAGGTCTATTCAAGTGAAATTGATGAAATAGGTATCAAGGGACTGAATGAACCCTTGTTTGCTCTCGAAAAGGAACATGGAACGATTACAAAAGCGCTTGAAGCTCATCCTGAACTCATTGATGGGGATGGGAATTATCTTACATTTAAAGATGGGCTTGAGACATTGACACGTGAATTATCTGAACGCCTTCAACAGAACATCAGGTATTCAAAGAAAGTGACTGATATTAAAAAAAGTATCAGTCATACCTATATAGTCGATATCAATAAGAAAGAGCAGCTAAGAGTGGACAGTGTAGTTGTAGCGACTGATTCTGGAGCTTATAATCAGATTTTTTCAGACATCGAATTAAGTGATTATTTCAAGGACATTAAGATGGGGTCAATAGGATTTGTCCTTTTCAGTTTTCCGAAAGGAGCTATTAAGGATCCACCTGGAGGAAACGGCGTCCTGTCGGTCAGACGTAATAATTCTTATATACAGAGCATCGTGTGGCTGAATAAAAAATGGGCGCATCATGCACAGAAAGATGAAGAGTTATTAGGGGTCTATTTTGGTCGGAGCTCGGACAGTATTATGATGTCACTTAGTAACAAGCAAATTGAAGAGGCCATTTTAAAGGATCTTAACAAGATGCTGTCAATTGAAGTTGACCCAAATTATCGTATTATCAAGCGATGGCCCAATGCAATACCGCAGTTCAGTGTCAATCATGAAGAGCGGACAAAAAATCTCAATGAATTTCTTGAAGAGAAATATCCAGGGCTGTATCTCATCGGGAACGGGATGGACGGATTTGGTGTGAACAACTGTATTCGACAGGGAAATAATACAGCTATGGAAGTCATCAACTACTTAAAAAATACAATATAGTTTTCTAAATGATTTTAATTGAGAACTGAGACTTAAAAACAACCGATCCTGGACACTTATGTGCAGCTTCGGTTGTTTTTTTAAAAAATTCCCGTATCCTATAAATAAAGACAATCATACAAGGAGGAGTCTGTAAAAATGAAACTGACTGTCCTAGGATACTATGGCGGATACCCTACTAATAATATTGGTACGAGCTCTTACCTGCTGGAGTCTGACAATTTTCACTTGCTTCTGGATGCTGGAAGTTACAGTCTACTGACAATGGAGAAATATGTTGATCCGCTAGATCTTGATGCAGTATTACTTTCTCACTATCATCATGATCATATCGCAGATTTAGGTGTTCTGCAGTTTACCAGACTGCTGAAAAGAGATGAGCACGGCAACAGGGCCCACATGCTTCCAATATACTGTCATAATGAAGACGCTGCTCATTTTCAACAAATGACTTTAGAAAACGTTAGTGAGGGGATACCCTATAATGAAGAACCTAAGTTGACGATTGGACCGTTTGATATCGAACATCTGAAGACTCTTCACCCTGTTCCTTGTTACGCTTTCAGAATTACGGAAAGATCCACCGGTAAAGTACTCGTGTTTACTGCGGATTCAGGATTTATTGAAGACTTTATACCATTCTGTGAATCGGCCGATTATCTTTTAGCAGATAGTAACTTCTATAAAGGTATGGAGAATCACACGGTCCACATGACTGCAAAAGAATGCGGACAGATCGCATCAAAAGCTGGTGTATCGAACCTGATACTTACTCATCTGCCACAAACTGGAAATTGGAGCGATCTGGTTCAGCAGGCGCAAGAAGAGTCTCCGGATACTATAGTCCAGCTCGCTGAAAAAGATAGACACTATAATATTTAAGCATTATAGTGGTAAGTAAAGAATAAAGTTTAAAAGATTTCAGTAATATTCGGTAAATAAGCGGTACTCAACTAAATCGCCACATACCCGAAAATACGTTCGGATTTTTTGTCGAATAGTCGTCCTAAATAAATTATTTTTCTATGGATATTTTTAAATTATCAAAGAAATTATCAAAGATCAAAAGTGGACAAGAGGGTCGACAATTTCGAATTTTTTTCCTCCATGGGGGAGAAGCCTCTAACACACGAAGAAAACAACCAAGGAAGATAAGTAAAATTCTTATCTTCAAACTTATTATGCGAGGAGAACTGTATATGTATTATGTAAAGAACCAGAGAAATGGAAAAGAAATTCACGATCCAAGAATCAACCTGGCAATTGAATATTACCTATTGAATGAAGTAGAGCTTGATGAGCCGATTCTGCTATTCTATATTAATGATAATTCGATTATTGTCGGGAGAAACCAGAACACATATGAAGAAGTAAACACGACATATGTAGACGAAAACAATGTGACAGTCGTTCGTCGCTTCTCTGGCGGAGGAGCTGTCTATCATGATATGGGTGTACTGAACTTTTGTTTTCTGACTAAAGATGATGGGAACTCCTTCAGAGACTTCAAGAAATTTACTTCTCCAGTCATTGATGCGCTTCATCAGATGGGGGTAGAAGGGGCAGAACTTCGTGGGAGAAATGATCTGGTCATTGATGGTAAAAAATTCTCAGGCAATGCCATGTATGCTAAAAACAACCGCTTAACTGCTCACGGCACATTAATGTTTGATTCTGAAATCGAAGCAGTCGTCAAGGCTCTTAAACCTAAAAAACATAAACTGGAATCTAAAGGGATTAAATCCATCAGAAGCAGAGTAACGAACATCAAACCTTATCTGGATGATTCTTATCAGTTTATGAATGCAAAAGACTTCAGAGACAAGCTGCTGCTTTATATTTTTGATACTGATAAGTCTGAAGACATTAAAGAGTATGTTCTGACAGATGAGGATTGGGTCAAGATAGAAGCGTTCGCTGAACAGTATACAGCAAATTGGGAATGGAATTACGGAAAATCTCCAGCCTTTGATATGGAAAGAAGTGAACGTCTGTCTGTAGGAACAGTAGAAGTTAAAATGAATGTAAGAAAAGGAAAAATAGAGGATATTCGTATTTTCGGTGATTTCTTTGGTATGGGCGAAATAGAAGATGTTGAAAAAGACTTGCGAGGTGTTCCTTATACCCGAGAAGCCATTACTCATGCATTAAAGGATATCGACACTCAAAGCTATTTTGGAAATGTAGATATTGAAGAACTTGTTGATCTTTTATACTAAGACCAGTTCTCTAGGTAAAGCTCCAGCTCAGTTTTAATACTGGGTTGGAGCTTTTTGTGTCTTAACGACACTGTAAATTATAAACATTATAATCTGAGTTCGCAGATATTCATATATCAAATTCTTTTAAACCTCTATATATCAACTTTTTTAAGAACTTTGTATAATAAAACGAAGAAATAAGTCAAAAAATTGACAAATAGGGTTTACAACTGTTCACAATTACTCTATAGTATTAAGTGTAGAAGATGACAATCATCTAAAAGAAACATTAGACATGAAGGGAGAAATACATAATGGTCACATTATTTACAACACCAAGTTGCACATCATGCAGAAAAGCAAAGGCATGGCTTGAGGAGTACGACATCCCTTACTACGAGAAGAATATGGCTCACGAACCTTTAAAAATTGAAGAGATAAAAGCAATTATGAGACTGACAGAAGATGGAACGGAAGATATTATTTCCACTCGTTCCAAAGCATTTAAAGAACTGGATATTGATCTTGATGAATTATCTTTAAAAGAACTGTTCGAAGTCATTCAGGAGAATCCGACATTGATTAGAAGACCGATCATCATTGATGACCGAAGACTTCAGATTGGGTACAATGAAGATGAAATCCGTCAATTTGTTCCTCGAGAAGTAAGAGCAATGGAACTTGAAAAGGCTCAGAAACTTGTAGCTCTATCTCAAGTATAAGAACAGCATATTAACGACTAAAAAAGAATCGACAGTGGGTCGGTTCTTTTTGACCTTATGAGAACAAAAAAGTACAATGTAATCGTCATAGCTTGTATTTGCAGGCCAGCTTTTGTATAATAATCTAAGTGCAGTCGATCTGGACTGTTTTTGTATACAAAAGAATGATTTATCATCCCAGATGGAGGACCTGTTCTCCACAGAATTGCGAGGTGCGGGATAATGGAAATTGAACATATCAATGAAGATACTATACGAGTGGTTATCGAAAATACAGATTTAGAAGAACGTGGGATTACATTCCTGGACCTGTTAGGAAATCAGAAGCAAATCGAAAAATTCTTCTACAGTATATTGGAAGAAGTTGATATTGATGAGGAATTCCAGGAATCAGAAGCAGTTACATTCCAAGTCATGCCGAACAACAATGGTCTTGAACTATTCATCAGTAAGGGAGCTAATTTCAAGGAAGAGATGAACCAGCTCACTGGACTGGGTGATGCAGCGTTTGACAGTCATCCCGACGAGAGTGATCATGAACTTACAGACGAAGTGGAAGAGTACAGTCTGGATGATAATGAGACTAAAGAGGCAATTGTTGTGTTGAACAATTTCGAACAGATGATACAGTTAGCCCAATCTTTTCATATGGAAAGCGGTGCATCAAACTTGTTCACGTACAAAGGACAGTATTATCTCCACTTAATTTTCTTTATTGAAGAAATGAATGAAAAAACGAGTGAAGAGGAGCTGGCCGTAGCTCTGGAGTATGGAGAGAAGAGTACGATATCCTCAGATGTACTCAATGAATATGCTGATCAGATAATGAAGACAAACGCCCTGGAAATGACCAGATACTATTTTAATTAAGATGAAAGACCACAGAGATTATTTACTTTGTGGTCTTTTTTGATGAGTATTTGAATAAAAGGACAATAGTATATATAAGAATTAAGAATTAAATTCCAGGAGGTAAATATATGCTTATAGCCAGAAATTCATCTGCACAGCTGCTTATGGCTTCTAAAGCTGATAAAAGAGGATATTATATTTGTCCAGGTTGTGAGAGTCCAGTCATTCTAAAAAAAGGAACAAGGATGACTGCTCACTTTGCCCATGTAAATAAAAATAGCTGTTCATCTTTTTCAGAAGGAGAGACTGAGGAACATCTGAAAGGGAAAACTTCGCTGTACGAAGCTTTTAAACAAGAGAACGTCAAAGTAGAAATAGAAGCTCAGCTTCCTGATATAAATCAGAGACCAGATGTGCTGGTATGTTATAAGGGAGAGGAATATGCAATCGAGTTTCAGTGTAGCCCAATAACAGTATCAGACATAGTCAGGAGGACTCGGGGGTATCATAACTCAGGAAGAAAAGTCATATGGATTGCAGGAAATAAACTGACGAATACTCACAGGCTGACCTCTCTGCAGCGTGCCATGATCTTTGACATTAAGCCTGGAGTGTTTGGTTTTTTCAATTATGATGTAAGTGACGGGCAGGTTCGCTGCTACAGAAAGTTAGACCCGCCTGTCTATGAAACAGTACCTTCTGTACTGTCAGTTTTAACGAAATATGAATCGACTACCTGGTGTTCAAAAATTTCACCTGGAAACGTTAATAATATAAAAGACAAAGCTCTGGCTTACCTTAACTGGAAAAGACAAATCAGAGATAAAAGACATCGGGCATTCTTTCAGCTTATATATGAAAGTCAGACCAGTCTAGAATTATTACCTTTAGTTATATTCACTCGACTCGAAACAGACTGGCTGATCAGTACTCCTGCAGTGGAATGGAAGTTGAGGATCTACCAGCTGGTGAGGAGCAAGTCCAGTTTTACTGTCATTACAGAACGTCACTTGAGAGAGACAGTTGAAAGATGGATCGAAACGCGTCTAATCGTCTATTTCTCAGTCCCTAACATCCTTTCAGATACAGTCATGTTACCAATTTTATCTTTTCTCGATCAGATGACAGAAAGTGGATTGCTCGTTAAGATTCAAAAAAACAAATGGCGACAACGGAGCTGATGAATTAAAGGAATTTAAGATCGGAAGTTATGACAAACTTGCATAAATTGATTATTCTAATCAAATATAAATTATGTTATCATTAAATTATTCTTAAATTATCAGGAGGGAAATGCATGTCAGAGGTCAAATCACTACCTTTAAGAGAAGAAGTACCTAAGGAATTAACATGGGATCTGTCAGTAATATTTGAAAATGATGAGAAATGGGAAGAGGATTTTAAGTCAACTCAGGAAAAGATAGGTGAGATAAAAGAACTGCAGGGGACTCTCGAAGATGGAGCTGTACCATTTCTTGATGCTCTCCAGTCCATGCTTGACTTATCAAGAAAAGTCAGTTCTATCTATGTATATGCTCATTTGAAAAACGATCAGGATACTGCCAACAGCAAGTATCAGGCTATGAATGACAAGGCCAGGTACCTGATTGCGCAGACTCAAGAAGCATCATCCTGGTTCGAACCTGAAGTCATTGAACTGTCTGAAGAGACGCTTGACGGCTATTTCGAAGAAGAAGTGAAACTGAAAGTGTATAAGCATTATGTTGATCAGATGACTGCTAACAAAGCGCACGTTCTATCTTCTGAAATGGAAGCGTTACTTGCAGGTGCAAGTGAGGTGCTGAACTCATCTACACAGACATTCAGTGTGCTGAACAATGCAGATCTTCAGTTTCCAAAGGTTACAAACGATCAGGGAGAAGATGTTCAGCTGTCTCATGGTATGTTTGGAGAATTGATGGAAAGTACCGATCGACATGTCAGAAAAGAAGCATTTGAGAAAATGTACAGTGTCTATTCAAGCTTCAAGAATACTTTCGCCAGCACTTTGGCATCTACAGTCAAGCATCATAACTATCAGGCGAAGGTTCACAATTATTCTTCCGCAAGAGAGAACGCTCTGTCGAACAACCATATTCCTGAAGCTGTTCATGATACACTGATCGATGTAGTAAATGACCATCTTCCACTGCTTCACAGATATATGGCGCTTCGCAAGAAGGTGCTTAAACTGGATGACCTTCACATGTATGATCTCTATACGCCTATAACTGGTGAAGCAAGCCTGAAATATAACTACGATGAAGCGAAAGACAAAACATATGAAGGGCTGGAAGTTCTGGGCGCAGAGTATAAAGGTGTCCTTGACAAAGCCTTTAATGACAGCTGGATAGATGTAGTCGAGAATAAAGGGAAACGAAGCGGTGCGTATTCATCTGGAGCTTATGATACGAATCCGTACATCCTTTTAAACTGGCATGATTCTCTGAACCATTTATATACACTGGTTCATGAGTTGGGTCACAGTGCGCACAGTTACTTTACGCGGAATAATCAGCCTCATGTATATGGGAACTACTCAATTTTTCTTGCGGAGATTGCATCTACCACAAATGAGAACTTGCTGACGGATCATCTGTTGAAAACGACAGAAGACCCTAAAGCTCGAGCTTATGTACTCAGCCATTACCTTGACGGGTTTAAAGGGACGGTCTTCCGTCAGACTCAGTTTGCAGAATTTGAACATTTCATGCATGAAGAAGCTTCTAAAGGAGTTCCTCTGACAGCAGATTTTCTTAGCGAGAACTACCGTGCAATCAACAGCAAATATTATGGCGAAGCTGTTGAAAAAGATGACGAAATACAGTATGAATGGGCACGTATCCCACATTTCTACTACAATTATTACGTATACCAGTATTCAACTGGTTTCTGTGCGGCAACTGCATTAGCGGACAAACTGCTCAACAATGAAGAGGGCGCTCTCGATAAATATCTGACTTATCTTAAAGCCGGCAGTTCAGACTTCCCGATAGAGGTAATGAAAAAAGCTGGAGTAGATATGACTGATAGTGACTATCTGTTAAGAGCCATGAAAGTATTCGAAGACAGACTAAATGAACTGGAAAAAGCTCTTGAAGCAATAGAAGGATAAAGCAGGAGCATAAGAATATAGACTAATGATTTGAACAGACTGAGCTTAAAAGCACAAGACTGCAGGAAACGACCTGAAATCTCTTCAATCAGTAAAAAGGACCTCCTTTACGAAAAGGGGGTCCTTTGTGTATGTGCTCCCGGCATGGGCGACAACTTGGTGGTGAAAGTCCACTACAGACTTGGCAGTAGGAACTGTTAGCGAAAGTCAAGGGTGTCCGCCGTGAGGCGGAATCTGAAGGAAGATGGACGCAAATGCTTGCACTGACGAACAGAAACTTCATACTAAGGCTTGATAGAACGGATAAGCTTGCATAACAAAGTGAAGTCCGATACTGTCCGAATTCTATTGAGTAAATGAAGCAGTGACATGAGCAGAAGGTTGTCGTTCTTACCCGGGGAGGTCTCGTCAGCGCTTAGTAGTAACAACGAATGGCGAGAAGTCAGCCGAGGTCGTAGTAGGGAAAATGTACCGAAGGACCGAACGATATTAATACTTAAACAGATAGGAGGTTAGGCGTTATGACGAATGCAGAAAACAACCGAACGGTTGGCAGACTACAAAAAGATAAGCTGGAAGCGAAAGGATATGTAGGTGCGCAAAGTAATCGCCTAGGTGAACATAAAGACAAGTATGGTGAGTCTCTTATGAGTCTCGTTGTAAGCAAGAAAAATTTACTGGTGGCAGCCAAGAAAGTAAGACAAAATAAAGGTGCCCCAGGTGTAGACGGAATGACTGTACAAGAAGTAGAAGCTCACATTGAAAAATTTTACCCTCATATTAGAAGGAAACTACTTGATGGGAGCTACAAACCCCAATCCGTTAAACGGGTAGACATACCTAAAGCTAATGGAGGAAAAAGAGAGTTGGGCATCCCGGTCGCACGTGACCGAGTGGTACAACAAGCGATTAAGCAGATTATTGAACCGATAATTGACCCAAATTTCTCCCCCCACAGCCATGGTTTCCGAAAAGGAAAAAGCAATCATTCTGCTCTAAAACAAAGCGTCAAATATTATGAAGAAGGGTATCCTGTTGTGGTAGATTGTGATTTGAAACGGTGTTTTGACACCCTCAATCATGACAAGCTCATGTACTACTTAGAGCAATATATACAGGACAAACTTATTCTGAGAATTATCCGCAAGTTCTTACGGAGTGGTGTAACAGACCTGTCTGGCGAATTCGTAGAAAGTGAAACAGGCGCACCTCAAGGTGGCGTTATCTCGCCCCTTCTCTGTAATGTTTACTTGCATGAACTGGATAAAGAAATGGAGAAACGCGGGCACCGCTTTGTTCGTTTTGCGGATGACTTTGTCATCTTTGTTAAATCGAAACGAGCGGGTGAACGGGTCTTAAACAGTATCACCCGCTTCATAGAAAAAGACTTAAAACTAACGGTCAACCAAGACAAAAGCGAAGTGGGGTCACCCTTTCGTTTAAAGTTCTTGGGTTGTCTGATGATGAAAGTGAATGGGGTCTGTCGATTCAGACCTACCAAAGCCGCCAAGAAGAAATTCATAGGCAAATTAAGACGCTTAACCAAACGAAACCGTCCAGGAACTTTCAAAGAGATTTCTAAGGACATCAATGAAGTCACTCGAGGGTGGATTAATTACTTTGGTTTAGGGTTTATTAAGACGTTCGTCCGCGAGGTCGAACAATGGCTACATCACAGAATCAGACAACTTGTTCTTAAGCGATGGAAAAAGATACGAACCAAGATTAACAGATTAGAACGTTTAGGTCTAGATATAGATAGTGCTAAACGTATTGGTTTTTCACGCAAGAAATATTGGCGATTATCCAAAACGCCCGAGGTTCATCGGGCACTTACAACGAAAAGACTCTACCAGTGGGGTTTAGTTTCACTAAACCAACTGGCAGAGTCTGCTTACTTAAGATATTGAACCGCCGTATACGGAACCGTACGTACGGTGGTGTGAGAGGACGGTAAATAAATTAATTATTTACCTCCTACTCGATTTATCAACTTTCAGAAATTAAACGGTCTGATAAAGAGAAAGATGAGTCACTGCCTGGTCGTTTTTTTCTGCCTGGTCATTGCACAAGCCGTGAAGTAGCTGTTTCGTTATAGAAGAATCGATACGGTAACCAGAAGTAGTATCTTTAGGCGAATACACTACACAAGAAGGAGATTCAGTCACTCCCATTTCAAGCGCGAGTTTCTGGTCTTTATTGAATGCTGTTCTTGAAAGCTCCGATTCCAGATCTTCTTCAAACATCTCGATATCCAAATTCAATGCTTCAGCAATTTGTAGCATCAGCTCTCTTGTTACGGCACTACCATCTTTGATGACAGACTGCTGTAGTTTCATAAAGAATTTTCTACCTTTTTTTCTGCCCTGCATTGAAGCGGCCTGAAATGCCAGGCTGGCATTGTAGGAATCAGTATAGAGCTGATTTCGATTGGAAAGAGAAGAGTCATAATTTCCCTTTACCAGATTACCGATAGAGCGGATATTTAGAATGGGAACAAAACGTACTTTAACTTTTTCGTCTCGTTCAGCAGAGAAAGCTTCAACAAGTTTTTCGGATTCATAGCACGTCCTTCCTAATGGATTAACGAACAAGAATACTTCAATAATATTGTTTAAAAACATAATTAACACTCACCTAGTTTATAGTTTAGTTTATCAGTTGAAATTCTTCGATTAATTATCTTGAGCTAAAATTTAATAGCTCATTACAATATATAGACTAACAAACAAACTAGTTTATTAATAATAATCTGCATGAATTTTGACTGAAAATCTAAATGAATGTAACAAATCCGTCACAAATGATTTAATACCGTTTTTTTCGGGCGTTAAAGGCACGTGATATTTTATTTTCCGTTTTCCTTTTAGGAATGTCATAATGCTCAAGTATAGACTTGAACATCTTCATCCCGGCTTCTTCTGAATCGGCTTCCACTTCAAGTTCATAGTCTACTTGTCCACTGTATGTACTTTTATCCAGTACAACAAGTGTATCATCCCTCATTGTCTCAAGCCGTGCTGTGTGCAGCTCTGCCAGTTTTATGACGAAACGATTAAGAATAGGTTCTTCAACTTCGAGTATTTCGATGACTGGTTCTGGTATCTGAAAAGCTCCTTGAATCGTCATCAGATGAGCATCGTCGAGTGACAGAGGAAGGTTAAGTTCTTTGTGATGCCCCTCGAAGGGGGTCTTGAGTGTCAGTTCGGCGTCGTCTTCCTTAAGCCTTATTCTAAGTGCACAGCCTCTGTTCTTCAGATCCAATGACGGCGTGTCGAAATAAACATTACGTTGAGAGAACTCTGTAAACTTATCCTGCCTGAAATCAGTGTAAAGCTGTTCGTATTCCTGTCTGGTTAATATGTTTTTAAATTCTATTTCCAGTTCCTGTTCCATTGTGTATTTCCTTTCCGATAAAGATCAGTCAATTATTTTATTCAAAAAGATTATGGTACAATAGTAACAAGAAACTACACTAAAAAAAAGCAAAGAAGGTAGAGGATATGGATAGAGATTGGGAACTTTTCCTGCTTCCTTACAATCAAACAGTAGATGAACTGAAAGTAAAGCTTCGCGGACTGAGAAACATGTACCTGCTGAAAAAAGAACATGGGCCTATCGAATTCGTTACGGGCAGGGTGAAACCGATCAACAGTATCCTGATAAAATCAAGGACGCGTAAAATATCTCTGGACAAACTTGAAACAGATATGGAAGATCTGGCTGGGATAAGGATTATGTGTCCATTTGTAGAAGATATTTATGATGTAGTTGAGATGCTAAAAAGTAGAAATGATTTAAATGTGGTATACGAAAAAGACTATGTAACCCACAAGAAAGAAAGTGGGTACCGTTCTTATCACCTTATCTGCGAGTACCCTGTTCAACTGATCGACGAGGTGAAAGTGGTACTGGTTGAGATACAGATCAGAACGCTGGCAATGAATTTCTGGGCATCTATCGAGCATTCTCTGAATTATAAATACGCTGGTGAGTACCCTACAGAAATAAACGATCGCCTGCAGAAGGCTGCAGAGTCCGCTTTTCAGCTGGACGAGGAGATGTCCACGATACGAGACGAAATTAAGGACATACAGGCAAGTTATCGATTTAAAAAAGACTGAGTAAAAGGGATGGTTGAACAGTGAGGATAGCGGTGGTCCACAATTATACGGAAGAATCATTAAAAGTGAGTACCAGACTAAAAAAATTATTGACAGATTCTTCTTTTACTATAGGGAAACAGAATCCGCAAATTGTTATTTCGGTAGGGGGTGATGGTACCTTGTTGTCAGCCTTCCACAGATATGCCCATATGCTGGATCAGGTCAGATTCATAGGTGTACATACTGGCCATCTGGGCTTTTATACGGATTGGCGGGAGTATAACATTGAAGCACTTGTGGAGAGTCTGGAAAACGATACAGGTGAATTCATTCAGTATCCCTTGCTGGATGTTGAAGTTGTCTACAAGAATAAAAACGAAACTAAACATTTCCTGGCCTTAAATGAATCGACGATTAAAAGAGTGGATGGGACATTGGTCTGCGATGTATACATCAAGGAAGAACATTTTGAACGGTTCAGAGGAGATGGCCTATGTATTTCCACCCCGACCGGTTCGACTGGGTACAATAAGTCTGTGGGGGGAGCGGTGCTGCATCCCAGACTTGAAGCACTGCAGTTAACAGAAATGGCATCACTGAATAATCGTGTATTCCGTACACTTAGTTCTCCATTGATCATAGCACCTGACGAGTGGATCAAAATCAGGCCGATCGATACAGATAATTTCACTTTAACTATAGATCAGCTGGTTTCCAATGAAGGAAATGTCGATTATCTGAGGTTCCGTATAGCCAGTGAACGCATACGCTTTGCCCAGTATCAGCATACCCATTTCTGGGACAGAGTAGAAGACGCTTTTTTAGGAGCAAAGAAAAATAATGGAAATTAAGTGGAGAGTTGAAGAAAATGAAGAGGAAAATGTGCTGCTGAAGACGTTTTTGAAAAAGCGGCAGATATCCAAACGAGTCTTGACGAAAGTGAAGTACCGGGGGGGAAGTCTCAAAGTAAACGGACACCATGTAAGAGTCCGTGAAGAGTTAAGTCATGGAGATGTTGTATCCATGACGATTCCCCAGGAAATGGGGAGTGTAAACCTGTCTTCTTCCAGTACATCTGTAGATGTGCTGTATGAAGATGACCATTATCTCTTTATCAACAAACCCAGTGGGGTCGCTTCAGTGCCTTCATCCGTTCATCCTGTAAATACAATTGCCAACCGTGTCAAAGGTTACATCGAGCAGAACGATTATTACCATCAGACGGTGCATATTGTCAGCCGGCTCGACCGGGACACATCGGGTGTCATGATCTTTGCCAAACATACTCTAGCTCACTCGTTCATGGATCGTCTCTTGAAGGAGAAAGAAATCTATAAAGAATATGTCGCATATGTAAAAGGAAACCTGCAGAAAGACCATGGCTTTATCGATCAGCCGATCGGTAGAGAAGAAGGGTCTATCATCAAAAGATGCGTGGATAAGGCCGGAAAACCTTCCGTGACAGAATATTGGACAACTGACAGGTTCCTGGAAGCAACCAGAGTGAAAGTTCAGCTGCACACGGGTCGGACACACCAGATCAGAGTCCATTTTGCGCATTTGAATCACGCGTTACTGGGAGATACCCTCTACGGAGATGAAGAGACCCGTATAATTGACAGACAAGCTCTCCATTGCTCTTGTATCAGGTTTACTCATCCCTTTACTCACCAAAAAGTCATCGTTCAGGCTGAACTTCCAGAAGATATGACCAACCTTGAACATAAATTAAAAGATAGACTGGATGTTTAAATCTGGTCTATCCTCTTTTGCATGAAGTGATGAGGGATACCAGCATCCAGAAAGCCATCTCCTTCAACTGTATAATCAGCTTTTTCATAGAACGGGGTGGCATGATCCTGTGAATCCAGAATAAGCCTTGATCCGTTAAGTTCCTTTACAGCAAACCGCTCAATCTCCTGGAGGAGTTTCAGTCCTAGTCCTGTACCTCGATAGTCTTTTAGAACAGCTACCCGCTGGATTTTAATATCCCCGTTGTCTTTCTTAAGTAGTCTTGCCGTGCAGGCAGGCTTATCTTGAACATATCCCACCAAGTGAAGGGTCTGATCTTCCAGGTCGTCGATTTCGAGTGATTCATCGACATTCTGTTCTTCAACGAATACTGTTTTCCTTATTGCAAGAGCATCTGCATATGTCGTGCTTAAAAGATCGGTTGTTTTCCTGAATTCCATCCGTGATCATCTCCTTTAAAATTACTATCAACTATATCAATTCTTAATAATTTCGTCAATCTAACTTAAAAACTCCCCTTTCAATATAAAGTTGGGTAACATATAATAAAAGAGAAAGTTTAAATGAAAGAGGAGAAGACTGTGATAGATTGGAAAAAGTCCAAGTTAATGTTCTGGACGATATGGTTACTGGCTGTATCAGTACTCATTTTCGTTCTTCAGCAGATCGATTTTATTTTGAATCCTCTGGTCGGCATCTTGACGGCATTATTCATGCCTTTATTGATTGCAGGATTTTTATATTACCTGCTCAACCCGCTCGTCAAGCTCCTGGAACGGATCAAGGTTAAACGTGTCTTCGGCATTACGATTGTCATGATTCTTCTGTTAGGCTTAATGGTCCTTACAGTTCTGCTCGGTATACCGATGCTGATTGATCAGGCGACGAACCTAGTGTCAGGCATACTTGTCTTTATCAGTGAACTCGAGACCTATTCACTGAGACTTGCTGAGGAACCGTGGATGCAGCAGGTGGACATTCAGGCGGCCTTAAATAACCTGGAATTATGGCTGAGAGATATCAGCTCCCAGTTTCTGTCCGGTTTTGTGGCCAGTGTCGGTGGAGCAATTCAGATGTTTACAGAAATTGCATTTATATCCATTACTGTTCCAGTGATTTTGTTCTATATGCTTTATGATGGGGAAAAATTTCTACCATTTGCTGTAAATCTGACTCCAGTAAAATTCAAGGAAAATGTGAAAGAGATGATTATCCAGACAGATGCTACGATATCTAGTTATATCTCTGGGAAGGGAATGGCATCATTTCTTGTAGGGCTGCTGCTGTTCATACTTTACTCTATCGTTCGCATGCCTTCAGCTTTTCTGCTGTCAGTATTCGCTGCGATCACTAATTTCATCCCATTCGTCGGGCCCTTCATTGGTGCAGGTCCTGCGGTGATTGTTGGACTGATTGAATCACCCGGCAGGGCTGTTCTTGCTGCAGTTTTCGTTCTTATAGTCCAGCAGCTGGACAGCAACCTGTTTACCCCATTGCTGGTCGGAAACTCCTTGTCCATTCACCCCCTTACTGTCATCTTGGTCCTGCTGGCATCAGCTAATATTGCTGGTCTGCTAGGTATGCTTATCGGGGTTCCGTTATTTGCAATCATCAAAACTATTGCGATATACACAATAAGAATGGTCAAGCAGCACAAACTGGCTAAGATGCCAATAGAAAAATAATACTAATAGATTGAGGAAGTTTAAGCGTGATAAATGAAAAAGAATTAAAAAAAGAAGTAAGTAGAAGACGGACATTTGCCATTATTTCTCACCCGGATGCGGGGAAAACAACTATAACTGAACAGCTGCTCATGTTTGGGGGAGCGATCCGTCAAGCCGGAACCGTAAAAGCCAAGAAAAGTGGGAAGTTCGCAAAATCTGACTGGATGGAAATCGAGAAGCAGAGAGGGATCTCTGTAACAAGTTCTGTCATGCAGTTTGAATATCAGAATAAACGCATCAATATCCTCGACACTCCTGGACACGAAGACTTCTCGGAAGACACATACCGCACTTTGATGGCTGTGGATGCTGCTGTCATGGTCGTTGACAGTGCAAAAGGAATTGAGGAACAGACTAAGAAACTGTTTAAGGTCTGTCGTATGCGAGGGATTCCAATTTTTACATTTATGAATAAACTTGATAGAGATGGAAGGGAACCTCTTGAGCTCATAGAAGAACTTGAGGAAGTACTTGAAATCGATGCCTATCCAATGAACTGGCCGATCGGCTCAGGTAAGACTCTTCTGGGTTTATACGATCTTTATCATAACCGGATCGAAGCCTTCAGACCAGAAGAACTGAACAACGGTGAACGGCTCATCTCTTTGAATGAAGAAGGTGAAATCGAAGGTGAGCATGCACTGAAAAATGAAAGCTTGTATCATCAAGTACTTGAAGAGGCTCTTCTCCTGAAAGAAGCTGGAAATGATTTTTCAAGAGAAGCAATCAGCCAAGGAGAACTGACTCCAGTTTTCTTCGGCTCAGCTTTGACGAACTTTGGCGTACAGACTTTTCTTGAAACATTTCTGGATTTTGCTCCGGAACCTGGTGAACAGGAAACAGAAGAAGATGAGATCGTAGAACCGGAGGATACTGAATTTTCAGGATTCGTATTTAAAATACAGGCTAATATGGATCCTAAACACCGTGACCGTATCGCATTTTTACGTATCTGTTCAGGTAAGTTTGAACGGGGTATAGATGTTACACTATCCAGAGAAGATAAGAAAATTCGTCTATCAAACTCAACTCAGTTCATGGCTGAAAGCAGAGAAACAGTCTCTGAAGCCGTGGCAGGGGATATTATCGGACTTTATGACACGGGTAATTTTCAAATTGGAGATACAATCTATTCTGGTAAAAACAAAGTGACCTTTAAAGAGCTGCCACAGTTTACCCCTGAATTATTCATGAAAGTCGAACCGAAAAATGTAATGAAACAAAAATCCTTCCACAAAGGTATCAACCAGCTGGTTCAGGAAGGGGCAATTCAGCTGTACAAATCATTCCATACTGAGACTTATATTATTGGAGCAGTGGGACAGCTGCAATTTGAGGTTTTCCTGCATCGTATGAGAAATGAATATAACTCAGAAGTGATTATGACTTCAATCGGAAATCGCATAGCGAGATGGATAGACCGTGAACAGCTCGACGAGAATATGGGATCCAGCAGAAACATGCTGGTAAGAGACAGATTTGATAACCCGCTCTTCCTTTTCGAAAACGAATTTGCCATGAGATGGTTCAGTGACAAGTATCCAGATGTAACGCTGACTTCCTTACTATAAGAAAAAAAAAGCCACCCAGTTCGGGTGGCTTTTTTCAATTTACTCAGTGTTGTCTGATTCTTCAGAATCATTTTCGGAAGGGGATGGTTGTGTGCTGTTTTCTCTACGGATCTGAATATTACCTTCGTCATCTACCGTTGCGATGATGTGACCAGGTTCTGGATGGTTCAGATAAAATTCTGCAATTTTATCCTCGATTTGCTCTTCGATCACACGACGTAACGGTCGTGCACCCATTTTAGGGTCATATCCAAGATCGACTAGTTTCTCTTTTGCAGACTGGTCTATAGTGAGTGTGATGTCATGCTGGCGAATAGCCTCATTGACATCTTCCAGCATCAACTCGATAATATCCAGAAGATTTTCTTTGGATAGTGGATGGAACTCGACGATGCCGTCGAATCGGTTAAGAAATTCAGGTTTAAAGTAGTCTCCCAGGTGGTTCAGGATCGAATGCTGATCGCCGTTCATCTGGGCCCCGAACCCAACGCTTGATTCGACATTTGTCGTACCAGCATTACTGGTCATGATGATAATTGTTTCTTTAAAGTTAACTGTACGTCCTTGAGCATCAGTCAGTCGCCCATCGTCAAGAATCTGCAGGAACATGTTAAGCACATCTGGGTGTGCTTTTTCGACTTCATCCACGAGGATAAGGCTGTAAGGGTTTCTTCTGACTTTTTCCGTCAGCTGACCCGCTTCTTCATAACCGACATAACCAGGAGGAGAGCCGATCAATTTGGATGTGCTGTGTTTTTCCATATACTCACTCATGTCTAAACGGATATAGGAATCTTTACTTCCAAACAGTTCAAGAGCCAGTGATTTGGCCAGTTCAGTCTTACCGACACCTGTAGGACCAACAAACATAAAGGAGCCGATCGGACGGTTTTTCTTTCTCAAGCCGATGCGATTTCTTCTGATAGCTTTTGCTACTTTTGTAACAGCTTCATCCTGTCCAACAACATGTTTTTTAAGAGATTGTTCTAGATCTTTCAGCTGTTTCTGTTCTTTCTCTTTCAGCTCACCAACTGGAATGCCAGTTTTGATTTCAATGATGTTGATGATGTCCTGTTCTGTTACCTCAGGCAGATCAGATTCTGGCATCTGCTGATTGATCATATCTTTGTATTTAGCGGACTGATCCCGATAATAAGCTGCCTTCTCGTAATCTTCCTGCTCAAGAGCTTCCTGCTTGAGCTTCTCAGCTTCCTTGATCTTTTCTTCCAGTGAAGCAGGATCAACTGTTTGTATCGTCAAATTTTTCTTGGATCCTGATTCATCGAGTAAGTCAATAGCTTTGTCCGGAAGGAATCGATCTTGTATATAGCGATGTGATAGCTCGACCGCGGCTTTGATCGCTTTGTCTGTATATCTTACGTGATGGTAATCTTCATATTGCTTCTGAATACCTTTCAGAATAGTCAGAGTTTCATCTAAAGACGGCTCATTGACTCGAACTGGCTGGAGACGACGCTCAAGGGCCGGATCCTTCTCGATTTTGCGGTATTCATTCATTGTCGTTGCACCAATCATCTGAAGTTCGCCTCTGGCTAGTGCAGGTTTCAGTATATTTCCAGCATCCATACTGCTTCCGTCAGCTGAACCAGCACCGACAATCTCATGTACCTCATCAATGAAGAGAATGATATTATCATTTTCCTTCAGTTCGTTCATCAATTGCTGCATACGCTCTTCAAATTGACCTCTGATCCCCGTTCCTTGAACGAGAGAGACGACATCTAAACGGATAACCTCTTTATCTTGAAGTTTCTGAGGGATATCGCCTTCAGTGATCTTCAGAGCTAGTCCTTCGACGATAGCTGTTTTACCTACTCCAGCTTCTCCAGTCAGTACCGGGTTGTTTTTTGTACGTCTATTTAAAATTTCGATGACGCGTTCGATTTCCCTGTCGCGACCGATGACTGGATCGATTTTCCCTTCTCTTGCCATCTGTGTTAAATTGACGCCATACTCACTGAGAAGACCGCCTCGGCCCCCATTGCTAGGAGGCTGGTTATTTCCTCTGAAATGCTGTGGTTCAGAAGGAGGAGTCTGACCTTGATTCTGAGGGCCCATTCCTCTTGAAAGAGCTTTGAAAAAATCATCAAATTGATTGAAACCAAACGGATCACCCTGATTACCCTGGTTCATGCGCCCTTGCTGCTCCTGCTGTTTGATTTCCCTATAACATTTCTGACAAATATCGATTTCTCGTTTCTGACCATTGATACTTGTAGTTAAGTGTATTGTTGCGTTACGTTCCATACAACGTTGACATATCATATTCAAGACCTTCCTTTCCTAGATGATAATCTCATTATACTAATATTATAGTGGATAAAAGTCAGTTGATATGCTTACTAGAAGCACTATCTTCTTGACCATTACTGACCTTTCTATAATTAATTATACTCTGACCATTACTGACTTTCAAGTGATAAATGAGATTTAGTAAAAAATAGTTGTAGGTATAGGAAAAAAATGGTAATCTGTAATGGAAGAAAGGGTAGTATGATAAGCTTGGAACATGTTGGTGCAGCGACCGAATGTTCATGAAGCGCTCTCATAATGCTCATTTCTACCATACTATCTACTATTAAAGGAGAATTCATAATGGAAAAAAGAGAATACAACGTAACTGCAGAAACAGGGATTCACGCTAGACCAGCAACTTTACTGGTTCAGGCAGCGAGCAAATACAACTCAGATATCACTTTAGAATATAAAGGAAAATCTGTTAATCTGAAATCAATCATGGGCGTTATGTCTCTAGGTGTTGGTAAAGGTGCTGACGTTTCTATTACTGCTGAAGGTGCAGACGAAAAAGAAGCGATCGAAGGAATCGATCAGACAATCAAGAATGAGGGAATGGCTGAATAATGACCTCACAAGTATCTGGAATTGCAGCGAGCGATGGAATTGCTCAAGCTAAAGCCTACTTACTTATCGAGCCTGATTTAACTGTTGAAAAAACAAGTGTTACTGACACGGGTGCCGAAAAAGACCGTCTGACTAAAGCAATCGATGAGTCTAAAGAGCAGCTGGGCAAGATCCGCAGCATAGCCGCTGAAGCTTTAGGTGAAGAAGAAGCACAAGTCTTTGATGCTCACGTCATGGTATTGTCTGATCCTGATCTGATTGATCAGACACATGCTGTAATCGATAACGACAAAGTCAATGCAGATTTTGCTTTCAAACAAGTGACGGATACATTCATCGCTATGTTTGAAGGCATGGAAGACAATGCTTATATGCAGGAACGTGCAGCAGATATCAAAGATGTTAGAAAACGAGTACTAGCTCGTTTGCTGAACGTGACTCTGCCTTCTCCAGCTACTATAGATGAAGAAGTCATAATCATTGCTGAAGATCTTACACCTAGTGATACTGCCCAGTTAAATAAGAAGTATGTAAAAGCCTTTGTAACTGATATCGGAGGTAGAACTTCTCACTCAGCAATCATGGCCCGTTCTCTTGAGATTCCTGCCATTGTGGGAACAAAGAACATTACAGAACTCGTTAAAGAAGATGATTATTTAATTGTTGACGGAATGGAAGGAGAAGTAATAATCAATCCTTCCGAGGAAGATATTTCTTCTTTCGACAAAAAAGCTGAAGAGTTTGCTCAGCTGAAAGCAGATTGGGATCGTCTTAAAGATGAGCCTAGTCTGACCAAAGATGGAAAGCACGTAGAATTGGCTGCCAATATCGGGACACCCAAAGATCTTGAAGGGGTGAACAATAATGGTGGGGAAGCGATCGGACTTTATCGTACCGAATTCCTTTATATGGATTCTGCTGAACTACCATCTGAAGATGAGCAATACGATGCTTACAAAAAAGTTCTGGAAGGTATGGGCGATAAGCCCGTCGTTGTCAGAACAATGGATATCGGCGGAGATAAAGAATTGCCGTATCTTGAATTGCCTGTAGAAATGAACCCGTTCCTAGGTTACCGTGCAATTCGTGTGAGTCTGGACCAGGATAGTGTATTCCGTACGCAATTGAGAGCCTTGTTAAGAGCTTCAGTTCACGGCACACTTCGCATCATGTTCCCTATGATTGCGACTTTACCTGAGTTTAGAGCTGCGAAAGCCATTTTGGAAGAAGAAAAAGCTAAATTGATTGAAGAAGGTACTGAGGTATCTGATTCGATTGAAGTGGGAATCATGATCGAAATTCCGGCAGCAGCAGTGCTGGCTGATCAGTTTGCTAAAGAAGTAGACTTTTTCAGTATCGGAACGAACGACCTGATCCAATACACTATGGCAGCAGACCGTATGAATGAACGCGTCTCTTATTTATACCAGCCATATAATCCATCGATCCTTCGCCTAATTAAAGGTGTAATCGATGCTGCGCACAGTGAAGGCAAATGGGCCGGAATGTGTGGAGAAATGGCAGGAGATCAGATCGCTGTACCACTACTTGTGGGACTCGGACTGGATGAGTTTTCAATGAGTGCGACGAGTATTCTGAAAATTAGAAGCCTATTGAGAAAGCTTGATACAGCTGAAATGAAAGAACTAGCTGATAAAGCTCTGACAGAATGCACCACTTCTGAAGAAGTGATGGCATTGGTCGATCAATACGTATCATAATCGATAAACAGACTGGGCCTTAACCTGACCCAGTCTGTTTTGGTATACATAAAAGAGGAGGCTACTTGATGAAAAAGATAGGGTTTATCGGTACAGGAGTCATGGGACAGTCGATCGTGAAACATTTACTTAATGCAGGGTATGATGTCGCCGTCTACAATCGTACAAAATCAAAAGCTGAGAATCTGATCAGACTTGGAGCAAGCTGGAAGGATACACCAGCCGAGGTGGCGCGTGAGTCAGAGCTGATTTTTACTATGGTAGGGTACCCTCGTGATGTAGAAGAGGTCTATTATGGGAATGATGGAATCTTTCAGACGGATTTCAGCAACAGAATGGCAGTCGATTTGACAACCAGTACGCCTTCTTTAGCAGAAAAAATATACAGCTCTGCTGTGAAGGCTGGTGGGCAGGCGCTGGATGCTCCGGTGTCCGGCGGAGACCTGGGCGCAAGGAATGGCACGCTGACCATCATGATTGGTGGGGAGTCAGAAGTGTTTGAGTCTTGCAGGCCAGTTCTTGAACTCTTTTCGAAATCACTTGAACATCATGGACCGGCGGGTAGCGGTCAGCATACCAAAATGGCTAATCAGATTATGGTAGCAGGCACGATGACTGGGATGACTGAAATGCTGGCCTATGCAGAAAAAGCCGAACTTGATTTGGATAAGGTAGTTAAAACTCTTAGTGGGGGCGCGGCAGCCAACTGGTCACTTGAGAACTATGCGCCAAGAATTATTAAGGAAGACTATACCCCAGGCTTTTTCGTCAAGCATTTTATCAAAGACCTCAATATTGCACTTCAGGAAGCTGATAAAATGAAGCTTAAGTTACCAGCCACAGCTAAAGCAAAAGCGTTATACGATCAGCTTGCAGAGAATGGATATGAAGATGAGGGTACCCAGGCCCTGATCAGGCTCTGGTGGGGATAGGACAGATTATATGCTTAGTCTGATAAGTACAAAAAGAGGAGTCATCCTGAAGATAACCTCAGTATGACTCCTCTTTTTATGTGTTAAGTGAATCTACCGTGTGATTAGCTATTACTGTTTTAAAAGCCTGAAGGTTATCTGAAACGGGATGTGTTCCAGTAGTGCTGCTTACTTATTTTCCATGTACCTGGCAATACGGTCCATAGCTGTCTGGATATTGTCAAGACTGGCTGCATAACTTAGTCTGACATATCCTTCTCCTGCATCCCCGAATGCACTTCCTGGAATAATCGCTACTTTAGTTTCCTTCGCCAGATCGTAGCAGAAGTCATAACTGTTCTGTCTAAGTCTTTCCGGCACTTTAGCAAATACATAAAAGGCTCCAGTAGGTTCAGCAATTTCAAAACCGAGAGCAGACAGGCTTTCTATCACAACATCCCGGCGTTTAAGGTACTGGTCTCGCATAGGCAGGGCATCATCTTTTCCTACAGTAAGGGCTTCTATGCCAGCAAACTGTGTGATGCTAGATGCACTGGTTACGAGGGACTGATGAGTTTTTACTATCTGTTCAGCCAGGTACTCAGGTGCAAAAATGAGTCCAAGTCTCCACCCAGTCATAGCATGGGATTTTGACAGGCCGTTAATGACGATCGTCTGTTCACGTAAGTGCTCTCCCAGAGAAACAAAGGGTGCGTCATAGACTATTTCGCTGTAAATTTCATCACTGATGGCAATGACTTCCGGGAAACGACCGAACAGGTCAGCGATTTTCAATACCGTCTCTTTGTCCCAAGTGGTCCCGGTAGGGTTATTGGGGTAGTTGAAAATAACGGCTTTCAGTGAATCTCTATGTTCTTCCATGGTTTTTTCTAATATATCAGGATCGATAATAAATCCGGTATCAGATGTGTCGATGAATATAGGTTCCGCTTTAGCGTATCTGACCAGAGATTCATAAAGAGTGAAAAACGGAGATGGAATAATTACCTTGTCTCCTGGGTTAAGGAGAGTCAGAAGGCTGGCAGCGAGTGCCTCTGTTGCACCAACTGTTGCGATAATCTCTGAGTCTGGGTTATAATCCAGACGGTACTTTTCATTAACAAAAGCCGCAGCAGCTTCTCGTAGGAGATGGTATCCAGCAGTTTGCGTGTAAAAAGAGAAATCTTCATCGATTGCCCGCTTCGCTGCTTCCTTTACATGTGAAGGGGTAGGGAAGTCAGGTTGCCCCAGGGTCAGTCGAATCAGTTCGCCGAATTCAGAGACTTGTTCATCGAACTGTCTGATCTGTGATATTTCAGCTTTTAATACTTCCTGATTGAAAAGTGAATTGGTCATAATTATCATCCTTTTTTTTACTTATTAGTTTATCATACAGTTTTAATAAACAGAATTGAAGAGAGATTTTTAAATAGTTGAGGGAGGACTTCGGGGAATTTAGTAAAACCTGAGACAATTACTGTAATTTACAACAAATTCTGGTAAAATAGATGAGTGAAGAAGAATAGAAGTAGGAAGGGGAAAGTCTATGAAACCATCCCAACTGATACCAATTATCCGTCGCTTGGATGCGATGCGTGAAGATCAGTCTGACGAGGTGCAGGTAAGACGTTTCGAAAGAGACGGCAAGGAGCAGTGTATCGTTAGATATGACAGCAAATCCAATATGTTCGAGCTTGAAGACCGTACAAGCCAGCAGACCTATGAGTTTGATAATATTGATTATGTTGCTGTCGAAATACTCGAACTTGTTCAACCTACAACGTCTACAGAAGACTAAGAAGTGCACAAAAGGAAGTGCTTTGTGTGCTTCCTTTTTTTTAGATTGAACCCCTTTGTAAAAAAAGATAGTACAGAATAGGAGGAAGTTGATGCTTAATAGTTTTAAGCCAACTTGGATGGTCGAAACGATCTATCAGATCACCCCTGAACAGTTAAAAAATGCGGGGATAAAAGCCGTTCTAACCGATCTGGACAATACGCTCATTGCCTGGAACAATCCTGAGGCAACGGAAGAAACGATTGGATGGATTAAACTGATGAAGGAAAATGATATTGAGGTCATCATCCTGTCTAATAATACACGAAAAAGAGTGGGAAAAGTGGCTGGTATCCTTGATCTTGAATTTGTTCCAAATGCCCTCAAACCTTTCCAGCGGGGGTTTAAAAAAGCCCTTAAGGAATTTAAACTGGATAAAAGTGAAGTAATGATGGTGGGAGATCAGATCATTACCGATATAAAAGGAGCCAATCATGCAGGTATCAGAAGTGTTCTCGTGAAACCTATTCTTGACTCCGATGCCTGGAATACCCGACTGAACCGGTTCGTGGAATTGAAAATCATGAATTATCTGATTGAGAAAGACCCGGATATGAAATGGAGAGGAAGTTTACATGACAGAAATAGAACAAAATGACTCGCTTCATTGTATAGGCTGTGGAGCAGAACTCCAGGATAAAGATGAATCAAAATCCGGTTTCGCACCAACTAAGACTCTAGAAAAAGCAGCACAAGATGAAGCTGTCTATTGTAAGCGATGTTTTCGACTGAGACATTACAACGAGGTTCAGGATGTAGAGTTGACAGACGATGATTTTCTTAATATGCTTCATGAATTAAGCCAAAAAGATGCGCTTATCGTTAACTTGGTGGACATTTTTGACTTTAATGGAAGTATTATATCGGGCATACAAAGATTTGCTGGACAAAATCCATTGATGATTGTAGGAAATAAAGTCGATCTCCTGCCAAAGTCCTTGAAGCACTCTAAAATGAGACAGTGGATAACTGAACAGGCCCACCTGGTCGGAATCAGACCGGATAGCGTCCATCTGATCAGTGCACTCAGTAAAGAGCATGTTATGGACCTGATGGGACATATCGAAAAAGCAAGAAAAGGAAAAGATGTCTACATCGTAGGAACCACTAATGTCGGAAAATCCACGCTAGTAAATCAGATCATCAATCTGGCAACAGATGAATCAGATGTCGTGACGACTTCATATTTTCCAGGTACTACACTTGGTAAAATTGAAATCCCTCTCGATGACGAACGGATGCTGGTCGATACCCCTGGAGTGATCCAGCCTGGTCAGCTGTCGTATTATCTATCAGCGAAAGACATCAAGGAAATCACACCAAGAAAAGAAATTAAGCCGAAAAGTTATCAACTGAATGAAAATCAGACGCTCTTCATTGCCGGTCTGGCACGCTTTGATTATATTTCCGGTAATAAGAAGCAGCCATTTGTCAGTTACTTTGCTAACGACTTGTATATACACAGAACGAAAACTGAAAAAGCTGATGAGCTATACTCCAGCCAGAAAGGGGAACTGCTAACTCCCCCTTCAAAGGATAGTAGGATAACCGGTATGAAGCGATACGAGTTCGTCACCTCTGCGCCTTCTGATATTGTATTCTCTGGCTTAGGCTGGATTTCCATCGATCAAGCAGATACAAAGATTGCGGCATGGGCCCCTGAGGGTGTTGACGTACTGATCAGAAAGCAATTAATTTAGAAAGAAGGACAATGATGAAATTAACAGGCAAGCAGAAACGCTTCTTGAGAGCAGAAGCACATGATATGTCACCCCTGTTTCAGATTGGAAAAAACGGGCTGACTGTTGAAATGATAAGAGAATTTGAAGATTCTCTAGAAAATAAAGAACTGATGAAAGTCCAGCTGCTGCAGAATACTGACTGGACCACCAAAGAGGCAAAAGAGCTAATCGAAGAAGAATCAGATATTACTGTCGTTCAGACGATAGGGAGAGTTTTAGTGCTGTACAAGCGGGCAGAAGAAGAAAAATATCAGCACTTCTCTTCCAGACTACCAAGATCAAATTAAAGGCAGGTGTAAACAAGTGAGTCATAACGTTTCCAAAATCATTGAACCCGAAGTGCTCACTGAACTATTACAGTCAATTCCTGATAAAAAAATCGGCATACTTGGAGGGACTTTTAATCCTCCTCATCTAGGGCATCTGATCATAGCAGAACATGTGAGGGATCAGCTTGACCTGGATACTATCCTGTTCATGCCATCATATGAACCTCCTCATAAGCAGTCGAAACAGACAATCGATCATGTACACAGAGTAAACATGCTTGAACGTTCACTGTCAGACAATGACCAGTTTGACATCGATTTAAGTGAAATAGAAAGAAAAGGCAAGAGTTACACTTATGATACGATGAGACTACTTAAAGAGAAGCATCCGGATACAGAATTCTACTTTATCATAGGAGCAGATATGGTCGAAGATCTGCCAAACTGGCATAAAATAGATGAACTTATTCAGCTCGTTCAGTTTGTTGCCGTGAACCGCCCCAACTATCAGACCGAGTCCGCGTACCCTGTGATCATGGTGGACGTGCCTGATGTGGATATCAGCTCGAGTATGATCCGCCAGAAGGTGAGAGACGGGTGTTCGATCAAGTATCTAGTCACGGCTGAAACCGAGAAGTATATCGAAAGCGAAGGACTATATAAAGATGAAAACTAACAAACCGATTTATTCTCAGAACTACCTTGATCTTTCAAGAGCCGAACTTATCGAACTGATGGAAAAAACGCTCAGTAAAAGACGGTTCAAGCACGTCTTGAGAGTTGAAAAAACAGCATTGAAACTAGCCGATATTTATAATGCTGACAAGGAGAAAGTCAGTATAGCGGCGCTGGCTCATGACTATGCTAAAGAAAAACCGGATGAAGAAATGCGTGATCTGATAATTAGTGAAAATCTGGATCTGGAAATGCTTCAGTTTGGAAGTAATATCTGGCACGGGCCGGTTGGAGCTGTTCTGATGAAAAATGAGTATCATTTAGATGATGAAGAGATACTGGATGCAATAAAATACCATACGATCGGTTCACCACGAATGGATATCGTGGCGCAGATCATCTATATCGCAGATTTCATCGAACCTAACCGGTCTTTCAATGGTGTGGAAGAAGCGCGTCAGCTTTCAAAGACCGACCTTGAGTCGACGATAGCTTACATTTCCAGGTACACATTGAAAAATCTGATTAAACGCAAGGCAAAAATATATCCGAAGGCAATCGAAACCTACAATGCCTGGGGCGTAAAAAATAAGGAGGAGCAAGATGACCCGTTCGTCTATTGAACTATTAGAGTATGTAGTAAAATCAGCTGATGATAAATTGGCTCAGGAAATACTGGCATTGGATATGAAAGAAGTATCACTTCTAGCAGACTATTTTGTAATCATGCACGCCAACAACAATCGTCAGCTTGATGCAATTGCCCAAAGTATACTGGAGGCGGCTGAAAAGAATCAGCAGCCTGTTAAACGAGTGGAAGGTAAGGACCAGGGGAAATGGATCCTGATTGACTTAGGAGATGTAATCATACATCTATTTAATGAAGAAGAGCGAGAGTTTTACAAACTGGAGAGACTTTGGTCTGATGCTGAGCGGGTCGACGTCAGCGGCTGGCTGAGCTAATGAGCTACAACTGGTTTGCTAAAGTATACGATCAGCTCATGGACGATAGTCTGTATGGCAAGTGGCTGGAGTATACTAAAAAACATGTATCAGAGAATCGGACAATGCTTGAGCTGGGCTGTGGAACAGGAATCCTGGGTATTATGCTCAAAGAGTCGGGTTATGACCTGACAGGTCTTGATCTGTCTGAAGAGATGCTAAGCCTGGCTTACGACAGGCAGACTGAAAGCAAAGTCTTTTTCCCTCTTCTTCAAGGGGACATGAAAGAACTCTCAGAGCTCCCTCAGTATGATAGTGTCATCTGCTACAGTGATGCACTGTGTTATATGGAAGATGAAGCATCTCTCGCTAAGGTTTTTAAAGAAGTCTACTCGGTTCTTTCTGATGAAGGGGTCTTTTTATTCGATGTACATTCTCTTCATAAAATGGAGCTCTTTCAGGAATTTTCCTTCCATGCAGAAGTTGATGATATCGTCTTTTTATGGGACAGTTACGAAGGGGAGCATGAAGGGTCAGTCGATCATCATTTGACATTTTTTGTAGAAACAGATGAAGGCCGATATGAGCGATTTGAAGAAGTCCATTCAGAACGTACCTATCCTGTTGAAGTATATATACAGCTGCTGAAGAAAGCAGGATTTAGAACAGTCGACCTAACAGCTGATTTTACTGATACGGTCGAATCAGATAGTGAACGATGGTTTTTCGAAGTCAGAAAGTAAGGTGACAGGATGAGAGTGTGTGGGATCGTTGCTGAATATAATCCGTTTCATAACGGACACCAGTATCATCTTGAAGAGACTAGAAAAAAATTAAAAGCTGATATTATTATTGTTGTAATGAGTGGTAATTTCCTTCAGAGAGGGGAACCGGCAATCGTTGACAAATGGTCAAGAGCCCGAGCTGCACTGATGAATGGAGCAGATATCGTTGTGGAACTGCCGACTGACTTTAGTGTTCAGCCGGCTGATTTTTTTGCTGAAGGGGCTGTATCGGTCCTTAACTGTCTGGGTTGTGATCTGATCAGTTTTGGAAGTGAGAGTGGGAATAGTCAGGCTTTTGGAGAAGCTGCGGACCTGTATCTAGAAAATGAGGCTGAACTGGACGACTTGTTCAGACAGGCGCATCAGCAGAAACAGACGTATGCCCAGAATTTCAGTGATGTGATCAACACTTATTTCAGTCAGTTTCCACTTGATCTCACTCAACCAAACAACATGCTTGGTTTTGCGTATGCTAAAGAAATAAGAAGGAATGGATACGACATGTCCATCCAAACTGTTCCCAGAAAAAACAGCCACTATCATGATGATGAACTTGACAGTTCATTCAGTATAGCCAGTGCAACAGCTATTAGAAGAACGCTGCTTGAGAAGCGAGAAGCCTTTACGGCTGTCGAAACATTTGTACCGGCCGAAATGTATGATGTGCTGAAAAATCACCCACTTATATCATGGGAAAATCTGTTTCGTCTGCTTGACTACAGATTATCAGCGATAAGCACTGAAGACCTTAGTCAGATCTATCTGATGGAGAAGGGACTGGAGTACCGCTTGAAAGAGAAAATCAGCGATGCAGTATCAATGAAGGAGTTTATCGAATCTGTTAAGACTAGGCAGTTGACCTGGGTGTCCCTGCAGCGTATCTGCTGTCATATATTATTGAACAATACTAAACAGGCTATAAACATGGCAGAAAAGAGAATTGAAGCTGTGCGTCTTCTTGGATTTACAGAAGCAGGTCGAGGTTATATTGGCAAGCACAAAAATGAATGGTCGATCAAATTGGTTTCCAATCTTAATAAAAGAACAGCACCCAATTTTGAGCAGGACATCAAGGCTGGACATATTTATCGTCTAGCTGATAAAGAGCAGATAAATCATCAAGATTTTTATACGAAACCAATTAATTTTATTGACAATAATGGACTAAAATAGTATAATTATTTTTGTTGTCCAAGTACAAGGTCTACCCTCTAGGTTCTCAGCAGTGACTGCTTTTTATCCTAGCAGAACTAACCGACAAACACTGAGGTGAAGTCATTGAAAACTAAATGGGCATTAAACGAATTAAAAAGATATCAGTACCAGCCATTAAAACTGGATGGGACAGTCGATTTCTCAGAATCACTGAAAAATAGAGATAATGAAATCCTTTATGCTGAGCCAATACAGATTAGAGGGACACTGGAAAATGAAAAAAATGAAGTTTATTATGTGGATCTCGTACTCGATACGGTTCTCACAATGCCTTCGTCACGTTCACTGGAACCCGTCAAGGTTCAGTTGACTATCCCATTTTCTGAAATTTATCTGCCGGCACTATCATCTGTATCACTGGAATCATTTACAGAGGATGAACTGGTCGAGGAATTATCTGAAGACATTCTTGATTTGCAGAAACCGATCGAAGATACTATTTTAACTAATAAACCTACTCAGGTTTTTACCGAGGACGAGCGTCAATCTGGCATGATGCCCAGTGGAAAAGACTGGCATGTTATTGATGAGGAAGACCATAACGATCATCCAGGATTGGCTGATGATGGTGAGGGTGATCCCCGATTTGCCGCATTGAAAGATCTGTTCAAAGAGGACAATGAGTAGTATTTGAATCAGGAATCGAATCCTTTTAAGGAGGTGTGTTGGAAAATGGCAGTACCTAAAAGAAGAACATCTACTAGCAGAAAAGCAAAAAGACGTACTCATATCAAATTGGACCTTCCAAACATGAGTGATTGTCCAAACTGTGGTGAAGTGAAGCGTAACCACCATGTATGCCCATCTTGCGGATTTTACGCAGGTAAAGAGGTAGTAAGCAAAGAAAGTTAATCGTAGCATACACGATCGACTCAATATAGAGTTTAGAAAAAAGCGTTTATGGGTTAACTCATGAACGCTTTTTCTGATAGTTAATCGTATGAATGGATAGGAAGTGGACATCATTGATGGTTCAGTCGATTTGATTATAATTATATTTTATATTTTGCCAATCATTATCCTGCTGTTTTCAAAAAAGATAAACCGCCAGTTCAGGTTGGTAAATATTCCCGTCAAAGTAGTGGATCTGCTAATCCCTTACATGCTGATTTTATTATTTTTTTTAGGGAAGCTTTACTTTGAAATCAATTTCATTCCGTACATTATTATTGTCCTGTCTCTAACGGGGATTATCATCGCCACATTCAGAACGTTCGTTAAAGAAGAACTGAACATTTACTTTTTCTTCAGGATCTGGTGGAGATATGTGTTCCTAATTCTTCTTACTGGGTATATTGCAATAGGCATCTTCATTACTTATCTGGCCATTATTTAAGTATCAACTTAGAGAATAGCTCAAAGCATCCGAGAGTATGACGGCAGTCATATTTTCCGGATGCTTTTTTTTTTTGCCAGTTTTATTTTACAATTGTGTTTTATTTGTATAATGATGTGGTAGAAAGTGGGGGATTGTGGTAGACTTAGCCTTATAAGTGGGGAGAGGGGGCAGTGAAATGTTATTAGGCGAATATAAGCATAATATTGATGCAAAAGGTCGGCTGATCATCCCATCCAAGTTCCGTGAGGATCTGGGAGAGCGTTTCATTGTGACCCGTGGCCTGGATGGCTGCCTTTTTGGCTATCCCATGCAGGAATGGACCTTGCTGGAAAATAAATTAAAGCAACTTCCCCTGGCAAAGAAAGAATCAAGAACCTTCACACGGTTTCTTTATTCAGCTGCAACTGAATGTTCACTGGATAAGCAAGGACGTATCAACCTTCCGAGTCCGCTGATCAATCATGCAGTACTGGAAAAGACCTGCTATATCATTGGTGTATCAGAAAGGATTGAAATCTGGAGTGAAGAGAAGTGGGAAGCATTTTCTCAAGATGCTGACCAGTCTTTTGAAGAAATAGCGGAAGAAATGATCGACTTTGGCTTTTAGTAACGGAGGATATACATGACACTATTTGAACATGAAACAGTTTTACTTAATGAAACCGTTGAGGGTCTGAATATACGTCCAGACGGTGTCTACGTTGACTGTACACTAGGCGGAGCCGGACACTCGTCGCTTATACTTCAGAAACTTGATGAGAGAGGACATTTATACTCTTTTGATCAGGATATTACGGCAATTAATAATGCAGCAGAATTGTTAAAAGAAGAGGTGGATAAGGGGAAAATCACGTTTGTCCACACTAACTTCAGAAATATTGCATCAGCATTGAATGGACTTGGGGTCCAGAAAGTTGACGGTATCATGTATGACCTGGGTGTTTCGTCACCTCAACTGGACATCACTGAACGGGGATTCAGTTATCACAAAGATGCACGCCTTGATATGCGAATGGATCAGTCACAGGACTTAAATGCTCATGATATTGTCAATAATTGGGAGTACAACGACTTAGTCAGAATATTTTTTAGATACGGGGAAGAAAAATTCTCTAAACAGATCGCAAGACTGATTGAATCTACAAGAAAAGACAGACCCATCAATACAACCCAGGAGCTGGTTGAGCTGATTAAAGAAGCGATTCCGGCGCCGGCAAGAAGAAAAGGCGGGCATCCTGCCAAACGAATCTTTCAGGCCCTCAGGATAGCTGTCAATGATGAACTGGGCGCACTTGAAGACTCGCTCGAAGCAGCAATCGATCTATTAAATATTAACGGACGGATCAGCGTCATCACATTCCATTCGCTGGAAGATCGCATTGTCAAGCAGATGTTCAAGAGTTACTCCAAGCTACCGGACCTACCTAGAGGACTTCCGGTCATTCCTGATCACGAGCAGCCGGTACTTAAGCTGATCAACAGGAAGCCGATTATTCCTGGAGATGAGGAACTGGCTGAGAATAACCGGTCTCGAAGTGCAAAACTAAGAATCGCAGAAAAACAGAGAAACAGCTGAACAGATAAAACGGTATATTGAAGAAAGGAGTATTGATCACATGATGAATGATAACTTAGCAAGACAGTATGAAATGAACCAACAGCCCCTGCATCAGCCTGGCATCAATCAGGAACCGGAGAAGGTAAGAGAACCCAGTCCGAAGACGAAAGGACTGACGCGGCTTGAATCTGCAGTCATCAGCTTTTTTGGTGTCATACTATTCGGTTTGGCAGTTGTACATATTGCATTATCTATGCAGGTATCTATGATCAATCGTTCGATTCAGGATATCGAGTCTCAGGCAGTCGTTACTCAGATTGAAAACGAAAACTTTGAACAGAAAGTGCAGGAATTGTCCAGATATGACAGAGTTTATTCCATCGCCATAGAAAATGGACTGGAAATGAACGAAGAACAGATCAGGAATGTATTCAGATGAAACAGTTGAAAAAAAAGGTTAACGAGACCAACCCTTTCCACAATAGAAAAATGATCGCAATATTTATGTATGTGATCTGTTTTGTTCTCTTTGCTTCGCTTTTTCTGAGATTTACCTGGATCATGGTCAGAGGAGAAGTAAACGGGGAAGATCTTCGTCTTAATGTAGAAAAATTATATACCCGAAATAATGTGCTTCAGGCCCGCCGCGGGACAATATTCGACAGAAACGGTAATCCGATCGCAACAGATGCAACGACCTACAAGATGGTAGCTATTCTTACTGATGAATGGTCATCACCTAGCAGACCCCAGCATATTGAAGAACCTCGAGCTGTTGCAGAAATTATTGCTACTCATCTGTCACTGAATGAGGATGACATTTATGCCCGACTGACTCAAGACAGTATGCAGGTAGAGTTCGGAAATGCTGGAAGCAATCTGACTTTCGAAACTATGAGTGCGATTAGAGACGATCTGTCGGAAAATGAACTGACCGGTATAACATTTGATGAAAGCAGAAGCCGGTTTTATCCCAATGGCACATTTGCTTCACATACAATCGGACTGGCTCAAGTGACAGATGAAAGTGATGATCAGCTTCATGGAGTCATGGGCCTGGAAAAACAGTATGATGACCATTTAAGTGGTGAAAATGGATGGATAAAATTTCAGCGTGATTTCTTTGGTTATGTAATTCCAGATCAGGAAATCGAAGAAGTGGATCCGATAAACGGCAAAGATCTTACACTTACAATAGACCGGCGTATGCAGATTTTTCTTGAAAGTATTGTTGAAGAAGTAGATCAGGAACACAAACCGGAATACATCACGGCTAATCTGATGAATGCTAAAACTGGAGAAATACTGGCTACAACTCAACGTCCAACTTTTAATGCCACTACAAAAGAAGGAATCGATCAATCCTGGCAGAATCTTCTGGTTGAATATACATTTGAGCCCGGATCAACTTTAAAAGCAATGACTCTGGCTGCTTCTATTCAGGAAGGTACCTTCAGACCATATGAATACTTCCGCTCGGGACAGATTCAGGCCGGCGGAGGAACGATTCGTGATGTCAGACGCGAAGGATGGGGAACAATTACCCACCTGGAAGGACTGGCTCGTTCCAGCAACGTATCATTCGTTCATCAGGTTGAAGAGATGGGGCATGATATATGGAAGAGCTATCTGGATGCCTTCGGCTTCGGTACTAGAACAGGTATAAACTTGCCTAATGAGTCGAACGGAAGTAATCCATACGAGTCACCATTACAGAAAATCAATACTGCTTTCGGTCAGGGGATTGCAGTGACTCCTGTTCAGATGCTGAGAGCCTTTTCTGCTCTTACTAACGGTGGGACAATGGTAGAACCTCACATTGTATCAGAACAGACAGAGGGCTCAGAAAAACAGCCGGTCATTTCTCCTGAAACAGCTGCTCAGACATTGGAGTACCTTAAAGAAACAGTTTACAGCGAGTATGGAACTGCTAGAGGGTACCAGATCGATGGTTTTGAAATAGCAGCTAAGACTGGAACTGCTCAGATTGCAGATCCGGAAACTGGCGGATATCTGAGCGGGCCAAATAATAAGGTATTTTCAGTAGTCGGAATGGCGCCAGCTGATGATCCGGAATTGATTCTGTATGTGACTGTGCAGCAGCCTGAACTGAATACGATCTCTCACGGCAGTCAAGCTGTCCAGAAAATATTCAACCCGGTGATGAAGAGGGCACTTAAATACTATTCTGCCGGTGACGATATGCAAAGTGAAAATAGTTATGCAAATGACATGCCTGACTTTGTTGAAAAACCAGCTCAGGATGCCATAGCGTATCTGGAGGAAAATGGTGATGCGTACAGCCTGATCGGCTCTGGAGAACGAGTTGTTCAGCAGTTTCCAAGACAGGATATGCAGGTAGATGAAACTCAACGAGTTTTGCTTCTGACAAATGGTGCAATGACCTTACCGGACCTTACCGGCTGGTCAAGAAATGATTTGTACAGACTGGCAGAACTCACCGGGATAGCACTCACGGTAGAAGGTGAAGGTTTTGTGACGTCACAGAACATGTCTGCCGGGTCATTTATTGAAACTGGAACTGAAATAGTGGTACAATTAGCTTCGAATCAAGAATGACATAGGAGTGGACAAGAAAAGTGGATAGTGTGTATTTGGTAATGACGTTGGTAGTCAGTGGATTGATAGCTGCTTCCCTGATGCCGACTGTAATTAGTTATTTCAAAAAAAAGCAGCTGGGGCAGACAACCAGAGAAGAAGGCCCTTCCTGGCATGAATCAAAGTCGGGCACACCGACAATGGGAGGTCTCTCGATTCTTATCTCTGTGGTTCTTTCCTCGTTAATTTTTTCATTCTTGGTGGGTGGGCAGTTCTGGCTAACAGCCTTACTTGTATTCATCTTTATCGTATTTGCATTGATCGGCTTTATAGATGATTATATTAAAGTCGTCATGAAAAGAAATCTTGGACTTACCAGTCTCCAGAAGCTTATCGCTCAAATTTCAGGTGCAGTTCTTTTCTATTTCGGGGTCAGCAGTCTGATTTCTATCCAGACGATCAGTTTACCTTTTAATGTAAGTCTATCGATTGGATGGCTGTATATTTTCTTCGTCTTGTTCTGGCTGGTCGGGTTTTCGAATGCGACTAATCTGACAGATGGAATTGATGGTCTGCTTGCAACGACAGGAATGATTGCTTACGGAGCATATACTGTAATTGCTGTCTGGCAGGGACAGTGGGAAGTAGCCGTCTTTACTGCAGCGGTTGTGGGTGCGCTTATAGGATTCTTTATTTTTAATAAAAAACCGGCAAAAGTGTTTATGGGAGACGTCGGCTCACTCGCATTAGGTGCAGGACTTGCAGGTGCATCCATCATTCTTGATCAGGAATGGACGCTGCTGCTCATAGGGCTTGTATTTGTCATTGAAACAGCAAGTGTAATGCTGCAAGTTGGATCGTTTAAGCTAAGAGGAAAACGAATCTTTAAAATGAGTCCGATTCATCATCACTTTGAGATGAGCGGATGGGGCGAATGGAAAATAGTTATCGTTTCTTCTATTATCACACTGATCACTAGTATACTGGCATTGATCAGTATATAAACAACCGGAACTGGTAGTAGTTATTTACTTCCAGTTTTTTTCATAGCTGATTAAAAAAAAGATCGAAGACTGAATTTTAGTTTAAGGAGAATAGCCATGAGCAATCAAACGGAGTACAAAAATAGGAAGGTGCTGATTTTAGGGTTGGCTGTCAGCGGGTACAGTGCGGCAAAAGTTCTTAAAGAACTTGGAGCGGAAGTTACTGTCAATGATTACAAAGATATCGACAGCAGTGATGAAGCCAAGGAACTCAGATCATTAGGAATAACGGTGGTATCAGGAGGGCATCCGTTGTCTTTACTTGATCAACCGATAGATCTGCTCGTAAAAAATCCGGGGATTCCTTATTCCAATAATCTACTGAAAGAAGCTGAGAAAAGAGACATTCCGATTATTACTGATGTGGAAGTAGCTTATACTATATCACCATCTTCCTTAGTAGCGATTACAGGAACAAACGGAAAAACTACAACCACCAAGATGATCGAGTCCTTACTGGTAGCTGAACCAGGTGAAGGTCATATCTATTCTGTTGGAAATATCGGAACCCCTTCAACTACTGTCGCCTTGCATTCCAATCCTGAGGACACGCTTGTTATGGAAGTATCAAGTTTTCAGCTCATGGGAACAAAGACATTCCGTCCGAATATCGCTGTTATTACCAACCTTCATTCTGCTCATCTGGATTATCATGGGTCCAGGGAAGAATATGTAGAAGCAAAGATGGCTATAACCAAAAATCAGAAAGCTGAAGATTATCTTATCTATAATCATGACCAGCTTGAACTGACAAATCTTGTGTTATCAGCTAGTGAAGCCCAGCTGATTCCTTTTTCCCGCAAGTCTCTATTAGATAAAGGGGTCTATCTTGATGGTGGGGTCATTTACTTCAATAATGAGAAAATCATGGATAGTTCCAGCATCGTCCTACCTGGTAAGCATAATCTGGAAAATGCACTGGCAGCTATAGCTGTTGCCAAATTGCACAATGTCACTAATCAGACAATAGAGAAAGTATTCAGTCATTTCCATGGTGTGCCACATCGTATGCAATTTGTAGATGATATTCGTGAAAGACGGTTTTATAATGATTCTAAAGCGACGAATTCTCTAGCAACGATCAATGCTCTGGAAGGCTTCCAGCAAAAAGTCATCCTGCTTGCCGGCGGGATGGACCGTGAAGATGATCTGGAAAATCTTATTCCTTCTTTTAGAAATCATGTCAAAGCACTGTTTACTTTTGGAGAAACAAAAAATAAATTGCTGGAAGTAGGAAAAAAAGCTGGTATAAGCGAACAGGCTGCTTTCGAGACATTGTCCGAGGCAGTATACAAAGCATTTGAAATCAGTGAAAAATACGATGTCATCTTACTGTCCCCATCATGTGCAAGCTGGGATGCTTATGCTAACTTTGAAGCAAGGGGCCAGGATTATATTGATACGATCAGAAACATAAAATCAATGATGAAAAAGGAGAGTAAGCACCCAAGTGAGTGCATAATTTATGAAAATATTAGTAACTGGTGGAGGTACCGGAGGCCATATCTATCCGGCTCTTGCGCTGATCAAACGGATGAAAGCGATGAATGACGACATCGAATTTTTGTATGTCGGCACAGAGAGAGGATTGGAAAGTACAATTGTCCCGAATTATTCCATCCCGTTCAAGGCATTAAAGGTAGAAGGATTCAAGAGGAAGCTTAATTTTGAAGGTATAAAATATAATCTGAAAACTATCGGATATTTTATACAGTCCATAAGAAAATCTAAAAAAATAATTGATGAATTTTCCCCTGATGCAGTCATCGGAACCGGAGGGTATGTCAGTGCTCCCGTTTGCTATGCAGCAGCTAAAAAGGGAATCCCGACAGTGATCCATGAGCAGAACAGCGTTGCCGGAATCACAAATAAGTTTCTGGCCCGTTATGTATCGGCTATAGCAATCTGCTTCAAGGATGCAGAAAATCAGTTTAAGGGACAAGAAAACAAGATTGTATTTACAGGAAATCCAAGAGCTCAGGAAGTCGCAGATATTCAAGCGAACGATAGCTTGAAGACATTTGGACTGAATCCCAAACAACCAACTGTCCTTATTTTTGGTGGAAGCAGAGGAGCAGCAGCGATTAATAAAACAGTGATCGATCATTGTCATGCGTTCGTCGAAGCTGATTATCAGGTTCTGTTTGTGACAGGTAGAGAGCACTATGAAGACTTGTCTGAAGAATGGAAAAGTAGCTGTGGACTTGAAGATGAACAGTCCAAAGTCAGCATAGTCCCTTACATTGAAGACTTGCCCAGCGTCTTCGCATCGGTTTCACTAGTTGTCTCTAGAAGCGGAGCAACTACCCTGGCAGAACTGACAGCTCTTGGAGTACCAAGTGTACTGATCCCAAGTCCTAATGTGACAGAAGATCATCAGACGAAGAATGCCAGAAGTCTGTCGGAAGCAGGAGCAGCAGAGCTTATTCTTGAAGATGAACTGAACAGCAGTAAATTTATAGAAACAGTGAATCGCCTTATGTCGGATGAAGGTATGAGAAATGATATGGCAGCTAAAGCTAAACAGCTCGGAGTGCCTGATGCATCTGACAAGATTATTCATCTGTTGATGACACTAATGAATGGTTAAGAGTTTTAGGAGAAGTGACTATGTCAAAAAAAGAGGGACTAGAGGAAACTGCCGGTAATAGTCAGGTTGGAACAGCTTCTTCAAGTCATACAGAAAGCAGAAGAAGACTCTACTGGAAATGGTCTGGCTTGATGCTGGTCTTTACACTGGCCATATTTGTTTCACTTTATACAATCAGTTCATACAGCAATGTGAAAGATGTATCAGTGGAAGGGACCAGTGAGGTATATGATCAGGAAGTATTCAATAACAGTTCGATCACTATAGGGGATTCTGTTCTAGGTACGTATTTTGGAAGAGAAGATATCGAAACAAGGATAACAGAAGCAATTCCTCAGGTTTCCGATGCTGAACTTAAGTTGACTGGACTGCAGTCTGTAACGATAACGATCAGCGAATACGAAACAGTTGCGTTTCTTCAGACGGATGATGATTACCAGAAAATACTTGAGAATGGTGTCATTCTGGATGAAACATTACCTAGAATCACATCCAGCCAGCCCATACTGCTGAATTTTTCACAAGGAGAAGCGCTCGAGCGCATGCTTTCAATTTATGAAGAAGTGGATGACCAGGTTCAGTCATTGATATCTGAAATAGAACACGTGGAAGCTGATCACAACCCGATGCTTGTACGGGCATTTATGAACGATGGAAATGAGGTGCTTGCCTCGATCCCGACCTTTGCAGAACGGATGAACTATTATCTCCAGATGAGAGAAACAGTAGATGGAAATGGTGTTTTCGATCTGGAAGCCGGTGCTTATTTCATCCCTTATGACTCAGAGGAATACGAGTCCTATGAAAATGATGATGAAAATGAAGAGGATATGGATCAGGGCGGTGAGTAGTCTGCTCTTATAAATATCTAAGAAGTCTCATCCTGGAGGTGAGGCTTTTTTAATTACTAATTTTGAAAATCGAAGCATCTGTACTGTTACAGAAAAGTAATTCAAATATACTGATAAATCAATAAATAGGCTTCAATATACAGGTAAGTTTATGGTAGAATAATATGTATCAATAGTTAAAATCAAAACAGCGTGTTTGAATTTAATTATTGAAGAATGGGAGGTTTCAATAAAGTGAAGGATGGAATTTATTCAAGTTTAGATATTGGAACCACTTCAATAAAAGTCATTGTTTCTGAAGTGTTGAATGGCAAAATGAATGTTATTGGAGTTGGCAGTGAAAAATCTAATGGAATCAACAAAGGATTAATAATTGATATTGACGAAACAGCACTGTCTATTACAAAAGCAGTCAAACAGGCAGAAGAAAAATCTGGTATACAGATCGGCTCACTCATTGTAGGGGTACCTGCCACTAATATTGAAATCAATCCTTTTCACGTGACCGTTTCAAATGAAAATGCTTCACAGGAGATTAACGATTCATTACTCAAAAAAATTATAGAGCAAGTCAGAACTAAGAAAACACCGTCCGATAAGACACTTCTCTCGATTATGGTAGAAGAGTTTTTAGTCGATGGGTTCGACGGGATAAAAGATCCTAGAAAAATGGTTGGAGATCAAGTTGAACTTTACGGCACACTTCTGGCGACATCAAAAACAGTTCTGCATAACATTAAAAAAAGCGTCAATAATGCAGGATACAGGATCAGCGATCTGATTTTTCAGCCTGAAGCGATGGCTGGACTGATCATGTCAGAAGATGAGCGACGTTTCGGCACCATTCAGATTGATCTTGGGGGAGGGCAGACTTCCGCTTCTGCTGTTCATGACGAACAGGTGAAATATGCCACAATCGTTCAGGAGGGTGGAGAAAACATCACAAAAGATATCTCAGTTGTTCTGAATACGTCATTGAAGAATGCTGAGAAGCTTAAAAGAGAAGTTGGCTATGCGTATAGTGAACTGACTGATGAAAGAGACCAAACCCTTTCAATAGATGTTGTTGGACAAGAAGGGACAGTAGATGTAAAGGAATCATACATCGCTGAAATAATTGAGGCCAGACTGGCTCAGATTTTTGAAAAAATTAAATTTGAACTGGATGATATAGGTGCATTTGATCTTCCGGGTGGAATCATTCTAACAGGTGGTACAGCTGCCATACCTGGAGTGAAAGAACTGGCGGAAGACATTTTTGAAGTGAATATCAAAACGTACATACCCGATTTCATGGGCGTTCGTTACCCTTCTTTCTCAAATGCCATTGCACTTGTTTACACTAAAGCACATATGGATGAGCTGACCAAGCTTCTCAATACCATTGTCTTGAACAATGAGTATATACAGACGGAAGATCAGCCAGCTGAAAAACTGCCATCTGTCTCCAGCAAGCAGTCTAAAGTCAGCAGTGACCACAATAATGCTTCTAGCGATTCATTTATTGATAAAATAAAATCAATCTTTTCGAGTTTTTTTGATTAAATTGGATAAGGTTATACAGGAGGAAAAAGAATGGAATTAGGATTTGATTCAGCAATCTCAAACGGAGCAGTCATTAAAGTAATCGGTGTGGGTGGAGCTGGAGGAAACGCTGTTAACCGTATGATCGAAGACGATGTACAAGGCGTGGAATTTATTGTTGCAAATACTGACCTGCAGGCACTGGATATGATGAGTGCAGAAACTAAAATTCAATTAGGACCTAAGCTGACTAGAGGACTTGGAGCAGGAGCCAACCCCGAAGTAGGAAGAAAATCTGCTGAGGAAAGTGAAGAAGCTATTGCCGATGCTCTACAGGGAGCTGATATGGTTTTCGTCACTGCAGGAATGGGTGGCGGAACTGGAACTGGTGCTGCGGGAATCGTGGCACGTATTGCTAAAGAACAAGGCGCACTGACAGTCGGTGTCATTACTCGACCATTCACTTTTGAAGGACCGAAGAAAGGCCGATTCGCAGCCGAGGGTATTGCATCAATGCGTGAACATGTGGATACACTAGTAACGATCTCAAATAACCGTTTGCTTGAAATCGTAGATAAGAAGACCCCGATGATGGAAGCTTTCAGAGAGGCTGACAACGTTTTGAGACAAGGGGTACAGGGTATTTCAGATCTGATCACGAATCCTGGTTATGTCAACTTGGACTTTGCAGATGTTAAAACTGTCATGGAAAATCAGGGATCAGCATTGATGGGTATCGGTACAGCAACAGGAGAAAACCGAACAGCTGAAGCAACTAAAAAAGCAATCTCATCACCACTACTTGAAGTGTCTCTGGATGGTGCTGAAAATGTACTTCTAAATATTACGGGCGGATCTGACCTGACGCTATTTGAAGCACAGGATGCTTCAGATATCGTGTCTGCAGCAGCTACAAACGACGTTAATATTATCTTCGGTACATCAATCAATGAAGATCTGGGCGATGAGGTTATCGTAACGGTTATTGCAACAGGTATAGATGCTGAGAAAAACCAGAAGCAGAAGCCAGCTCCATCTAAGAAGCAGTCAAAACCTTCCACACCTGCATCAAATGAAAAGGATCCTTTCGGCAACTGGGATATCCGTAAAGAACCTAACCTCAGGGATAGACACAATGCAGACCTGGACGAAAAAGCTGAAAATCGTAAAGAGTCGGCTTCCGGAAATCTATTTTCCAGAGATGATGAAACCGACAGCACAAGTGAAGAAATGGACACTCCGCCGTTCTTCAGACGTCGACGTAAATAACAGTCACTGGAAAGGAAGAGTAAAATGAGCATCAAAGATAAACTGAATGATTACTTTTCTTTAAACGATACTGACAATGACCTGGAAGAAGACCTGTCAGAGCAGACACCGAAAAAAGAGAAGAAAAAAGCCACTGAGGCAGCTGCACCGACTTATAGAGGGGTCGACGAGCAAAAAAAATCTGCCTCTCAGAATGTTGTCGCTATCAACCACCAGCAGGCTCTGAAAAAGCCTCGCATTAAAGTGATAGAACCAAGGCTCTATTCTGATGTTCAGTCCATTGCTGACCTGCTTCTTGGCAATCAGTCAGTCATCCTGAACTTCAGAAGAATGGAAAAGAATCAGGCCAAGAAAATGATCGATTTTCTTATGGGGACCACCTATGCGATCAAGGGAGATATTCAGAGACTCGGCGAAGAAATTTTCATCTGTACCCCTCATTCTTTCGAAATCGATGGGGCAGAACTGCAGGCATTAAAAAACAGTGAATACTAATGAGAACGGAGCTTTACTTTATAAATGGGCCTTCAAATATTAAGTGTGTTATATAATCTAATCATGCAGGGGCTGCAGGTCTATAGAATAGCACTTGTTGTATACTTTTTGCTATCATGGCTTCCAGGTGGATATCAGTCTAGCCTGGGGCAGTTTCTGATCAAAATCTGTGAACCGTATGTCGGATTCTTCAGACGCTTCGTTCCGCCGATTGGAATGATCAGTTTGGCAGGACTAGCCGCACTATTTTCTCTGACATTTGTGGGTTACGGAATCGATGCAGTTTTCAGCATACTATTTAATCTAGTTAGACAGTTTGGATGAGTTGACAATGGAATCAGTGTATCAGCATTTTAGAGAAGAAGAAAAACAGTTTATCGATCAAGTCAGTGATTGGCTGCGTCAGGTGGAAATGCAGTATACGCCATACCTCAGTCCATTTCTGGATCCTAGACAGCAGTTTATTGTTGAGTCGATAGCTGGGCAATATGACGATATAAAGATAAGTACGTATGGGGGATATGAGGCAGCCGAACGCAGGCGCCTCTTTCTGTCACCGTCTTACTTTGATCCTGCTCAGAATGATTTCAACATTAGAATCGCTGAAATAAGATACCCTAGGAAGTTTGCGGACTTGAGTCACGGAAAAATACTCGGTACGCTTATGGGGTCAGGAATCGACAGGAGTACAATTGGAGATATCATTTCAGATGGTGACCGCTGGCAGTTCTTTGCAGACGGATCGATCATGGATTTCTTGATGTCTTCTGTAGACAAGATAGGAAAAATCACTATCCAGCTTGAAGAAATATCCTATACGGATCTGATTCTTCCAAAAGACAGCTGGGAAGATAGAGATGAAATTGTTTCTTCATTAAGACTGGATGTCGTTCTTGCTGGTGCTTTTAATATTTCCAGACAGAAATCCAAAGAGCTTATTGCTTCTGGAAAAGTAAAGATAAACTGGAATGAAACAGATCGGCCGGATACTGTACTCGGTATTTATGATGTCGTATCTATTAGGGGATACGGTCGGTTAAGACTGCAGTCGATTGAAGGGAAAACAAAAAAAGAAAAAATCCGACTATCGCTGGGCGTTCTGGACAGAAACAGTTAATTGTTTCTTGAGATAATGATTCAGTTTCATTATACTAAAGGCATTGGAGCCTAATAAAATGTGGAGGTGTTTTTCCATGGCATTAACACCATTGGATATACATAATAAGGAATTTCCTGTTAAAATGCGAGGGTATGATCAGGACGAAGTAAATGATTACCTTGATCAGATTATAAAAGACTATGAAATGCTGTTGAAGCAGAAGAAAGAAACTGAAAAGAAACTGAGTTTTGCTGAAGAAAAACTAGCGAACTATGATCAGATGCATGATTCACTCAATAAATCGATTTTAGTCGCTCAGGATGCAGCTGACCGCTTGAAGCAGAATGCAGAAAAAGAAGCGGAAATGATTACAAAAGAAGCAGAAACACAAGCTTCCAATGTTAAGCACGACGCAGAGAATCATGCAGATGAGCTTCTGAAAGATGCAGTGAACAAAGCTAGACGCATCGAGCAGGAAACAGAAGAATTGAGAAAACAGAGCCGTATTTTCAGGCAGAGACTTCAGCTGATGATCGAATCTCAGCTGGAACTGGTTAAAAAGGAAGAATGGGATGATCTTCTTCAGCCGCCAACCTCTGAACAGCCGGATATCGAAACAATTAAAGAAGTTAAGAAAGAACTGGAAGACAGACAGAACGAAGATCAGGTCGATGAAGTTGAAGAGACTGAAGAACTGGACGGATACGAAGAAGGCATGACGCCCGCGGTCGAACTTCCTGAAGTAAAATAATTTAAGATACTTAAAACACAACAGATAGTAGACGCTTAACAGAGAGTCAATAACTGGTGAGAATTGACAAGCGGAAGCTATGTGTTATCATTTAAGTCAACAAGTACTGAAATTAAGTAAGTACTTGCGTCATTCTGCGTTAAGGAAGCAAAGGAAAGGAGAAGGCTTATTCTTCACTTTTCAAATTAAGGTGGTACCACGATGATTTCGTCCTTTCGGATGAGGTCTTTTTTTTATCAAAAATTATAGAAAAAGGTGAAATGATGGAAATCAAAGATACATTGAATTTACTGAAAACAGATTTTCCCATGCGAGCGGGCTTGCCGAACAAAGAACCAGAGAGACAGAAGGAATGGGAAGAAGCAGACGTCTATAACAAAAGACAGGAGTTGAACAAAGACAAGCCGCCTTTTGTTCTTCATGATGGTCCTCCATATGCGAATGGAAATATCCATATCGGACATGCTTTGAACAAAATTTCAAAGGATATTATCGTCAGATATAAATCCATGTCTGGTTTCAGATCTCCATATGTACCAGGATGGGATACCCATGGATTGCCTATCGAACAGGCCTTGACTAACACAGGAGTAGACAGAAAGTCCATGTCAGTCGTGGAATTCAGAAAGCTTTGTGAAGAATATGCCTGGGAACAGATTGAAAAGCAGAGAACAGACTTCAAACGTCTAGGAGTAGCAGGCGAATGGGATAATCCATACGTGACCTTGACGAAAGACTATGAAGCGGAACAGATCCGCGTTTTCGGCAAGATGGCTGAAAAAGATTATATCTATCGAGGACTTAAACCGATTTACTGGTCTCCTTCAAGTGAATCAGCTCTTGCTGAAGCAGAAATCGAGTACCATGATGTGCGTTCGGCTAATATTTATGTGGCATTTACAGTAAAAGACGGTAACGATCTTCTGGATAAGGATACATCATTCATCATCTGGACAACGACACCATGGACACTGCCTGCGAACTTAGCTATTGCAGTTAAGCCTGATACGAATTATGCTGTACTGGAAGCAGACGGCCGTAAATTTGTTGTAGCATCCAAACTAGCTGAAGAAGTTGCAGAGACTCTTGAGTGGACTGATGTGACATTGATTAAAGAAGTAGCCGGCAAAGATCTCGAAGGGATCACTGCACAGCATCCATTTTACGATCGTGAGTCTTTACTGATTTTAGGGGATCACGTTACCCTTGAAGATGGTACTGGACTTGTCCATACTGCTCCTGGACACGGGGAAGATGACTTTATCGTCTGCCAGAAGTATCAGCTGCCTGTTCTGTCTCCAGTAGACGAAAAAGGCTGCTTCACTGACGAAGCTCCAGGACTGGAAGGCCAGTTCTATGACAAAGCAAATAAACAGATCACTGAATGGCTGGAAGAGAATGATGCGCTGCTTAAACTTGATTTCTTTACTCACAGCTATCCACATGACTGGCGAACAAAGAAACCGGTAATATTCAGAGCGACTCCGCAGTGGTTTGCTTCTATAAACAATTTCAGAGATGATATTCTTGATGCTGTACAGAAAGTGGACTGGCTGCAGCCTTGGGGAATGCAGCGTATTTATAACATGGTCAGAGATCGAGGGGACTGGGTCATTTCCAGACAGCGTGCCTGGGGTGTACCATTACCGATATTCTACGGTGAAAACGGTGATGCGATCATTACTCCGGAAACAACGGAACATGTTGCCCAGCTATTCGAGGAACATGGCTCGAACATCTGGTTTGAAAAAGAACCTGCAGATCTGTTACCTGAAGGATTCACACATCCATCCAGTCCTAATGGAGTATTTACGAAAGAAACAGATATTATGGACGTATGGTTCGATTCTGGTTCTTCTCACCATGCTGTTCTGCGTAAAAGAGAGAACCTGACTTTCCCGGCAGACTTATACCTTGAAGGATCCGATCAGTATAGAGGCTGGTTCAACTCCAGTATCACGACGTCTGTCGCAATAAATGGAGAATCTCCTTATAAAGCTGTCCTTTCTCAAGGAATGGTTCTTGATGGCAAAGGGAAGAAAATGAGTAAATCGATTGGTAATGTAATCGATCCTAATAAAGTCATCAAGCAGATGGGGGCCGATCTGATCCGTCTATGGGTATCCAGTGTCGATACACAGGCAGATGTAAAGGTCAGTATGGAAATTCTCAAACAAGTATCAGAAATCTACAGAAAGATCAGAAACACAATACGTTTCCTGATCCAGAATACTGAAGACTTCGACTTTAAAGCAGACGGTATCGCTTACGAAGACTTGCGTCCAGTGGATCAATACCTTATGAACCGCCTGAACCAGACAGTTAAGAATGTCGTGGATGGTTATGAACGTTATGATTTTTCAGATATCTTTAAAGAAATCAATCAGTTCTGTACAGTGGATGTCAGCAATTTCTATGCGAACTTCTCCAAAGATGTTCTGTATATAGATGCACCTGATGCCTACAGCAGACGAGCAATGCAGACAGTTTTCTATCATATCATCAGAGATCTGACTAAACTGCTTACACCGATCCTGCCTCACTCAGCTGAAGAAATGTGGACATACCTGCAGGAAGAAGAGGACTTCGCTCAGCTGTCAGAATTCCCTGAAGTACAGTCCTTCAGCAATGAGGAAGAAGTACTTGAAAACTGGAGTGCATTCATGACATTCCGGGACAAAGTACTGAAAGCTAACGAAGTGGCTAGAGAGAATAAAGTAATCGGTAAAGATTTTGAAGCGAAAACAACGGTCTATGCGTCAGATGATGTCAGAAGTCTGCTTGATACACTTGACAGTGATATCCGCCAGATCCTTATCGCTTCTGAATTCAGTGTAAAAGGTTTAGATGAAAAACCTCAAGACGATGAGTCTGTTCTTGATTTCGATGGAGTAGCGATCAAGGTCGAACGTATGCCGGGGGAGGTATGCACACGCTGCCGTATAACGTCTGAAGAGACAGTAGCTCTGAATGAAGATGAGCAGTTGTGCCCGCGCTGCCATTCTATTTGTAAAGAGCACTACCCTGAAGTTCTGAACAGTTAAAGTGATTAAAAAATTGAGTTCCTGTGTTTTCGATTGAAAACTAGAGGAACTCATTTTTTTTATGCTAATTTCAATATAGAGTTATTGATTTAAAGCGTTTGCTTTTGTATAATTTTATATGTAATGGAGGTTTAACTGCTCTTAATCCTAACTTTCATAGTAGTATGTCAGTCTTAGATTTCTGTTGCAAGAAAACAAGTAGGAGGAAAGTACTTATGGCTCAAGGTAAGGTCAAGTGGTTCAACGCTGAAAAAGGCTTCGGATTTATAGAAGTTGAAGGACATGAAGATGTATTTGTCCACTACAGTGCAATCAATAGTGAAGGGTATAAGTCACTTGATGATGGTCAGGAAGTAGAGTTCGACATCATCGAAGGTGACAGAGGACCTCAAGCATCCAACGTTGAAAAACTGTGATAATAACAAACTTCCTCAAGTACAGACTTGAGGAAGTTTGTTATATTGAAATTTGTTATTATAATCTGCTTGCAATCAAGTCATAGATGAAAACTATCAATATTGCCCCTACAATTGCAGGAATAATATAGAAGCCACCTAATTCAGGTCCCATCTGGAATAACGCGTGACCTGCCCAGGCACCAACGAACCCTATAATAATGTTACCTATAATACCACCTGGAACATCAGTACCAACAATAGCCTGACCGATTGCACCAATCACTCCACCCACTATAAGTGACCAAATAAATCCTAACATAATACATCTCTCCTCTTTCGTTTTGAATAACTTACATACTTAGTATAGTAAACTGTCACATTTTATTCAAATATTTATACTTGAGAAAGATAAGGTTGTACTAATTAATTAGAATCAGTTGTTTTTGGTTCAGTCAGTTGTAGTAATTGATCTTTCAAACGGCTTTCAAGCTGCTGAAGCTGAACTTCTGCTTCTTTACGCTTGGATCGTCCTTCCCGTTGTATAGATAAGGTTTCTTCCAATGTCTCAACAAGATCGGCCTGAGTTTTTTCAAGCGTTTCAATGTCGATGACACCGCGCTCGTTTTCTTTAGCTGTTTCAATTGAGGACTGTTTTAACATTTCTGAATTCTTAGTCAGTAGTTCGTTAGTTGTCTCGGATACCTGTCTCTGAGCCGTAACAGCTTCCTTCTGACGAAGGAGAGTCAGTGCAACAACGATCTGGTTTTTCCATAAAGGAATAGCAGTATTAATGGATGTCTGTATCTTTTCACTTAAGGCCTGATTGGTATTCTGGATGAGACGGATCTGAGGGGCCTGCTGAATTGTCATCTGACGAGCAGTCTTCAAATCATAAACTCGCTTATCCAGACGATTCAGGAACTGATTCAAGTCATTTACCTTCTGGACTTCCATCTGGTTGCCGCTTTCCTCCGCATGCTTGACGGCCTGTGGAATGACTTCATTGCTGAGCTCATCGATTTTTACTTCTCCGGCTGCGATATAGACATTCAAAGCTTCGAAGTACTCATAGTTCTTTTCGTATAATTCTTCAAGCATGACATTGTCTTTAAGAAGCAGTTCACGCTCTTTGTCCAGCTTGACGGCTATTTTGTCAACTTGCGCACCGATCTTCTGATATTTGGCTGTCGTTTCATAGATCGAACGGTTGATTTTTCGGAACATTTTTTTGAAGATGTTTCGGTCATCTGCCTTGAGTTCATTAGGATTAGCCTCATTCAGACGAAACATCAGATCATTGAGGGTTTCGCCGATATGACTGGTCTCCTGATTCTGAACATGATTCAGTACGGAATGTGAAAACTCTCCAAGTTTCTGCTGGGCTTGAGCACCGTAGTTCAGAAGTGAATCAGTGTCAGAAGTATCGATCATTTTTGCCAGTTCGTAAGCTTGTTTTTTTCTCGTTTCATTTAAAGTATCGATCACTTTTTTTACTTCATTCTGCTTTTTTATTTCTTTTTTTTCTACAGAGCTTACTGTATCAGAAGAAGCACCAAAAGGATTTGCCAATAAGTCGTCGATTTCACTTTGTTCTTTTTTTTCGAACAAATCATTCTCTTCGTTTGCCATTGTAACAGCTCCTTGTGTGTGGGTTAGTATTAAAGTTCATCATTCAATGTACGTTTAGCCAGCTCGATTTCGACATCAAGATCCTGGATATCGTCTTCTTTAAACATGACATAATCTTCTACGATCTGCCCGCACATCTTGTCGATTGTCTGAGATGATTTCTCAAGAATATCATAGGTTGCTTTGCTTTTAGCCTTGTGGTTTTCGATTTCAACGTATTTTTTAACCAGGTCTGCCAGTGATGGCAGGTGGACGTATAGAAACTGGTCGACTTCATGGAGACGATCAGGTTCATCGGTAATTTCCTTGAACAATGCTTTTGATAGGGCTACCGTGTTATTGCGGTTTTCAATTGCTCTAAGCTTCCCTGACTGGGTCATATTCTTTTCTATTATTATAACCTGTTCTTTCGCTTTGTGCATGGTTTTTCTGAAGTATTGAATGTCTTCTTTAGACAGGCCTTTTGATGTATAAAAGGCTTCTTTCCCCTGGGTCATCTTCGGTAATTTATGGCTTGTATGCTTTGCAGAAGCTGTTTTTCTGCCAAATTTTTTCAACATAAGCACCCCAGTTCCTATACTCAGCCCCAAAGCGAGCAGTCCGTTCAATTCTAGCCCTATCATGATGATAAATATAAATAAAGAAGTGAGTAAAGTCAGTGTATAGATTAAAGATGTATATAGTATTGACTGTTTCATTGCTGATCCTCCATTCTGGTGAAACGATTGCTTATTCTAACTATATAGTATCACAAAATCTGGTAGAATTGACATAAGACCTAAGATGGATTTAACAGGATATGAACGGTAATTATAAGATGAAAATTGCTGGTGATTCCTGTATGATTAACGGTATGTGAGGAGTGGACCTATGGATTTTAAAGAAGAAACGATCAAGGAAACATCAGTATATAAAGGAAATATTACGGAATATACGGTACAGGAAGTCAGACTGCCTAATGGGAAAACGGCTCAGAGAGAAATCGTCAGACATGATGGAGCAGCTGCGGTGATTCCTTTTATCAATGACAATGAAATCATACTTGTCAAGCAGTATCGTAAGGCGATCGAACAGATCAGTATTGAGATTCCTGCAGGATTGAAAGACGAGTCGGATACCAGCGGTTCTGTAACTGCTGCACGTGAACTTGAAGAAGAAACTGGCTACAGATCGGATCGACTTAATTTTGTTACTTCTTTTTATAGTACACCAGGTTTTACAGATGAGTTTCTTGAAATCTATGAAGCAACCGATTTGTACTTAGCAGAGAATCCGCTCTCCCAGGATGAGGACGAGAATGTTGAAGTAATGATCGTCACATTTGATGAAGCCTGGGATTTATATGACCAAGGCTTACTTAGGGATTCCAAGACAGTTTTCGCCTTGTTCTACTGGAAAATGAAAAAAAATATGAAGAAAGACTGAGGATGATAAGAATGTCTTCAAGAAGCGAGCTGAAAAAGCAGAAACAACTGGATGAAAAAAAAGAAAAGAAAGAAAGGAGAATAAGAAAATCTGAGAATCGCAAGATCGAAAGGAAACTATCCAAAAAAGGGCGCACATCAAAGAAAAGACTGAATGAGATGGAGAAGTACCGAAGAGTGGAAAAACAGCTTACTCTGGCCATTATTATAGTCGCGCTACTGCTTGTAATCGTTCTGTCATTCGTTTTCTTTATCTGATCTTGTCACTATATTGAAAGGGTGTTTAAATGAAATTAGGAATTATAGCTGCGATGGAGCAGGAGATACGATTGCTCACCGACCGGTTGACTGACATGAGTCAATCTGAGATTGCGAATCAGACTTTTTTTGAAGGTAAGATAGGACAAACCAATGTCGTTCTAGTACAGTCTGGTATTGGAAAAGTCAATGCAGCGATAGCCACGACTCTGCTGATCAACAGATTTAAAGCTGATACTGTAATAAATACAGGATCAGCCGGAGGCATAGGAGAAGGATTAAGAGTAGGTGATCTTGTCATTTCAACAAGATTGAGCTATAACGATGCCGATGCTAGAGCGTTTGGGTATGCATTCGGTCAGATACCCCAGATGCCTGAATACTATGAAGCAGATGCTGGAACAGTAAAGGTTCTAAAAACAGCGGCTTTAAAAACTGAGTGGACAGTTAAAGACGGGCTGATAGTGAGTGGGGATTCCTTTATCAGCAATGTATCTGCAATCCAGCAAATCAAAGCTTATTTTAGTGATGCACTGGTAACAGAAATGGAAGGGACGGCTGTCGCTCAAACGTGTTATCAGTTCGATATTCCATTTGCTGTTGTAAGGGCAGTATCTGATGTCGCAGATGAAGAAGCATCTGTGTCATTCAATGAATTTATCGAATCTGCTGGGAAAAAATCTGCAGAAATGGTTCTTCGGTATATTGAGTTAGCAGCAGAAAATGATTCGGTCGACTCGTCATCTATATGAGCAGATAAACCGGTTCAGCTGATCTCTATTAATATTGTGAAACCCGTTATATCACAAGGTGAGGCATTATCATCTCCTTGTGATATAACGGGCTTTTTTTGTTAGCAGGTAGATAGCCAGTATTTAGTTTCCAGTCATTTTTTTGGGATGAACTTATCCTGCAACCTTTCTCCTTTTTTGATACACTAGTAAGGCAATGATAAATCAGGAGGTTGTTATGGAAAACTATTTCGAACCAGAACATTTCAGTATTTTTTCAGTCGATGGACTGGATGAGAGGATGGCACTGATCAGAGAACAGATCCAGCCTGTTTTTCAGTCGTTCGGTGATGAATTCAAAGCGTATGTGAATACGCAGACGGCATTTGACGGAGGCTTTCACATTGCCCAGCATAGACGGAGAACTGCTAATGCACCGGAAAGTACGTGGAGTGCTCTTGGAGGAAATGCTAGAGGCTACAAGAAGTATCCGCATATCCAGCTGGGAATCAACAGCGACCATATTTTTCTCTTCCTGTCACTGATCGATAACCCTGTACATGAAAAGGCCATGGGTCAGCATCTTCTCGAAAACCTGGTGTTGTTCGATCATCTATCAGAGGAGTATGTTATTTCACCTGATCATACTAAACCTGATCTTGAAAAGGCGGATGATGAAACAATCGAAAAGACTTTAAAGCGACTGCTTAAAGTGAAAAAAGGAGAGTTTATGATAGGTAAGATCATGCGTGAAGATAGTATAGAGTTGTCAGATAAAGACGCACAGTTTGACTTCTATAAAAAGACACTCGACGATCTTATGCCTATCTATTCCGGCCTGATTGATGTGCATCAGAAGAACGAAGACTTAATTTAAGGGATAAAGGAGTTTGTCATATGCAGTCAGAGAAAGATAAGATGAAAGCAGGAGAGATGTATGATCCATCTGATCCTGAACTTGTAAAAGGAAGACGAAAAGGCCACGATAGAGCTCAGGACTTTAATAGAGCTGATACGGATGAAGAGAGAAAGCGAATCATCAAGGATCTGTTCGGAACAACTGGGGAAACTATTAAAGTAGAACCGACTGTACGTGTAGATTATGGCTACAATATACATGTTGGGGAAAATTTTTATGCCAATTTCAACTGTGTCTTTCTGGATGTCTGCCCTATTCGCATTGGAAAGAATGCGATGCTCGGGCCGGGAGTCAGTATTGTTACACCTGAACATCCTCTACTACCAGCAGAACGGAATTCAGGGTATGAATTCGGGAGACCAGTGACTGTGGGGGATAACTGTTGGATCGGAGCAGATGCGACGATCGTAGGCGGCTCTGAACTGGGAAATAATGTAGTTGTTGCTGCTGGAGCTGTAGTCAATGGCGTCTTTCCTGACAATGTTGTGATCGGTGGAGTGCCGGCACGTATCATCAAGAACATACCGGTTAATGAACAAGTCCAGTCTTCATAGGCCTTTTTTATTTGTAAGTATACTCAGCATATTCTTAGACATTTATTAGTGTATTAGCTATGATGTACATATAGCACTCTTTATTGAGATGCTTCTCAGTGAAGAGAATAATGAATGGAAGGTGACGCATATGCAAGAACTTTTAACATTCCCGACAGACGAACTGCTTAAAGAGTACGAGGTAGTCGTTTCGATCTCACTGAACAACGAATCGAATGCAGTAGAAATCGAAGCGAACCAGATTCAGTTCCAGAATTTACTGAAAGAGGCAAAAACTAAACTCTGTGAGTTGTATGATGAGAAATACTGCAATACGTTACTCGAAAAAGTGAAGCCTCTTGTGGATCATTCAGATTTCTGGAGACAGATGACTCAAAGTGTCGTTTTTTATGTCACCCCGGACGAAGTCTACTACTACCGCTTAAGTGTGCCGATTCACACTGGTACAGTAGTAGCTGAACAACCATATGTCTTACCATTGATCGCCAATTTCCAGTACGTGAGCTACTATCACCTGCTGGCCCTTAATCATGATAAATTCAGTTTATACAACGGCAGACGAAATAAACTGCAGGAAATAGATCTGCCTGAAGAGGCCCCTGACACACTGACTAAAGCTTTAGGGGACGAACTGACTGGTGGAGAGCTCAATGTTGGATCTTATAATGGAAGTGAAGGAAACAGTGGTGGAGTCTTTCACGGACATAACGAGAAGAGCAATGAAGTTGAGATCGACCAGGAGAATTATTTCCGTAAAGTTGATAAGTATGTATATGAACATTATTCTAAGCCGACAGAACTGCCTTTAGTCCTGTTCGCTCTGCCGAAAAATATAGCTGATTTTGAACGTTTGTCAAAAAATGAATACCTTGACGAAACGCGTATTGAAGCATCTCCATCGCAGTTATCGTTTAATGAGATTCAATCTCATACTTCTGAAGTGGTGGATGAGATCATTAACCGCAGATACAAGAAACTCGTTGAGAAATTCAATGAAACGACACCTGAATATAGACTTGAAGCCCAGTATAACGACTTGGGAATGGCAAGTATTCAAGGGAAAATCGACGTTCTTCTGATCGAAGACGATTACCAGGTCCATGGTGAACTTGATGAGAACGGACAGTACCAGGAAAGCACAGAAACTAAAAAGTATGTCAACCAGCTTGTTCATAACGTACTCAAGACTAAAGGAGACGTCTATGTTCTGGAAAAAGCCAGTATGCCTTCAGATACAGGTATTGCTGCAACTTTAAGATTCTGATTAATAAAGAATAAGAGTAAAAGCTGGGGCCAATAACTCCAGTTTTTATTTTATCTAAATGTCCCAATTACCTTGACTTCCCGATTTATTATCGGTATACTGACCTTTGTGTAAAATATCGCAGCGGGAAGTGGTAACCGCGTCAACAGTTTCTTGCCATGTGAATCATATGAGCGCAATTGTGTAACCAGCGGCTGCAATTGGTGAAGATTGAAAAGAAACTGCACGTATTATTGAGCTTCCATTCGTTATTTTACTCCATTGCAGTTTTTGAATAAAACTGACAACAATTTAAATGGAGGAAACCCAAAATGGCAAGATATACAGGACCATCATGGAAAAAATCAAGACGTTTAGGCATCTCTTTGACCGGTAGCGGAAAAGAACTGGCAAGACGTCCATATGCACCAGGTCAGCACGGACCTACTGCGCGTATCAAACTATCTGAATACGGCCTGCAGTTAAAAGAAAAACAGAAACTTCGTTACATGTACGGGTTGAACGAACGTCAATTCTTCAACTTGTTCACTAAAGCAGGTAAAATTCGTGAAGGTAAGCACGGTGTCAACTTCATGGTGCTGCTTGAACAGCGTCTAGATAACGTTGTTTACAGACTTGGACTTGCGACTACTCGTCGTCAGGCTCGTCAGCTTGTAAACCACGGCCACATCACTGTAAACGGCAAACGTGTCGATATTCCATCATTCCACGTATCAGTTGGAGATGTAGTCGGTGTTCGTGAAAAATCTAAAAACCTTAAAATTATCAAAGAATCAGTTGAATCTATTTTTGGTCGTCCGGACTTTATTACGTTCGACGATGAAAAACTTGAAGGATCTCTTACACGTCTACCACTGCGTGAAGAAATGCCTGCTGAAATCGATGAAGCGTTTATCGTTGAGTACTACAACAGATAATCCGATATTAACAGTATAAAAAAGCCTTCTGTCATTAAATCGACAGAAGGCTTTTTTAGATTGACTGGACACGTCAGAATTAAAGAGCTTCGAGGAGAACATTACAGAATTCTTCCAGCATTTTTTTGTCATCTTGCGAGAAACGATTCTTGATTGGCGCATCAATATCAAGGACACCGATTTTTCTACCGTCTTTGATAAGCGGAACTACAATTTCTGACTCACTGGCTGCATCACAGGCAATATGACCTGGAAACTGATGAACATCAGGAACGACAATCGTTTCTTCGTTCTTAAAGGCTGTGCCGCATACTCCGCTGCCGTCCTTTATTCGAACGCAAGCTACTTTACCCTGGAAAGGACCCAGGACGAGTTCCTGATCAGTTGTATCCCACAAGTAGAAGCCAGCCCAGTTTACGTCTGTCAAGTGATCAAAAAGCAGAGCAGAGGCATTGCTGAGATTGGCTATAAGGTTAGGCTCATCTGCCAAAACAGCTTGAAGCTGCTTATTTATCATATAATTCAGTTCTTTCCCCATGATTCTTTCCTTTCGCTACTATGTTTTTTTTTAGAATTTGCTTGCTAGTATAACATAATTGTTCTAAGTTTGATATACTATATAAAAGAGAACAATGGTAGACTCTCGTATCTACTGCTGGAGGGAATAAAATGACAATCGAAATTGTCGTAGCGATCAGCATCGTCATACTTGCAGTGATAGTGTATTTCAGTACATATTACCTCAAGAAAACACATTATACTGATATCGACCGACTGGATCACAAAAAAAAGGACGTATTCAGTTATCTGCCTAATGAGAAAGCAGATAAGCTTGAAAGAATGGCAATTAGCGGCCAATCTAAAGCATCAGCTGAAATGGCTGTCAGAAAGGTGAACTTGATCAATGATGAACGACTCCCAGAAGTAGAGGCGTTTTTATTTGATGCCGAACAAGCCACAGATCGTTACCGGTTCAAGCAGGCTTCAGACCATCAGAACAGAGCAGATGAATCGCTGAAAGCTATTGAAGAAGATGTCAAGCAGATAGTCAGTACGATCGATGAACTGCTGCAGCGTGAAGAAGCGAATCTGAAAAAAGTCGATGCCATTAAGAAAAGGTACCATAAAATCAGAAAAGAACTGCTCGTGAACAGCTTTACTTTTGGCGGCAGCATCAATAATCTCGAAGACAAACTGGGTGACATTGAATCCAAGTTCACCTCATTTTCCGATCTGACAGCATCGGGAGATCACGAAGAAGCTAAGCTAATTGTATCCAAACTGGATAAAGAGATGTCAGCGATGGAAAAGCTAATGAGTCGTATTCCTGAACTTATCGAGACGATCAACACGTCCTATATCAAACAGAAAGAAGAGATAGTCGAAGGGTACAGAACTCTGACTGAACAAGGGTATCTCTTTCCAGAAGCAAATGAAATGGAAAATAAGCTAAACAAGCTCGATAATGATATCATTGAACTGAAATCTCATGTTGAGGAACTGGATATTAAAAAAGCAGATTCTAAAAGTGAAGCTGTCGAAATAGAGATCAATGACTTATACGATCTTATGGAAACTGAAATTGAATCCAAGGCATCGGTAAACACTTTAATAAAGAAACTAAAGAAAATCATATTGTACGTTCAGGAGCAAAATCGTGAAATGGGCTTTGAACTTGACCGGATCAACCAGAGCTATACCCTCTATCAGAATGAGGAGAATCAGTATAAAGACCTGAAAGAGGCCCTAAAAGAACAAGTCAAACTGATCGGTGAGGTAGAAGCAAAGCTTTCAGAAGAACAAATACCGTACTCCACTGCAGAAGGGTTACTTAAAAAGAGCTTCGAGCAGTTGGAGAACGTGTCCCGAACTTATGAGACAATGTCGAAACAGCTCTATTCTTATAGAGAGAAAGAGCTGCAGATCAAAACGGATATTGAAGAAATGGAAATGGCATTAAGGGAAATGAAACGTTACATTGAAAGCAAGCATCTTCCAGGTCTGCCGAAAGCTTTTCTGGATCTCTTTTTCTACACAACAGATCACCTGGAGGCTTTATCCAAGGAACTCGCCAGACCTCGTCTAAATCTGAAAGAGGTGCTATCACTTCATAAAATGTGTGAAGACGATATCGAATCACTGGCAGACCAGACCGACGCGATCGTCGATGAAGCTCTCCTGACAGAACTGACCAGCCAGCGCCTATACAGACATAAAGACGAACATCCAGAAGTAATCGAGACAATCAAATACAGTGAATCGCTCTTCCTGGATGAGTATGATTATAAAACTGCCCTTAAAATGGTCAGAGAAAAACTGGAAACAATTGAGCCTGGTGCATATCAGACCCTATCCGAAGAGTATAAAAAAGATAAATCGTATGATTAAAACTTAATTTACGGGAAAAGTCAGTCTAGTACTGGCTTTTTTCACGGTCAGCATACTGCGGGTAATACACCAGTCCAATTTGAATTTGCCCTTTTTACGTCAGGGCAGCCTCTAAATCGAGCATGTAGGAGGAAGGCAATGGAACACTGGTATGAATTTCTTTGAAACACTGTAAGAAGACACACAAATAGAACGCCCTTTTCAGCGCGTTAAAAAAACAGTTAAGTTCGCCATTTACCACAAAGACAGTTGACTTGATCGCTGTTCAATCCGATGGAAGTATTTGATACCTGCGGTATCATAGGAAAGAATCTTGCTGACCCCTCGGATGAATCGATAAAGATAGAACTTTATTTTTGCCAACGCATTGGAGGGGCGGGCACGTGCAAGGACGACCTGTGTGTGGCAGGTGTTTTTTTCGATGGAAAGGGAATAATG
>NZ_FNFK01000057.1 GCF_900101165.1 Alkalibacterium thalassium | reverse complement strand
CTTTGGAATGGCGTTTATTCTTGTACATGGCTGCGTCGGCCTTATTTAGAAGGTTCTCTACAGAGTCACCATCTTTAGGGTAGTAGGCAAAGCCGACACTCGGCGTGCAGACGATTTCTTCTCCATCAATGAGGTAAGGTTTGTTCAGCTTGTTCAGGAGCTGACTGGCCCATCTCATCGCATCATCATAGCTATCGAGATCATCAATCAGAATAGTGAACTCATCCCCGCCCAGTCGTGCGGCACAATCATCTTTCTTGACCATCGAAGCAATGCGTCTGGCGACCTGAGCCAATAGCTTATCGCCAAAGGCATGACCATAATCATCATTGACGTCTTTGAAATTATTCAGATCCATAAAGAGAAGCGCAAATTTCTTATCATGAAGCCTGTCATCCTCTATAGCTTTCTGAAGAACTTCTTCGAAACGGATGCGGTTGGCCAGGTGAGTCAGATGGTCATGGAAGGCCATATACTGGATCTGCTCCTGATTGATCTTGTTCTCCGTAATGTCTCGCGCAATGGCGTAGACGCCAATAACTTCTCCATCTACCTTGATCGGCACATGAGTCACACCCAGGTAATAAAACTCATTGCCTAGATTGCTGAAAGGAAGCTCATAATGCTTGAAGATGCCTTTTTTAGCGTTATTAAAATGTCCTTTGACCGTTTCCTGATAATCGGCATGTATAGTGTCAATCAGTGAGTGTCCGATCAGTTCTTCCTTTGTTTTGCCGAGAATTTCAGCACCTTTTTCATTGACACTCAGGACTGTACCGTCAAGTGTGAATGAAAAGGCTGCGTCAGGATGATGCTCAAACAACAACCGGTACCGTTCCTGACTGGATTGAAGTTCATCAGCATTCTTTAAATATTTTTGAAGAAGGCGTCGATTCTCTGAAAGGAGGAGAAACTGCCTGACTATTACAAGCAGAATGGACACCCCTACACCGATAGTAATGGCATTAGCCCCGATGCTTGTATATATCATAAACAGATACAGCGAAGTCAGTCCGAAGAAAGGAAAGAGGATATCGAAAAGCATAGGTTTCGTTCGAATAACAACTTTATTCCTCAGCTGGATCGATGACTGATTATTCTGAAGCAGTCCGGTAAAGCCGACAAGCAGGACGCCTAAGATAAAGAGTGGATCAGTCAAGGATCCGGAGTCGTAAGTTTCAGTGCTGACTAGATAGACGAAAGCAGTATCTGCAACAATATAAGTATATAGACCGGTACCGAAAAATAGAATCAAGTCATTCGAAAAGAGTTGTTTACTTGAGAAAATCACCATAAGTAGGCAGAAAGCCAGCGCCAGATCCCCGATTGGATAGGCAAGCGATACAAGTGCGGCTAGAAGAGAAACATCTCCTGCTAAAATGATCGGGTTTAATAAAAAATACCAGCTGAGGGTGGCGTAAATAATCATAATGAAAAGAATATCGAAAATGTAGCGGGTCAGAACAATTTTTGTCTTTTCCTTGTATAGTTTGAATCCGAAGGCACTAAGGTAGAACAAGACATTAAGTATATAAAAGAGATCAGGGGTTCCTGGGTAAGGGACTTCGATTCTCAGGACACTCTCGTAAAGTATCCAGGAACATTCAGCCAGGAAATAACTGAATGTTCCTAAAGTGATCAGGAACCAGAATGGCTTGTCTGGCTCCTCGGCAGTTTTATAGGCCTGATAAAGCCAGATGGATGGGAGTGTGAAAATGTCTGGATATTTGATTAGATAATTATGAATATTCATCCTGTTTAAAAGTAATATACTATGTTTGCAAGGGTAGAACATAGCAACAAGTGAATAAAAAAGAGAGTGATATAAAATAGTCCATATAATCATACGAATTAAGTAGACTAAATTGAACAAAAACATAAAATTAAGCAACGTTAGTGTGAATAAATATCACTTGCGCACGTATAAAAAAGAAATCTTCATAATTTTTATGCGGTTAAATGGGTATTATCTATTATATTTTAAATTTACTCTTTTATTACCTAAAAATCGGCCTATCAATTTATATTTTTGTTATGTGGAGATGACTAGTGACTCTTATTCATTGTAAATGACTGTTGAGCTCAATTATAATGGGAGAAAGACCGAGGAGAGGTGATGAAATGACTAGTATATTACTATACGTATCAGGTGTGGCTCTAATTCTGTTCACGATCACAGACCTGATATGGACCACCCTGTGGGTAGACGGTGGGGCGGGCCCCATGTCAAAGAGGATAGCTCGATCGACGTGGAAGATTACCAGGAGAATAAGTAAGAATGAGAAGGGCTTGTTTAATATCATCGGTCCGCTTATTCTCGTTCTGACCCTTCTCAGCTGGGTCCTGCTGCTTTGGATCGGTCTTACTCTGTTTTTTTCAGGAGATCCGGAGTCTATTGTCCAGACGACGTTTGAAGGGCCGGTCATGTGGTACGAACGTCTCTATTTCACAGGGTTTACATTATTTACTCTCGGGGTAGGGGACTACTCTCCGCAGCCAGGATTCTGGCAGGTCATAACAGCTTTGAATTCAGGAATAGGTATTCTTTTTCTGACCTTAGGTGCTTCTTATGTCATTTCAGTTGTCAGTGCAGTCGTAAAAAAACGTGCACTGGCCCAGACGGTTACTGGGCTGGGAATGGACAGCTCAGAAGTCATGCGGAAGGCCTGGAGTGGGGAAGATTTTTACCAGCTTGATCTGTTTCTAATGAATGCATCTTCACAGATCACGGAACTGACCCAGCAGCATCAGGCCTACCCGCTCCTTCATTACTATCACAGTCAGAAGCCCCAGGAATCATTGGCGGTGGGCATCGCCATCCTGGATGATGTACTGACAATGGTTCATCATGGTTTGGCTGATAAAGGAACGGTCAACATGATGCTGATCTGTGAAGCGAGATCCAGCATCGAAACATACCTTGAAACGATGACATCTGCTTTCATCGAGGAAGCAGAAAATGAACCCCCTTATCCAGACTGGATAGACTTAAAAGAATTGAAGCTGCCGCTGGTTGAAGAAGAGGAGTTCTCTGAGCGCATTCAGAAGGTCAGTCATCGTCGCCGGAAGCTTCTGGGAGCAGTCGAGGCGGACAATCATGAATGGCCCCAGCCTTAATTAATACAGAAAGACCCCCTTCAGTATAAAAATTGAAGGGGGTCTTTCTGTATGCAGGAGCATTTTAGAAAAATTAGTGAAGCAGAATCGTTCGATCTATATAGTCTTTATGCTGGTAGCTCTGACTGCTCTTGCAGTCTTCCGATAAAAGTCAGATGATTCAACAGGGTCAGACTGCCAGTGGATAGTTGATGCTGTTCATATGTGTATTCAAGAAATGCTTGATACGGGTACGGTACATTTCTTTATCCGTAACATATGCGTAGCTATGCTTCGCCCCGACAGCTATATACAGCTCTTTAGGACCTTTCGCTGAGTGATAGAGTTCATATGCCATATAGGTGGGCACAAAGTCATCTTCATCTCCATGTATGAATAACGTTGGAATAGAGGATTTTTTCACCTGTTCTTCAGGACTAGCTTCACCGAACCAGTAGCCGGCTTTGACTTTTGTGATGAGGCTGGTCATCGGAATGAACGGATATCGAGGCAGTTTGTACAGTGTTTTCAGCTGATGAGCCATCTCTTTGGTCACCGAACTGTAGCCGCAGTCTTCAATGACAGCTTTGACATTGACTGGCAGCTGCTCCCCGCTCACATTCATAACAGTTGCCGCTCCCATGCTTAATCCAAAAAGAACGATTTCGATATCATTGCCAAATTCATTGATCAGTTTATCTATCCAGGCAACGTAATCCTTACGTTCATGCCAGCCAAAACCAATGTAATCTCTTTCACTGTCCCCATGTCCCCTTGCATCAGGAAGAAGGAGGCTGAAGCCTAAATCGAAATAAAGTTTAGCCCAAGGGGCCATGTCCTTGTTGCTTCCACTATATCCATGAGCGATGATGGCTATTCGTTTCGTGAACTCCTGCTGGGGAATGAACAGTCCAGAGAGAGTCAACTCATCTGTAGACTGGATCGTCAGTATCTCTTTATCTACTGTGTTATACCATTCTTTTTCTTCTTTCCAGGGGTCATCAGCATGAATCTCACTCATACTGAACTCATCAATAAATTCTTTACGGTTTATACCGACAGCTTTTTTGTAAAAAAATGCACTTGAATAGGCCAGAGCAGTAGCCGTCAGCCCCAGCGCTCCAAAGAATCCCCACTTCAAAGACTTCTTCATTTTATTCCATCCTTCCTTCCTCTAAGTACTCTTACTCTATATTGTACAGCAAAGTCAGAAAGTTTGCAGACTGTTTCCGATAAGTGAGTTGACAGGGTAATTTAGTAATGATAATATACCCACTAGGGTATTTTTTTTATACTTTAAATCAAGGAGGAACACGAGTGTTTGGATTATTCCATCGGTCATCCGCTATAAGTGCTGACCAACTAAAAGTAGAAAAAAACAGTCAGACCAAGATTTTAGATGTACGAATGCCTGGAGAATACCGTTCAGGGCATATTCCTGGAGCAAAAAATGTTCCACTGAACAGAATTGAAGGATACACGGGGAATAAGGATGAAAAGGTCTACGTCATCTGCCAGTCTGGAATGAGAAGCAAGCAAGCGGCATCCATTCTAAAAAAGAAGGGCTATGATGTTGTGAATATCCGCGGGGGCATGACCCAATGGAATGGACCTGTCAGAGGAGGAAAATAGTAAATGGAAAAAATTATTATAGTAGGCGGGGTAGCTGGAGGAATGTCTGCCGCTACACGTCTACGCCGGTTGAAAGAAGAAGCTGAAATCATTATTTTTGAAAAGGGGCCGTATGTATCTTTTGCCAACTGCGGCCTGCCGTATTATGTCTCTGGTGAAATATCAGAAAGAGACAAGCTCCTGGTTCAGACTCCTGAGGCTCTCTATGACCGGTTCCGTCTGGATGTCAGGCCGGAGCATGAAGTCCTGTCGATTAATCCTGAAGAGAAGACTGTGACGGCAGTCCATCATGGAAAACAGATAACTGAATCATACGACAAGCTGATCTTGTCACCTGGAGCAAAAGCATTTATTCCTCCTGTTGAGGGGCTGGACGAAGCTGAAAATGTCTATACGTTAAGGAACGTTCCTGATCTGGATAAAATCATGAACCGGATCGAGCAAGTCGATCCAAAAGAAGCGGTCGTTGTAGGCGCAGGCTTTATAGGCATTGAAATGGCAGAAAATCTGAAATACAGGGGCATCGACGTGACGATCATTGAGAAAGCTCCGCATGTCCTGCCGCCCCTGGACGAGGAAATGGCAGTCTTCGTGCAGAATGAGCTGAAAGATAAAGGTGTCAAGGTGATTACTTCTCAGTCCGCGGTGGCGTTTAAAGAAAAAGGGCGCATCATCGTACTGGAAGATGGAACAGAATTTAAAACAGATCTGACTATTATGTCAGTGGGGGTCGAGCCGGAAAGCAGTCTGGCTGAACAAGCAGGAATAAAGCTGGGCCTTCGTGGAGGAATCCTGGTTGATGACACCTATCAGACCAGCGTAGAAGATATCTATGCAGTCGGAGACGCAATTGTTGTCAAGAATCAGATCAGCCAGGAAGATGCACTGATTTCCCTTGCTTCTCCTGCAAACCGTCAGGGACGTCAGGTTGCAGACAATATAGCTGGAATCTGTCGTGAGAATAAAGGAAGCATTGGAACAGCTATTGTGCGTGCTTTCGACATGACAGCCGCTTCGACTGGCTTGAACGAGCGACAGCTCAGACAAGCAGGCAAAGACGTTGCAGCCGTGCATACATTGAGCAAAGACCATGCCGGATATTATCCAGGAGCCACCGATATCACATTAAAAGTCATTTTTGATCCAGTCAGTGGTACACTGTATGGGGCTCAGGCAGTCGGCGTTAAAGGTGTAGATAAACGTATCGATGTTATTGCAACAGCCATCAAGGGAGGTCTCACTATTTTTGATCTGCCAGAGCTTGAGTTTACTTATGCCCCACCGTTCGGTTCGGCAAAAGACCCAGTAAACATGGCTGGATACGCCGCATTGAATATTATTGAAGGGTTAAGTGACTCGATTCAATGGCATGAGCTGAACCGTGAGCTGGAAAAGGGAGCTGTTCTGCTGGATGTCCGAACTGAATCAGAGCTGGAAGCGGGCCGATTCCCGAATGCCCTCAACATTCCTTTGAATGACCTTCGTGACCGGATGGATGAGCTGGACAAAGAGCAGGAGTATATCATCAGCTGCAGAAGCGGACAGAGAAGCTATATTGGTGAAAGATTATTGAAACAGTCAGGATTTAAAGTAAAAAACCTGGATGGTGCATATGCACTTTATCAGGCAGTCAGACCGGAGGAATTGGAATGTGTATAGATCAGTCAGCATGGATGAGTTTGGACAGAAACGTGAAAATCTAAATATAATTGATGTGAGAGAAGCGGATGAATTCGCTGCCGGACACATTCCGGGAGCAGTCAGCATGCCTTTAAGCGGACTTGCACAAGGATTTGAAACCTTTAAAAAAGATAAGGAGTATCATGTCATCTGTCTATCAGGCGGACGTTCATCAATGGCGTGTGACTTTTTGGGAAATCAGGGGTATGATGTAGTAAACGTAATGGGCGGCATGTCTGCCTGGAGAGGAGACATCGAGTAATATGAAATGCGATAAAAGTATTTATAATCGGCTGAAACGGACAGAGGGACAGTTGAGAGGCGTGCAGAAAATGATCGAAGAAGGCAAAGAATGCAGCGATGTCGTTACACAATTGTCTGCAGTTCGCTCCAGTGTGGACCGGATCATGGGTGTGATCGTTGCTGAGAACCTGAAGCAATGCCTGGAAAATCCATCAGCCAACAAAGAAGAACAGGAAGAAATGATCCAGAAAGCCATTCAGCTGGTTGTGAAGAAATAACTTTTGCGCCATTCTACACTGATTAGAGGCCTGAAATGAACTTATTTTCACAAGCGTAATGTCTGCCTTTATTCCTTAAACCTGTTATCATTCATATGCAGTAAGAAAGAATGATAGTAAGGAGAGGATTTTTATGTCAACGAGTAAAGCAATCAGATTAGGGGTGCTGTCATTATCAGCTTCTCTACTATTAGCTGCTTGTGACGATAACGATACGCAGGATACAACACCTGTGGAAGATGATACGGAACAGACTGGTGACACGGATGCGGGAGACGATACTGCTGCAGATAATACGGGCGAAGACGATCCTGATGATACCGCTGCGGACAATACATCCGATGATGAGACTGATGGTGCAGCTGACGATGCCACTGATTCTCAGGGGATCCAAGGAATGACGTTCTCTGTGAGTCTGGACGATGCGATCGATCAGTTCTATGAGACGTTCGGCAGTGAAGACATCAATATCAGTTCGATTCAGTTCGATTATGACGATGGACGCTACCTGTATGAATTCGAAGGCTGGGACGGCCAGTACGAATACGAACTGGATATCGACGCTGAGACAGGCGAAATTGTTCAACAGGAACAGGACGATGACGTTGATTCAGGAGACATATTAGATTTGGAAGGCATCATTTCACCAGAGGAAGCGATGGAAGCTGCACTTGATGCTTCAGGTTCCGGTTATGTAGAAGAATGGGGTCTCGAAGTAGAAGACGGCCGTACGATTTATGATATCGACGTTGAAGGCGGCAGCGACCAGCAAGTCGATGCTCAGACTGGAGATGTCCTTTAATTAAATAAGCACAACGATCAGGCACCTTTCGACTACGAGTTGAAAGGTGCTTTTTAGAACACATGTTCAAATCTCCTCAAGTGTGTTAAAGTTAAGAAAAGAGCAGAGGAGTTCTCATATGAACAAGCAGACGATTGTAGCAGACACAATAGATATGGTAAAAGAAAAACTGAACAATGAAGGGTCCGGACATGATTGGTATCATATTGAGCGAGTCTGGAAGATGGCTTCCAAGCTGGCAGCAAAAGAACAGGCCAACAGTTATATAGTGGAACTGGCTGCTCTGATGCATGATCTGATTGATGACAAGCTGGTCAGCAGCAAAGACGAGGCTGTTCAAGAAGTCGAATACTGGCTTGAGGGAGCCGGAGTATCCTCATCAGACGCAGAACGGATCATGGACATCATCCAGACTATTTCCTTCAAGGGTGGAAATGGTCGGAAACTGACGACTCTTGAGGCTCAGATCGTTCAGGATGCAGATAGACTGGATGCAATTGGGGCAATCGGAATTGCCCGCTGCTTTACGTATGCAGGAAGCAAGGGAGACGTCATCTTCAATCCGGAACTGTCTGTACGCGAGAGCATGACTGAAAAAGAATACAGAGAAGGGCCATCGAGTGCAGTTCACCATTTCTACGAGAAGCTGCTTAAGCTTAAGGATCTGATGAACACCGAGACGGCAAAGCAGATCGCCGAAGAGCGCCACGCCTTTATGGAAGACTTCCTGATCCAGTTCTTTAACGAATGGGAAGGGTAAAATTGAAAAACTAGTCAGAAAAAACCAGCTGCCTGTGCAGACTCCAGAAAGTTAGATTTTTCAGGTCTAACTTTATTTGGTCACTATAGCAGGCAGCTGGTTTTATTATGCAGATTTTTAGAATGTCCCAACTTTTGTGACGAGTCAGTCTGTCAGCCCTAAGTGAAGGATGGTGCTGCAGCTGGCCTGAATGCCCCAGTAAAATTCTTTCAGTCCCAGGTTTTCATTGGGTGCATGATTATCTTCATCGACATTGGCATAAGGAACCGTGACAGACGGAATGCCCAAAATATCAGTGAAGACATACATAGGACCGGTGCCCCCAAGAGCTGGAAGGACAACTGGCGGGGTATCATAAGCCACCTCGACTGACTCGATCACTTTCTGTACGAGTGGATGAGACAGAGGCGTTTTGGAAGGCTTGACTGCACTCAGATTTTCTACTGACAAGCGGCAGCGGGAATCAAAGGCTCCCACATGCTTTTCAATAGCTTCATAGATGGCTTGGGGCTCCTGATTAGGTGCCAGGCGCATATCCAGTTTGACTTTCGCTTTTCCAGGAATGATCGTCTTTGTTCCTTCTCCTGTATACCCCGTTTCAAATCCTGCAATGGTAAACGTCGGTTTGAAGCATAAGTTTGTGTAGTATTCTTCTCCAGTCATATCGAGGCTGTCCAGACCGATGACTTTCGCTGTTTTTTCTGGATAGAAGGCCAAGCTCTTCAGATGTTCTGCTTCTTCTGGGGTTGGAGTCAGTACACCGTCATAAAATCCGTCTATCAGAACGTCTCCTTCTTCAGTGACCATGGACCGGACCAGATTTAATAGAGCCATGCCGGGATCAGGGGCAATGTTTCCCTTATTACCTGAATGGTTATCTCTATTGGCACCCTGAGCTTTCACTTCAACATAGAGCAGTCCGCGGTTACCCAGAGTCACTGAGGGCTGCCCGTCTCCTTCCATTGGCCCGTCTGCAGTATAGGCAATATCTGCTTTGAGCAGGTCCTTATGTTTTTCCGCAAAGGAAGCAAGGTTGACGCTGCCTTTTTCTTCTTCTCCCTCGAAAAGAAATTTGACGTTGACCGGGAGCGAGCCATGTTCTTTAAGTAAAGTACCCACGGCTAGGATATGGGCGATCAGCTGACCTTTGTTGTCGCCTGTACCTCGGCCGTAAATTCTTCCGTTCCTAATTGTTGGCTCGAACGGATCGGACTCCCACAACTCAAGTGGCTCAGGAGGCTGGACATCATAGTGCCCGTAAAAGAGAATGGTGGTCGTATTCTCAGGATCGAGCAGTTCCCCGTAAACCACAGGGTGTCCACCGGTATCCATGAGCTGAGTTTTAATGCCATTCTCTGTCATCATATTGAGCAGAAGATCGGCACATTCTTTTACGCCTAAGTTAAGTGTGCTGATACTTGGCTGTCTTAGAAGAGTGAAAAGGGTGTTCAAGTGGTTATCTTTATTCTTATCGAGTAATGGTCTGATATCTTGGTAAACAGTTTTCCAGTCGGTCATGTATGAAGCGCTCCCTGCATTAGAATTTTATTAGAAAGGTTGCTATATTTTAATAGTATACACCTTTTATTCATTTTAGGAAGGCTAAAATAAAAAAATCCTTCCCGAAAGACGGAAAGGAATGGATCATCTATTCAATGGAATGAATGTTCTGGGCGTAAGGGCTGTCTGAATTTCTAAGAGATTTCCATTCTCTGCGAAGTAGCCATAGGAGGAAGATAAGAGAAAGAATAAATAATGCAGAGTAGACGACATATTCAGTCGGCAGGCCATCTCTCAACATTAAGAATTCAGCCTGAGCATCCGCAATTGAAACGGATGGGGCCAGAAATAGGGGGAGGATTACCAGCAGATTGTATAAAGCGTGAGCGATAATTGGATAGATCAGATTGTTATACTTTACATAGATAACTCCACAGACCAGGCCAACGAGAAGTTGAGGGATGAACAGCGACTGCAGGTGAATCGCCATGAAGACGACAGAACTGAAAATAATCCCTTTGTTCACCCCGTATTTGTCGACCCATTTATTCAGCAGATACCCTCTGAATACAATTTCCTCTACAACTGGTGCAAATATTACAGCAACAATGAAAAGGTAGAACACCGGAAGATCTTCTGAGCCAGTCAGTTCAAGAACATAAGGCACGATACGGTCAAACAGTGTGGGAATAAATGTCAGAACAGAAACGAAAAAGTAGACAAATAAAGAAGCCACGACCGCTGTCAAAATGGTCCAGCCGGCCACTCGAATCAGTGGGGAAACAGTCTTTTCATAAGGGGAAGACAGTGCTGCCACGGACAAGGACTGTTTTTTCATCTGACTTATCGTGATTTTATAAAGAATGAAGTAAATCAGCCCATCCGTCAGCAGACCGATCATCGTGACGTGTTCGCCCATGAAGGCAACGAGCAGCATAGCACCGAGAATGATCACTCCAAGCGTTGCCAGAGCGATCCGCCAGATGATTGCCCATAAAGAAGCGTGTTCGAAAGTTGTTTCATATGTAAACATGTCATCAGCTCACTTTCAGTAAAATGAATAAGTAAACAGTAGCATATTTTAAAGATGATTGGTAATAGAAAGACTAACTATATAAAGTCAAGCAATAAAACCTAATATTTCTACAGTCTATTTTGGAATTTAAGGGCGCACCAAATAAGCTGAATCAAGCGT
>NZ_FNFK01000009.1 GCF_900101165.1 Alkalibacterium thalassium | reverse complement strand
GTGTTTGTCAAGGGCAAATGCGGCTCCGATTGGTATAGTCAGTGGGCCTTCACCACCTTTAATTTTTAGTTTTCATAAAAAATTTGACAGTTCCCTCCAAGGTGGCTTCATGTAATTCATTGAACAAGTCAAAAAGCTTTTTGTGTTTCCGTTTAAGTGACATTGGACGGTAAGTGCCTTTATCTAAAAACGCATGTCGAGATTCACCAATCGTCTTAAGACTCCCTGTTTCCTTATCAGTTACTTCATAGCTGATGACCATCTTCACTCCGGTAAACTCTTTAATCTCTGCATCTATCACGACAGTTTCTCCGTAACGGACCATTCCTTTATACTCAGCCTGCACTGACAGAACAGGAATTATAATTCCTTCGTCCTCCATCTGATGATAGCCGTACCCCAGCTCTTCCATCAGATGAGTCCTAGCCTCTTCAAACCATCTGATATAATTGGAGTGGTGAACGATCTGCATCTGATCTGTTTCGTAATACTGTACTTTATGTAGACATAGTGTCATAATTGTGACCTTCTTTCTTTTACGTTCAACTTTTATCGTTACCAGTGTAGCACAAGCTGACAGGGTTATGTTAAAATTATACGAGACGACATTGTGTATATTATCACTAGAAAAGGCGAGGAGGAACAGAAATGAAGCGGACAATTGGATCAGTTACAGGATGGGCTGCTATTCTAGCCGGGGTTATCGGCTTACTGCTGGTAGCATTCGGGCTTGATCCCCAGGCAATGATCAGCGGTGGAGCAGGGATCGTTCTGGCTGTAGCAGGATTTTTCCTTAAAGCACAGACCACACGCATGAACATTACGGCAATCGGCCTATCTATTGCAGCTATTTTGTTTGCCAGCATTACTTACTGAATCCAGCACTCATTAAAAGACCACTGCCTAGTATTGAGCAGTGGTCTTTTATTGAGCGATAAGATACTCAGGGAATTAGACCGTCATGGCGAGGAAGATGAGTGCCCCGACAGCTCCACCAATGAATGGACCAACGATAGGGATCCATGAATACTCCCAATCAGAACCTCCTTTATTAGCTATAGGAAGTATCTGGTGAGCGATTCTCGGACCCAAATCACGGGCCGGATTGATGGCATACCCTGTTGTTCCTCCAAGCGAAAACCCGATTGCCACAATAAGCAACCCTACAATCAGAGGATTCAGTCCATCTGTAAAATCGCCTTGAGTAAAAGCAAGTAGGCCGAATACTAGAACAATCGTCGCAATCGTTTCAGATAACAAATTCCATTTTGATCCTTTAATGGCTGGACCTGTTGAGAACACAGCCAGGATAGCTTCCTGATCATCCGTAGCTCTGAAATGAGGAATATAATGAAGCCAGACCAGAACGGCACCAGTAAAACCCCCTGCAACTTGTGCAATGGTGTAGGGGATTACCATCTCCCATCCAATTTCACCAGCCACAGCCATTCCGAGGGTCACTGCCGGATTAATATGTGCCGGAGACAGCCAGCCTACAGCGTAAACCGCCATAGCTACGGCGAGCCCCCACCCTATACCGATCATGATCCATCCACTATCATATGATTTCGTCTTTTTCAGTACATTGGCAGCAACCACACCGTCTCCCAGAAGAATGAGGATCATCGTGCCGAAATACTCACCAAGTAACTGCTGAAATAAAGTTGTTTCCACTATAAATCCCTCGCTTTATTTATTTTTGTATTCCTCCAGTGATACTTCTCTTACTCTTTCATCCAGATGAGCAGACCAGTTTTCTTTTTCTTCTTCACTCCATCCAAGTTCTTTCTGCATGGCATCAAGAACCGATTCTTTCAGTTCAATAACCTTGTCTATATTGAAGAATATTGAATCTGTGCGTCTTTCAAAGAAATCCTCTGGAGACAGAATCATTTCATGCTCCAGCCCATACGCCAGCTGCAGGGCATCTTTTAAAGGCATATCGAACGATCGGGCCTTCCCCAGCAGATCATACACCTTAAAAATATTTGTCCCATACCAGTCAACCAGGAAACGTGCATCGTCCTGATCCAGACCTGCATCAGTCCCATCTTGACTGTGCTGATCTATAAATGTCTGGAATGCAAATGGATTTTCGACATCTCCTCCGGAAAGCGGAATGGTCTTCGTGTCCACCTGATCGAACCTTACATTCAGTTCTTCAAAGGCTTTATCGATGACTTCAAAGGTATCTTCCGCCATACGCCGGTAATCAGTCAGTTTTCCTCCTGCAATCGTGATCAGTCCGTCTTTTTCAGTAAAGATTTCGTGTCCTCTGGAAATGCCTGACGGGTCATCATTATTCTCATCCTGAATTAGCGGTCTGAGCCCCGCCCAGCTCGATTCGATATCATCCAATGCTATGGATACCCCGTCAAATCGGTGATTGATTGTCTGCAGGAGGTAATCAATGTCTTCCTGTTCGATGGACGGGTCCTCGTACGACCCCTCAAATGGGGTGTCCGTCGTTCCAAAATATGTTTTATTGCCACGTGGGATAATGAAGACCATACGATTATCTTCATGTCCGGTATCAGTGTAAATGGTTCTGGACACAGGGAGCTTAGAATGATCCACTACAAAATGGACTCCTTTTGTAGGGAACATTTTACCTTCAGTATATGCCTTCCTGTTCTTTCTTGTCTCATCCGACCATGGACCGGTAGCATTCACCACGACTTTCGCATCGATGTCAAAGGACTCCTCGTTCAACGTATCCTTTGTTCTGACAGTTCTTATCTTTCCATCCTCATCGTAACCGAAAGATTCAGCTTTAACATAGTTGGTTATAATGGCTCCGAGTTCGTCAGCTTTTTTTATTGTTTCGATTGTCAGTCGGGCATCGTCATTCGTGTAGTCAAGGTAGAAACCTCCGGCTACAAGTCCTTCTTCTTTCAAGTGAGGTTCTTCCTTAAGCACCTCTTCCTTGTCAACGATATAATGGGCCCATTCTTCGGCAGTCTCTGCCAGATAATCGTACAGGTGCAGAACAACTTCTGCAGTGAAGGCATTAAAAGAAGCACCTGGTTCTTCATATACCGGCATCAGCATATAGCCCGGCTGGACAATATGAGGGGCATTCTTTCCAATAACAGCCCGTTCCTTAGCTACTTCTGACACAAGCTCCACATCAAACTGTTTCAGATAGCGTAGACCCCCGTGAACAAGCTTTGTGGACCGGCTGCTCGTCCCTCCTGCGAAGTCCTGCATCTCGATCAGACCAACTTTTATACCTCGGGCAGCGGCATGGAGAGCTAATCCAGCTCCAGTGATGCCGCCTCCGATGATCAGCAAATCGACTTGTTCAGATGACAGCTTATTTATATTCTCTTTTCTGGTCTGAGCTGAAAATGTCATGCGTCCGTCAGCTCCTTTCTTAAGTTTTTAACCGTCTTCCTCTTCTTTTTTTACTTTTTTCGGCTTGAATTTGAAAGCCTGAGTTGCCTTGACAGCTGCCTGCCAGCCTTCGTACAGATCTTCACGGACCTCTTCGTCCATATTAGCCTCAAAGGTTGCTGATTTATCCCATTTCGCTTTGATTTCATCCAGGTCTTTAAAGAATCCCGTAGCCAGACCAGCGAGATAGACTGCACCTAAAGCGGTCGTTTCCATGATTTTAGAGCGTTCAATCTTCACATCCAGAATATCAGCCTGGAACTGCATGAGGAAATCGTTCATGCTGGCTCCACCATCCACTCGCATCGTTTCTGTCTTAAGTCCTGCATCCTCATTCATCGCATCCACAACGTCTCTTGTCTGGTAAGCCAGAGATTCGAGCGTGGCACGAATAAAGTGTTCTTTTTCCGTTCCTCGAGTCAGTCCAAAGACGGCTCCTCTGGCATCCTGGTCCCAATGCGGGGCCCCCAGTCCAGTAAAGGCAGGAACGACATAAACATTATCTGTTGTATCCACTGCTGTAGCATAGTTTTCTGATTGCGGCGCATCTCTGAACATTCTCAAACCGTCACGCAGCCACTGAATGGCAGACCCGGCAACGAAAATTGCCCCTTCCAGCGCATAATACACTTCATTATCCAATCCATATGCCAGAGTAGTGAGCAGACCATTCTCAGACTGAATCGGCTCTTTTCCGGTATTCATAATAATGAAGGCACCTGTTCCGTACGTATTTTTAACCATTCCTTTATCAAAAGCAGTCTGTCCGAATAAAGCTGCCTGCTGGTCTCCGGCAATTCCTGCAATCGGTACTTGAACTCCTTTAAAGATCGCATCCATAGTCTCTCCAAATATACCTGAAGACGGTTTGACTTCCGGCAGCATGCTTTCAGGAATATCCAGGAGATCGAGTATATCTGAGTCCCACTGCATATCATAAATATTGTAAAGCATCGTGCGGCTGGCATTTGAATAATCCGTAGCGTGAACCTCTCCACCAGTCAGCTTCCATAAAAGCCAGGTATCAATCGTCCCAAATAAAAGCTCTCCATTTTTCGCCCGTTCTCTGGAGCCTTCTACCTTATCAAGGATCCATTTGATTTTGGTCGCTGAAAAGTAGGAATCTACAATGAGACCCGTTTTCTTATGGATCATGTCCTTATGTCCGTCTTCAACAAGCTGGTGCGCAACATCAGATGTCTGCTTGGACTGCCAGACGACTGCAGGGTAAATCGGTTCCCCTGTTTCCTTATCCCAGATGACTGTTGTTTCCCGCTGGTTTGTTATGCCGATACTGTCAAGGTCGTCTGCCTCAATACCTGCTTCGATCATGACACTTGCAATGACCTGAAGCGTCTTTAACCAGATTTCATTCGCATTGTGCTCGACCCAACCCGGTTCCGGGAAGGACTGCTCAATCTCCTTCTGGTAACTCCATCTTGGTTCCCCTTCCTTATCGAATATGATTGCCCGCGTGCTTGTCGTTCCCTGATCGATTGCCATAATGTAATCAGCCATTGCTATATCTACTCCCTTTCTCTTAATTGTAAAGGCTTACTGTCGAATCCAGTATAACATTGCACCCTTCACTTCTTCTAATAGTAAGCATATGAAGAAGTAAATGTGTTAAATTCATCCCCATTTTATTTTACTTTTATTCGGTGAGGTCATAAGTTGACTGTTCATTTTCTCTAGTGAGTAATTGATTGTGACGACCACTTATCTTACATGATTCTTAAGTGAACAAAAAAAACAGCTCGAGTGAGCTGTTTTCTTTACACTATTTTGATCGTATGATTAGCCGTTCATCAGTGCCTGATTTGCCGTGATGATAGCTGTTTTATAGACATCTTCTTCGACACATCCACGTGACAGGTCTGAGACAGGTTTATTCAGACCTTGAAGAATCGGTCCGACTGCTTCAAATCCACCTAAACGCTGAGCCATTTTGTAGCCGATATTTCCTGACTGCAGTTCAGGGAATACGAACACAGTTGCTTCACCTGCAACGTCTGATTCAGGTACTTTCTGCTGGGCTACAGCAGGAACAAAAGCTGCGTCGAACTGAAGCTCGCCGTCAATAGCCAAGTCAGGAGCAAGTTCCTGCGCAATTTTTGTTGCGTTACGAACTTTTTCTGCTTCCGGTGCATTAGCTGATCCTTTTGAAGAGAAGCTCAGTAATGCAACTTTAGGATCGATACCGAACATTTTAGCTGTACGGGCACTTTCCACTGCGATTTCTGCCAGGACCTGCTCATCCGGATTCGGATTGATCGCACAGTCGGAGAACAGATATTTTTCCTGTCCTCGTCCTCGTAGCATGATGAATGCCCCAGATGTACGGCTTACGCCAGGACGGGTCTTGATAATCTGAAGAGCCGGACGGACCGTATCTCCTGTTGAGTGAACCGCTCCGCTGACCAGGCCAGCTGCATAGTCCAGATAGACAAGCATGGTACCGAAGTAGTTCACATCTTTAAGCTGAGTTCTAGCCTGCTCTTCTGTGGCTTTCCCTTTACGGCGCTCAAGAAATGCGTCTACCATTTCGTCAAACTTGTCGTATGTTTCAGGATCGATGATTTCGATATCCTTCAGATCATATCCATGAGCTTTTGCTTCCTCTAAAATGTCTTCTTCTTTACCGATCAGAACGGGTTCAAGAATGTTTTCGTAATGAAGGCGCAATGCAGCACCTAAAATACGTTCATCTGTCGCTTCAGGAAAGACGATTTTCAGATCTTTTCCTTGAATGTTCTGTTTCAGACTTTCAAATAATTCCACTTGATTTTCCCTCCAGGATTTGTTTTTTCCACATTCTTAATCATACCACTTTTCCAATGGTTTTCACAGTTTAACCAGTAAATTATTCTAGTCATACGGGTTTTCAGGCAGACTCCAGTCAACCGGCTCGAAACCCATTTTCTCAAGAATCCGATTGGTTTCTGAAAACACGCCTGACCCTAAAAAGCCCCGATATGCAGACAATGGACTCGGATGAGAGGTTTTAAGAACGACGTGTCTGCTGGTATCGATCATCTTCTCTTTTCTCTGAGCCGCATTCCCCCAGAGAAGAAATACGATCGGTTCTTCTCTCTCACTCAAGGCCTTTATCACGTGGTCTGTCAGATCTTCCCAGCCTCTGTTGCGATGCGAATGCGCCTCTCCTCCTCGAACGGTTAATACTGTATTGAGAAGCAGGACGCCTTCTTCTGCCCATTTTTTCAGATACCCGTGTGAGACTGGAGGAATCCCCAGATCTCTCTCCAGCTCCTTATACATATTTTTAAGAGAAGGAGGCACATCCACCTCTGGTCTGACAGAAAAACTGAGGCCATGAGCCTGATACCTGCCGTGATAGGGATCCTGCCCTAAAATCACGACTTTGACTTCACTGAAAGGTGTCCATTCAAATGCTTGCCAGATATCTTCCACGACAGGATAGACTGTTGCCTCAGCGTATTCTTTCTTTAAAAACTCTCTTAATTCCTGATAGGACGCGGTCTGTTCAGCTTCTTTTAAAATGGGGGTCCAGTCATTGTCTACTGGAATCGACATATGTAAACTTCCTTTCTCTTTTGAGTAAATTTATCTCCCTTCGTCCACTATTTTTGTTAGACTGATACTATACAAAAGATAGATTAGTAAAGGGGACGAAATGAATGATCAAACTGATTGTTTCCGATATGGACGGAACACTGCTTAATGAACACATGGAAATATCCAATGCAAATGCCTCTGCCATCAAGCGTGCGCAGGAACAAGGCATCCATTTTGCTATTGCGACTGGGAGAGATTACCCGATGGCTTCGCCTTTGCTCAAGGAGCATACCATTATCTGTCCGCTGATTGCACAGAATGGCGCCCAGTATTTTGACGGAACCGGAAAAAATCTCTACAATATCGGGCTGGAAAAAAAGACGGTCAGACAGATGCTTGACATCTTTTCTCAATACGACTCACTTCACGAAGAGCTGATGACATCTAAAGGCATCTTCTCCGATAATAAGGATCAGCGTGAAGAAATGCTCGCGTCCATGTTATCAGATATGAACCCGGATATCACATTTGAAGAAGCTCTTGAAACAGCTAAGAAGCGAGTAGATGAGATGCCAATCACTTATGTGGATGACTACTCCGACGTTCTGAACGACCAGAGTCTTGTCGTCTTGAAGGTGGCGGTCCATACAAAAAAAGGAAAGGCGCTGCTGGATCCCTTAAAGGAAAAACTTTATGAGGCGGTTCCTGATTTGGCCATCACTGCTTCAAGTGAACGAAACCTTGAGATCAACCATAAGAATGCCCAGAAAGGACTGGCCGTCGCTAAACTGGCCAGAAAACTGGACCTTAAAGCCGACCAGGTTATGACTATCGGGGATAACATCAACGATATCTCCATGCTTAAATGGGCAAAATATTCAGTTGCCATGGAAAATGCTGCACCTGAAGCCAAGGAGGCTGCCAATTACCTTACTTCAAGTAACCGTAAGAATGGTGTAGCCGAAGCGATCACTCGTGTTTTAAGTGGTAAAATTTATAAGAATGATTAAGGGCATGTCGCCCGTCCCTCTCCTGTTCTGATGGTTCAATAACAACCGTTCAGGCTCGGAGAGGGCTTTTTTTCTGGACAGTATAGTGGAACCTCCGGCTAAATAACGACTTGAAAAAATTCAATCAGCTCATCCAGGGCGGCGTCAATGTCAGTCCTTCAACCAGTTCTTCATTGAGTTTCTTGTCAGCCAGTCGTTTCTTCCTTCTTTCACTGTAATCTCTGCAGACTTTCTGTTCTTCTTCAGATTCACAGACCAGATCAGGAAGAAGGGGCTGATCTGTTTCGAATGAACCGACGAGTACGAAGGTGAGAAAACTGGTTGCCCCGATATAAGTTTCTCCTGATTCTAGGTCTTCACCCAGAACTTTAGCAAACACTTCAATCGACCGTCTTCCGGAACCTGTTACATAGGTCTCCACACTCACCGCGTGACTGGCTTTGATTGGATGAAGAAAATGAAGCTCGTCCATGGAAGCCGTCACAAGAGAATTTGAACGGGCAAACTTTGCAACCGACATGGATGCCGTATTGTCGATCAGACTCATCAAGTTCCCGCCGAACAGAGTCTGGTGTCCGTTCAGTTCAGATGGGAGGACTCTGTGTGTCTGAACGACCCTTGTTTCGTTACAGCTCATCTGTTTGTTAATAGTCATATTTGCTCTCCTTTGATTTCAGTCGTCTGACGGTCTGTGATGATATCTATAAATCGATGAGTAAACTGAGCTGTGAATCCCCAGAGGTACTGACCTTCCAACCGATAAAAAGGGATGCCCTGCTTTCTGGTGGTCCATCTGTACTTATCTCCATTGGATATCAGCTCGAATGGGAAATCCTCCTTATGTTCCATGATCAGATCCACATAATGATATTCCGGTTGATGTGTCAGGAAATAGTCGAGCGGAATCGTGAACAGTGACTCCACTTCCTTGTTTGGCTGGAGTGACTTTAATGTACAGTTCTTTAGTTCTCCAGCGAAACAGTAAATGACATGAGTATGAGTTGCGATATAATCGATTTCTCCATAGATATCGATCTGACTCTCTTTCACATTCAGTTCCTCAACTGTCTCTCGAATTGCGGCCTCTTCGTATGTTTCCCCCTCTTCGACAGCTCCTCCTGGAAAAGAGGTTTCCCCCGGCTGGGACACAGTCTGGCTTCTTTTTTCAAACAAGATATGCGTCTCTCCATCGATGTCAATGAGTGGAAGGAAGACCGAAAATCGCCTCTGTCCGCCTAATGGTTCTGGTCGATACTGACTGATTTTATCTCTTATTCTGTTGTTCTCCATGTCCAACACCCCATATCTGACTTCCGACTGTTCTTTCAGGCCTATTTTGCCAATAATACTGTCGGTTCATGCCAGTTCATTCTTTACTGCTTCTGCCCATTGACTGATTGATGTCTTAAAACTCAGCCCGAATGGATAAGAAAGCCCGGTCCTTCCTTTATTGACCAGAATGCTTTTATCCCCATTAAAATCATACACGAATCCGGCAGCGGGATACACGCTCAGACTCGTTCCCAGAACCAGTAGGACATCTGACTGACCGATGGCCTTAATGCTTTGACGGATCGCTTCGGGATCAAGCATCTCATCGTATAGCGTGACATCCGGCCTGACCCATTCCCTGCCGACATACATGGCTGTCTCCGTTTCAACGGCATCCTCACAAGAATAAACCGTTCCATTCCGGGACACTACCCGAGCAGTACTCCCATGCAGTTCAATGACCTTACTGCTTCCAGCTTTCTGATGAAGGCTGTCAATATTCTGTGTGATGACCGTTATTTTTTTCCCAATCTTCTCAAGATCAGCCAGAAAGACATGCCCCGGATTGGGCTGCGCTTCTCTTCTCAGGAGATTCTTTCTATAAAATGTATAAAATTGAGCGGGTTCCTGTTCAAAAAAATGATGACTCAGAACTTCTTCGAGAGGAGTAGTCAGATTCGTCTGCCTATTGTATAATCCCCCGCTTGAACGAAAATCCGGTATACCGCTTTCTGTAGACACTCCTGCTCCAGTGATTACAGCTATGGACTTACTGCTACTCACCCATTCCGCTGCTTTTCTGATACTCCCTTTGTCCATGTATCATGTCACTCCTTCTTTTCGCTGCCATTATCCTTTACTCGAGTACCTTTATCCTATTATACTAGGAGTGTACCACTGAAACGCAACATATTCATCTGACTCACGATAGATAAAAAATGGAGGGACTACTATGTCTGAACCAAAACTTACACTAACGATAGCCGGAAATGATGCCAGCGGAGGAGCTGGAATTGCTGCAGACCTAAAAACCTTTGCCGAATATGGTACTTACGGGATTGCTGCACTGACAGTAATCGCTACAATGGATCCAGATAACAGCTGGAGTCACAGTGTCACACCGATAAACGCTCAGATTGTAAAAGATCAGTTGACCACTGCTTTTGCAGGACCGGCTATTGCGGCCGCCAAAACAGGAATGCTTCCTAATCCAGAAGTAACCCGAGTCATTGCAGATATGCTAAAAGAGCATCCAGAAACACCGCTGATCGTTGACCCGGTCATGGTCTGCAAAGGGGAGTCTGACGTGCTGAATCCAGAAAATGTGACCGCCCTCAAGGAGTACCTGGTGCCTCTCGCCAGCATCATTACTCCGAACCTCTTTGAAGCAGGACAGCTGTCAGAACTCGGTCTTCTGCATTCACTGGACGATATGAAAGAAGCCGCTCAAATCATTTACGACAAAGGGGCCAAACTGGTCGTAATCAAAGGTGGAAAAGCCCTTGAAGGAGAAGAGGCTGTTGACCTGATCTTCGACGGCGAATCCTTTACTACTTTGACTGCAAGAAAAATCCCTTCTGCAAACAGTCACGGAGCCGGCTGTACATTTGCCGCAGCCATCACAGCTGGTCTTGCAAAAGGACTGGATCCTGTCGAAGCGGTCAGAAAAGCTAAACACTTTGTGACAGAAGCGATGCAGGCAGGCTTTGCCTTCAATGAGTATGTTGGCCCAGTTTTTCACAGCGGCTACAGACTGAACAGACAGTCGGATATTTAATCCTTTCAAACGGGTTACAGTTCAGCCCTTTTCTCCGTTATTACCTATATATGGAAGAAAGGAGGCTGACTGTTATGTCTGGGACTGACTGGTTTCCGGCGATGATCGACATGATTGCTAATGTAGGATTTCCTATCTTCATTTCACTAGTGCTGCTTCACCGCATGGAAAGTAAGCTCGATGCGGTAGTCAAAGCGCTCAACGATCTGACAGCTGTGACTGAAGCACGCCACCGGTAATTCTCGAGAGTGTCTTTTTGAGGCACTCTTTTTCATTTTTAAACTGAACAGCACGTGAAGTTTTTCTTTTTTTCTATCTTATGTAATAGTGGTATAATAAATAAAAGCACGGTACACGTTTGACGAACTAGAGGTGATAGAAATGGTTCGGCTATTTGTCAACAAGGAATACCAGACCTTGCAGGACCGGATGATCGTAAAAGATACTGCAGGTGAAAAAATATACCTGATTGTCGGAAAATGGGGCAGACTCGGAGACAGTCTGACTGTCTACTCTATGGACGGAAAACGAATCGTAGAAGCCAGACAAGTCAAGCTCTCTGTTTTTCCTAAGTTCCGTCTGTTTCAGGATGGAAAGAAAATCGGAACAATAAAGAAACGTCAAGGTCTTCGTGGAATGGCTCACCCATACTTTACAGTTACACGACTCAACTGGATTATCACCGGTGATTACGATAAACAAATTTTCTCCGTCAAACGATTCGGAAAGCAGATTCTATCTATCGAAAAATGCGTGTCATTCACTGGAGAATTTTATATCCTCGATTTTCAGAATGAGAAAATTGCACCTGTAGCCTGTCTCATTTCTCAGCTGCTGGATCACTACGGTCAGAATAAATCCACTGTCTGGAATGATATGAAGCAGCAGAAATACAGTCTCAGTTTCATGCAGCCGGTCTGGCTGAGAGTAAAAAGACTGCTCTGGTCAAACAAGTGACTCCAAAATTATAATAAGCCCGAAGACTGCATTTATCCCAGTCTTCGGGCTTATTTTTAAATATCAGTCCTGTCCACTTTGCAACTGATCACTCGGTCAGTTCACAATTATACCAGTATTTCTGTCTATACCTTCTTCTGCATATGATCGTAATGATGGCCGGCAATCATGACTTCCTTTACCTTCTGAAAGCCTTGTGCTTCGTAAAGCTTCAGAGCCCGGGGATTATCATGGTCGACATTGAGTCCGACCACTGTAAAGCCTTCTGATTTCGCTTTGTCATAAACCGCCTGCATCAGTTCTTTACCTATTCCTTTTCCTCTGAACGTATCCTTCGTTACGATGGAATCAAGATACCATTCGCCTTCGAAAGTCTCACCTTCGATAAATGTTTCAAAAGGAGGGAGGTTGTAGGCCGATATCAAGTCTGACAGCTGATCATACTGATGGGCACTTCCCCCTGGGTAGGAAAAGCAGAAACCGGCTATTTCTCCATCGATCTCTTTTAAAAGGACATTTTTGTACCCTTGAATAAACGATTCACTTCGAACAGCATGAACCATTGCAGGCCGCAGATCATCCCAAGTTACTTGAGCCATGATCGGCAGTTCCATATCTGTCAGAATCACTTTAAATAAATCAACGATTGCTTCCGCATCTTGACGGGATGCTTCTCTGATCATATTAAAACTCCTCAATTATGTTTTTGAAGCTGAATTTTCAAGTGTCTGCTTTATCCGTTCAGCGACTGGTTTTGAAATCCCCAACTTAGTCAGCTCTTCAAGTTCTGCCTCACGCAGGCGTTTCATTGACTTGAAATGACGCAGGACTTTCGTACGGGTTTTCGGACCCACGCCCTCGATGTCATCCAGCTGACTGGTAAAGCTGTTCTTGCTCCTCACATTTCGGTGGAAGGTAACGGCAAATCTGTGGACCTCTTCCTGCACACGCTGAACAAGGTGAAAAGCCTGGCTCCTTGGATCGAGAATCACCGGTTCCAGTTCATCTCCAAAAATAAGTCCGGCTGTCCGGTGCTTATTGTCCTTGACCATGCCGGCGACAGGAATCATGAGCGACAGTTCATTTTGAAGCACATCCCTGGCTGCATTTACCTGAATCTTTCCTCCATCCATCATGATCAGATCCGGCAGAGGTTTCTTTTCTTTCAGCAGCCGGCTGTAGCGGCGCCGGATAACTTCCTGCGTCGTCGCATACTCGTTGCTCCCGACGACCGTTTTTATCTTATACTTCCGGTAATTAGTTTTGTCCGGGCTCCCGTCTTTAAAAGAGACCATGGCGGAAACCGGATTGGATCCCTGAATATTCGAGTGGTCGAACGCTTCGATCCGTTCGATGTAAGGAAGCCCCATCGCCTTGGACAGTTCCTCAATGGCTCCGGTCGTCTTGCGTTCTTTCATTTCTATCAGACGGAACTTTTCTTTCAGAGCCAGCTCGCTGTTCTTCCCGGTCAGCTCAAGCAGTTCTTTTTTCCGGCCTTTTCTAGGCACTAGAACTTTCGTATCGAGCGTATCTTCCAGAAGTGCCTGATCGACTGTCTCAGGGACATAAATTTCCTTAGGTTTCTGGTTGTTTTTATCCTGATAGTACTGCAGCATGAAACTCATCAGCTCTTCTTCTGGGGTGTCATAAATCGGGAACATCGTGGCTTCCCGCTTTATGAGTGTAGCCTGGCGCACAAAAAAGACCTGGATAGAAATCCAGCCTTTGTCCATGTAATAATTGAAAAAGTCACGCGGCGTGAAATTGTTTGATATAATGGACTGTTTTTCAACGGTCCGTTCAATGTAGGATATCTGATCTCTGAACTCGGCAGCACGCTCGTAGTTCATCTCTTCAGCCGCTTCCTGCATTTTATCTTTCAGATCCCGCTTGATATCTGTGACATTTCCATTCAGAAATGACTTGATCCGGGCGATCTGAGCATCATATTCTTCTTTCGAGACCTCATGATCGCAAGGTCCGATGCATTGGCCGATATGATAATAGAGACAAGCCCGTTTCTGATGACCGTTGCATTTTCTCAATGGATAGATTTTCTGGATCAGCTGCTTTGTTTCGGAAGCCGCCCAGACATCAGGGTAAGGTCCAAAATAATAGCCCCCATCCTGTTCAACTTCTGAACTTATCACCAGCTGAGGATCCCGTTCATTAGTTATTTTAAGATAAGGATAACTGGTCCCTCTTTTCAGCCGGATATTATACTTAGGCTGATGTTTCTGAATCAAGGTGACCTCAAGAAGCAGGGCTTCCTTGTCTGAGCCGGTCACGATCGTTTCAAAATCTACTATATCTTCTACCAGACGTTTGGTCTTTCCCGTATGTTCGCCTCTGAAATAAGACCGGACCCTGTTTCTCAGATTCTTGGCCTTCCCGATGTAAATGATCTCGTCATTGCTGTTTTTCATGATATAACAGCCTGGCAGATCAGTCAGCAGCTGTAGTTTATGTTCGATGATTTCCGTAGTCAAAAAAGCACCCCCCTTCTTTCAGTTGATTAAATTAGTTGGACTCTTCAAAAATATAAAGCGAATGGAACGTATTGAAGTCTGATCGTCCGACTTTTACGTTCTTATAACTGAAGGACTCCCCCAGTTCATGCGTCCCGTTCTTCACTGCTTCGTCAACAGCATCGGCAATTTCTGCGTACAGGTCATCGATCGCCTCGTCAGACAGCTTTCCGTGCTCGGCTTCCCAGGCACTTAGAAAAGCCTCTTCGTCTTTCCCTCTGTAAAAATCGATATAATTCTCTTTCATGTTCCCCTTCACTCCTTTCAATCCTCATAAATGTCCAGTCTATTTTACCAGAAATGGGAACATTTGTCAGCTTTTCGAGAACAGGCCCATCTGTTTACTTACTAAAAGTTAATCATCAATGACCCGTCCAACTATTCTAAAGAACTGGTCAGAAGCTACCTGGAAAACAGTCTGAGACATCTGAACAAAGAGCAGATCGATCTGTACCAGATTCATTGTGCCCCTCTGGACGTGCTCAAAAATACAGATCTCTTCCCAATTCTGGATAAACTGAGCACATTCTACTGGGATAATGTTCATGACTACATCCGTGGTGCATACTGATTCTTCGATAAAAATAGCGCGTCCCTTTCTTATGCTCAGGGGGTGCGTTTTCCTCATTGTCTTTCAGTGTATTCTTTTGTATGATAGAAAACAGTACGTCACAAAGTGGATCTGAGATGAATGTTTTAGTTGAAGCCATTACTGACTCTTGAGGAGGATGTCGTATGACTGGACAGTCAAAATTTAACAGGTCTTCGGCTTCTGGAAGAACGTATGCTCTGACAAGGATAGCCTTACTGACCAGTCTAGTTTCTGTGGGCAGACTGACTTTTTCATTTATTCCAAATGTTCAGCCGATGACTGTTCTTCTGATATGTATCACTTTTTATTATGGCTGGAAGATGGGGCTGACGGTCGCACTGCTTTCCGTACTCATCACGAACCTGTATCTGGGTATGGGCCCATGGACGGTGGCTCAAATCGGTGGGTTTGCTGCACTTATTTTGCTTTCTCATATGTTTAAAGACAGTCATCGGAACACACCACTCATCTATTTGCAGATCTACGTGGCCTTTCTAGGCATTTTATATGGCCTCGTGGTGTCAGTCATACAGGCCCCGATTATCGGCTGGAACATTCTTATGCCTTATTATCTTTCCGGCCTAGGGTATGATCTGCTTCATGCTGCAGGAAATTCGGTCTTCTTCCCCATCCTTTACCCGGCATGTATGAGAGTCTTTAAAATGGCGGATGCCTCAGCTCTTGAGAAACGGTCCACTCAAAAAAAGGAGAAATGAATGAATAAAAAAGAGAAATACCTTATCGGTGTGTCCGTTTTTGTTATCCTGCTAGTTCTAGGACTATGGTATTCAGGACTTGCATCCAATAACCCGACAACCGCTGATCTGGATAAAGAAATTCAACTGACTCTAGTAGTTGACAATGAAATCATTGCCGATGATGCTCTCGATGTCACTGACGATTCTACACTACTCGATATCATGAGTCAGCACTACGATCTGATTGTGACTGATGATGGCTTTATTGAGTCTATCGAGGGCATAGACCAGATTCCTGAAGAAAATCTTTACTGGATATATGAAGTTAACGAGGAAACTGTCAATGTAGGTGCTTCGGGCTTCGTTCCCGAAGAAGGCGACCACATCGTGTGGGAACTGACAGCCTTTTAATACAAACAGTTTTTTTAAAAGACACCTCTGCTGTCCCGTTCAGTTACTACACTGGTCGGGAAGCAGAGGTGTCTTCTATTATTCAGATTTTCAGGACTGGCTGGTCATTTCCCTGACAAAAAATGAAGTGATTTCATCCATTGTCGGGCCTTTGACTAGGTGCTTCTCGCCCTCTTCAATGAACCTGACATTTGGAATCTGATTTTCCTTAATAAAGGCCGCCGTATCTTCGTAAGGAACGATGCGGTCCTGCGTGCCGTGCCAGAACAGAAGAGGGCGTCCGGCCAGTGTTTCAGGCCTCAGAGACAAATCGTACGAAGGGATCCAGGAAAGAAGCGATTCATAATCATGAGGATAAAACCGATTCATTTCTTTTGCCCGTTTCAGTATTCTGTCACGATAAGCGACCGGTTTCGGAGAGCCCATGACACAGGCTGCAGCTTTGATTTCCGGATTATGTGTCAGGAGAGCACAGGTAGTGAATCCACCCATGGATACCCCGCCTACGCCAATACGGTCGTCAGCCAGGCCGAGCTTTCTGAAGTGATTGACAATAAAACCATATTCAAACAGATTGGTATGGATGCTCTGCCAAAAAGTCAGCGAAGGAATACGGGTCATTTCCTGGTAACGGTCCCCGTGATTGGCTGCATCCGGTAGAAGAACGCGAAAACCGGCCTGTGCCAGCTTCCTACCTTGGGTAAGCACCAGCTCCTTAGATGACTGCCAGCCGTGGTAATAAACTATCAGAGGGAGTAGCTCGTTTCTATTTTCTTTCTGCACCACTTCCAGCAGAGGGATAGTTCCAAGGGTTCGTTTTCTGATCGTCAGTTTCATAAATCCGCCTCTTTTCCAGCTTAGTTCATACGTTTGTTTCTAAAATAACAGCGCCACTCCGGTTCCAGCGGCTTATTCTCCGTAAATAGCTCGGGGTGCTTTTCCAGCAGTTCAGTCAGCAGCACCGTCGTCATATGTGCGTCCACAACTCGTGTTTCTGCATCCCCGAATCGTCCAGTTTTCATCGCCCCTTCTTCAATCAGGAGATCATTGACTTTCCAGAAATGCTCAGACCACGACAATCCACAGTGACGGCGTGAGGGCACCCGAACTTTTTCTCCAGAATTGAGGACACTAAACAGTTCTTCATGATTGTCCGTCATTCTGCCCGGGATATCCAGCCATTCCTCAATACCGTGAATAAACGTGTTTCTAGTCAGATCTACACCGACTAACAGAATCTTTGCCTTTCTGTCAACGATTTTTCCCCAGACCGACTCTCTGGCGCAGGGGGTATCATGCTTGTATTCACCTGCTGTAAAGGCGGCCGCATCTTTCCCCAGGGCCGCTACCGAATGAGTCGGATGTTCCGATCGGATCGTGTTTTCCCGGTTTCTGAACAGTTCAGTCAGGATTCCCACATTGGACGGCGACTTCTTGACATCGAAGACAGGGTTGTCCTTGCTGATGTACTTCCACGTATGAGTCGGAAGGACAAGCAGACCGTCTGCCATATAGTCGCTCAAGGCATCCAGAACAGTATCAGCTCGTCCATTCACCTCCCCTATGCTTTTATAGGACGAATGAACCAGTAGTGTCCCTTCTTTTTCAATCCTCAAATGGTCGAGACAATCCATTAAATGTTTTTTAGAATACATGCTATTCTCCTTGTTCATTAGTCAACTCTATTTCAGAATCTCTTTCTCTTTAGATTAAACACCATTCCATTTTATAAAGCAAATAAGTCTTCTTTATCTAATAATGACTGCTTGATTTCTCGAAATCAGCTTCCATTGAATCAGAACACTGTTACAGGTCAATAGAGAAGTCTCTGGTCCTGTCATGGAGGGCCAGTCCCCCGAATGTCAGGATTATTAAACCAACTCCATAATCTGACCTCGTTCACTTAGTCCACAACAATAAAAAAACCCACTGGAGAAGTACTAGTCTCCAATGGGCCGATTTCTATAATAATGTAATGAGGTTAATCCAGTACTCGAATCGTTACGCTTCGTCTTCCCCAGCTCAGTGCTTCTCCTACTGTCTGGAAATGGATATCAATGATGTTTCCTCTAATTGCTCCACCTGTGTCTCCAGCAATATAAACACCCATGCCTTCAACTTCTACCATCGATCCTAGAGGAATGACAGAAGGATCGACTGCTATGACGCGCGGATTGATTCTCAAATCGATTCCAGTTGCCGTGTGTGTGCTTAAGTTAGGCTGCGCGGTTGAATAGCCTGTAGCCTGAACACGTAACGTTCTACCGGAACTTACTTCCGGCTTAGCTGGTGCAGGGGCCGGGCTGCTGTTTGAACTTGAGTCTGAGTTAGAATTATTGCTTGAACTAGAACCTGAAGCTGAACTTGACTTTGAAGATGAGCTGTTTGATGCAGTCTGTTCGGCAGCTTGTGCACTTGAACTGTCTGAAGAAGAAACCGATACTTCAGTTTGCTGTTCGGCTTCTGCTCTTGCAGCAGCTCTCGCAGCTTCTTCTCTAGCCACTCGACGCGCTTCTTCGATTCTCGCTTCTTCTACTGCTTCTCTTTCGATCAGTTCAGTCAGCTGAGACTGATTATCTCTGATCAGAGCCTGCAGCTCGGAAACTTTTCCGTCAAAGACTTCTTTCTGTGAAGCAGCCAGTACTCGTCTCTCTTCAAGTTCCTGCTGTGCCGTTTCAAGTTCTTCCTGTAAAGTAATAAGTACTTGAACTTCTTCTTCAGCCAGTTCCAGCTGATGATTGCCTGCATCTGTCAGACGCATAATAATAAGAGCACGATTAAATAAATCAGACAGGCTTTCAGATTCAAGTATAGTCAATACAATGTTCTGAGTGGACTTATTTAACTGAAGAGACTGCAGACGCTGTCTTGCCTGTTCCATTCTCGCCTCAACGATTTCTTCCTGGGCTGAGACTTCAGATTCAGTCTGGCCGATTTCTTCCAGCTTTTCCTCGATTTCTACATCCAGTTCAGCCAGTTCTGTACTCAATACGCTCACTTCTTCAAGCACGGTATTGACTTCCTTCTGTAATGAATCAATTTCTTCTTGAGTTTGTTCCTGCTGCTCCCGAATAGCTTCTAGCGTCTGGGCTGATGCAGTGGTTGCTTGACCTAAGGACAGGAAGGCCAGTACTGCTACAACCATCCCCACTATATTCTTTGTCATCGCTTAAAGAACAATCCTTTCTCTTTTGAATTTGAGATATCTTAAAATAAGTTGTTCAATGCCACGCTATTATACCGAGAAATTGTATGAAGTACATTTCTATATTCTTACAATTTGTTACAGAAAGTCAAAATATTCATAAATATTAAGCTGTATACTTGTAGCTATTGTAATCAAACCCAGTTATGGTATCGCTTTCCTGTTTTTTGTAATATAATCGTAAAAAAGGTCTGATTTTAGACATAGCCTTCTCGCTTTTAGTATGATTAAGTTAAGAAATCAAGCGTTTTAAAGATAAAAAGGAGATTGGAGCGTGCATTATGGCTAATGAACGGTTTGGATTAATAGATGTGGGATCAAATACAATACGACTGGTCATCTTCGAAATGGACGACTATCAAGGAGTGACCGAGCTGCAGAACATCAAGACACCTGCCCGGCTTGTCCAGTATCTGGACGACAGCAAGAAGATGTCTGATGAGGGTATCGACGTACTCCTGGCTGTCCTCAGAAGTTTTACTGCAATAGCTGAACGTTACGCTATAAAAGATTTGAAGGCAATAGCTACTGCTGCTGTTCGTCAGTCAGCGAATCGTGACACCATCATCCAGCGGGTACAAGAGGCCCTCCAGCTGGAACTGGAGCTGCTTGCGGAAGAAAAAGAAGCGTATTACGGAAACTATGCAGTCCGGCATACTATGGACCTTATGGATGGAATCAGTATCGATATCGGTGGGGGGAGTACTGAACTGACCCTTTTCAAAGACAAAGAAGTCAAGGAAGTACACAGTTTCCCTTTCGGAACGGTATCTTTAAGACGACAGTTTTTCTCGGACAAAAAGCACAATGACAAAAAGGCTATTGAGAAAGCCACCAAGTGGATCAGAGATCAGTTCAAGCAGCTTGAGTGGGTGCCCAATGCGCAGGTGCCTCTGATCGGAATCGGTGGGTCGGCACGTAACTATGCTGAAATCAACCAGCGTCAGACCGACTACCCAATTGCCGGTATTCATGAATATCAGATGACACCCGATGAGCTGGAAAACACCTTTGATCTGCTAGTAGACAGTTCTATGGACGACTTGAGCGATCTTGATGGCTTAAGCGGGGACCGCCGGGACATCATCATTCCAGCAGGGATTGTCTTCAAGGAACTAGTTGATGTGATGGCTGCTCCAAGCTTTGCCATCAGTAACCGAGGTCTGCGTGAAGGCATTATCCTTGAACGGCTCAACAAAGAGTACAAAGAGCCCTATGATCTTTACGGTGTGAAGCGTCAGACTGTTCAGCGCCTGTTCAAACAGTATGATATACGCCCGATCAGTGCCCATCAGCGCATCATGCTCGCTGACCAGCTCATTACTCTTTTAAAGGAAAAAGGTATCCTGAAAGTCAGCGAAGAGCAACTCTATTTTCTTCATTATGGAGCAACTTTATATTACCTGGGCAGTTATATAGAAGATGATTCCAAATCGCAGCACACATTCTACATCATTTCCAATACGAATCTTCATGGATTCAGTCACAAAGACAGGGTCAGACTGGCTCTGCTGGCCAGCTATAAAAACAGATCACTGTTCAAACAATATGTAAAAACAGTAGACGACTGGTTCAGCGATGATGAAAAGGAAGCCCTGCTTCATCTGGGATGCATCATCAAGTTTGCGGAGGCGCTGAATGATTCACACGTCAATTTTGTTCAGGATATGGCTCTCGAGGAAGACGGGGATGACTACCGTCTGGATGTGACATATATGGGTGATGCGATTGCAGAAGAATATCGGGTAAACAAGCATAAGAACCATTTCGAACGAGTTCTTGGCAAACCACTGACTATTTCACTTAAGAGTGTGACTGAAGGCTCTATCAAAGCGGAGGAATAAGTATGAGCAGTAGAGAAATCTTGATTGATGATCCGATTTACTTCCAGAACAGAGAGCTGTCCTGGCTCGATTTTAATGCCCGTGTCGTTGAAGAAGCGAACGATCCTGCCAATCCTATATTGGAGCAGCTGACTTTTTTATCCATTGGGGCATCAAACCTGGATGAGTTCTATAAAGTAAGGGTCGCGGGACTTCAGGATCAGGAGAAAATGGGGGTTGAAGAACCGGACACGAAAAAGATGTGGTCGCCTAAAAAGCAGCTTCAGGAGATCACTAAGAAAAACCGGATCAATGTGCGCCGCCAGTATGATCTGTTTGACCTTAAAAGAAAGCAGCTGAATGAAAAGGGGCTTTATTTCAAATCAGTTTGGGAACTGAACGAAAGTGATAAAAATAAGGCCCAAGCCATCTTCGAAAGAGAAATCAAGCCGGCTATCACTCCTTACGGCATCGATGCCTATCGTCCGTTTCCTCATCTGAGCGATGGAGTATTGCACTTGTTCGTCAAACTGAAGCGGTCCGGTGAGCCGTTCATAGCCATCGTGCCAGTTCCGGAACGACTGTCCAGGGTGTATGCTGTTCACAACAACGAGCATACCTATCTCTTGCTGATCGAAGACCTGATTTATTCGTTTTTGTCTGACCTCTTCAAAGGCTACGATGTCACGTACTCCTTCACTTTCCGTATTACACGAAATGCCGATCTGGAGATTCAGGAAGACGGCGCAGATGACTTGCTTTCGGCCATTGAAGACTATCTGGAGAAACGTAAAAACGGAATGGCTGTGAGGCTCGAAATCGACCGGAGAGAGAGTGCAGTTTCAGTTAATGAGGACGTGGCCTTGCTTAAAAAGGCTCTATCTATCAAGCAGCGGGATATCTATACCCTGAATGGCCCGCTGGATCTGACTTTTTTAAGTGAAGTCATCCCTCTTTTGAAGGAGCAAGGGATAACAGAATCCTTCAAGCCATTTGAGCCAAACTATCCAGCTGAGCTGAAAAAGCAGTCAGTCTATGCGCTGGCAAGAAAAAAGGATCTGTTTTTCCATCATCCTTTTGATGCTTTTGATCCGATCATCTCCTTTGTCAAGGAAGCAGCCGAAGACGACCGGACAGTCTCCATCAAGCAGACTCTATACAGGGTCAGCGATAATTCCCCTTTAGTTGAAGCTTTGAAGAACGCAGCAAAAAAAGGCATCCAGGTGACTGTTCTTGTAGAACTGAAAGCACGGTTCGATGAAGCAAATAATGTCCACTGGGCCAAGGAGCTGGAAGAAGCCGGTGCTCATATATTATATGGTGTAAAAGGTTTGAAGACCCACAGCAAGGCCACTCTGGTCATAAAAAAAGAGACGGACGGGTTCAGGCGTTATGTCCATCTTGGGACCGGAAACTATAATGAACAGACTGCTAGACTCTATACGGACATGGGTCTTATTACATCGAATAATGAAATCACTCAGGATGTCTTCGATTTCTTCAATTATCTGAGCGGGTATTCGGAACAGCCCGACTATCACTATCTGCATGTCTCCCCTTTTGATATCAGGGATGCATTCATTGAAAATATTGAAAAGGAAATCAAGCTGCACACAAGATACGGAAACGGCCATATCATTGCTAAAATGAATTCATTGACCGACAAGAAAATGCTGCTTAAACTGTATGAAGCCAGTCAGGCAGGGGTCAGAATCGAGCTGATCGTCAGAGGGATCTGCTGTCTGATTCCAGGTATTCCTGGTGTAAGTGAAAACATTACGGTGAGAAGTATTGTGGGTCGTTTTCTTGAACACAGCCGAGTCTATTACTTCTATCATAATGGCGAGGAAAACCTCTACCTCTCTTCCGCCGATATGATGACAAGAAATATGATTAAGCGCGTCGAGATAGCTTTTCCAGTACTGGAACCACCTTTGAAATCTCACATTCTCTCTATTCTCAAGCTTTATCTCTATGACAATACGAAAGCCTGGATATTGACTAGTGACGGGTTTTATAAAAAAGCTTCACTAAGTGGCAAACCTGTTCATGCTCAAAATGAACTCCTGTCCATCAGCAGTGAACAGGAAAAAATTAAAGAAGATCATACTTCTTTAAATAAATGGCTCACTTACTTATCCGCGCTCTTCAGCCGATAACACTTTACATCTGCTCGTCATGTACCATGGAGCTCAAGATTCTCCAGGATATATGACGGGCAGTTTTTTCATTTTCACAAGCCTAAAGAATATCTGATATAATGAATGCAAGGAAAGAAGGTGCACGAATGCCAACGATATTGGATATTGCCCGACACGCTGGGGTGTCATCCGCTACTGTTTCCCGCGTCATCAATTCTAGCGGATATGTTGGTGAAGAGACCCGACGTAAAGTAGAAGATGCCATTGAGCAGCTGAACTACAGCCCAAACAAAAATGCCCAGCATCTGAGAACAGGATCAACTAAAAACTTCGGGATCATCAGTACACAGTTCAATGATACTGCAGTAGCCCGAATCAATTCATTTATCTCTACTGCTTACGCGAACGGCTATACAACGACCCTCTTCGTTACAAATGGGGATAAGAAAAGAGAAAGGGAAGCTTTTGACCTGCTGAAATCTAAGCAGCTGGACGGCATTTTCCTGATTTACCGTGCCAATGACTGGTCTGTTCTGGAAAAATATGCTTCCTTTGGTCCAGTTGTCACCTTACACAATGTCGATTCTGAACAGATTCCTTCTGTCTTCATCGATCATTATAAGGGACATCGCCTCGCTCTAGACTATCTGTGGGAAACCGGATGCCGTCAAATCCTCAATTTATACGGGACACCTAAAGGGCTCAACACCCATCGGCGGATCGATGCCTATACAGACTTCTGCAGAGACCATCAGATCGATCCGCATAATCCTGACCTCTTCATTGATACAGTCACATCTGAAAAAGTCGATGACTTTATCAGATGGTACGAATCAACTGAAGTCAAACCTGATGCAGTGGTCACTCATTCCGATTCCATTGCAGCGCTTGTCGTTTCCCGACTTAGAAGGAAAGGAATTCGTGTACCTGAAGATGTATCCGTCATTGGATTCGATAACTTGGATGTCAGCGATGTGATGGATATGACTACTATCGATTATTCGATCGAGGAACAGGGGAAAAACGCCTGCCGTCTGCTTCTTCAGACATTAAATCAGCCCGTCGATGAGTTAAAGCCCTTGTCATTCAAGCTCATCAAACGAAAAACGACGCTATAATAATAAAAGCTTCGCATGCCGTTCAGCCTCAAGACGTTAACAGTTAATCCCTCGACTCACTATAAATATAAAAAATCTGGAGCATGAGCAGCCCTGACCCATAACAGCAGGGACTCATGATCCAGATTTATTTTGCTTCTTTAAGATATTTTCCTACCGACCAATCTTATTATTTTATCTCCTGAAGACGCTGTTCGATTTTCTTCTGCTCTCTTTTTCGGTTGACCGTAGCTTTAATCAGTCCTTTTTCCGGAGAAAAGACAAAAACAAGTAAAGTTGTGACTCCTGTCACCACAGCAATCATTCCCGCAATCGTCGTATCAAGCATAAAAGCCAGCCGCACTCCTGCTATACTGTTGATCACTGCCATTACAGCTGTCAGACCAATCATGACATGCAGCTTGTTTGTCAGTAGAAAGGCCGCCAGCGGAGGACCGACCATGAATCCCACAACCAGAATGGATCCTACTGAATCGTAGGCGCCAACGGCAGTCAGAGACACAAGGGTCATCAGCCCATAGTGGATGAGTACCGGTGAGAACCCTATTGCTGCAGCAAAGCCTGCATCAAACGTTGTGATTTTCAGCTCTTTATAGAACAATCCAATAAAGAGACTGTTGATCAGCAGGATGACCAGCATTGTCCAGAGCGCTCTCGGTCCTACATCTAAACCGAAGAACATCAGACGTCTGAAAGGCGCAAAGGCCAGTTCCCCCATCAAGACTGAATCTACATCCAAATGAACGTTTCCGGCATAGCGTGTAATCAAAATGATCGCTATACTGAAAAATAATGGAAAAACAATACCGATAGCGGCATCGTTGGACAAGAGCTTAGTCTGCTGGAGCGCTTCTATTGCCCAGACCGTCGCCACCCCGACAAGCGTAGCTCCAATCATCAAAAGAGGCGAGTTCAGATCCTGTGTAATGAAGAAGGCCAGAACGATTCCGAGCAGAACTGTATGTGTGATTGCATCGGATACCATTGTGGTTCCTCTCAGCACCAGAAAGACACCTGGAAGCGCACAGGCGACGGCAACAATAATTGCTATCAGGGTTATTTCATTGATCATGCTCATCGCGCTCACTCCTCCAGACTTCTGATCTGTTTCATAAATACTTTCTGCCTCTTTCTGTAGGCCATGTGTCTAGCCAGTATTCCCCTTCCGGGAGATATAAAGAGGCTGAGGAACACGAACATACTGACAACGACTACGATCGATGGCCCTGTTGGTATTCGAGCCCCCATAGAGCTGATAAATGTTCCCGTCACACCGGAAACAAATCCAATACCTGCTGCCAGCAGCATGACCAGACTCAACCGGTTCGTCCACTGACGGGCGGCTACTGATGGACCGGTCAGCAATGCGCTGATCAGGATGACCCCTACTGACTCCAGTCCTAAAATAATGGTTACAACAATCATTGTCGACAACAGGGATTCAACGATCTTACTTGAGAAGCCTAATGTCCGTCCAAACATCGGATCAAATGTAAATACTTTAAATTCCTTCCAGAACAATGCTACCAGAACGAGCAGGACCAGTCCGGTCAGACCGATCAACTGGACATTGCTTCGAAGCATAGCGCTCGCCTGCCCGAAAATAAAGTTGCTTAGTCCAGCCTGTTGAGCATTCGGATTATTCTGTATCGAAGTCAGGATGACGAGACCCAGACCAAAGAAGCTGGACAGGATCAGTGACAAGGCACTGTCGAGTTTGACCACGGTCTTCCTGCTCATAGTCTGAATAATCACCGTAGCGATCAATCCTGAAATGATTGCCCCAAGCATCAGTACAGACAGTTCTTTTCTTTGTATAAGAATAAAGCCGATCCCAATTCCGGGTAAGGCAGCGTGACTCAATGCATCCCCAAGCAGACTTTCTTTTCTTAATGTCGCATAGGTTCCGATCACTCCGCTTAACAGCCCTAAGAAGCCGGTGCCTAAAGCAACGACTTGAAACGTGTAGTCATTCAGCAGCAATCTGATCTGTTCCAGCATATCAGCCTTCACCTTCTCCCAGGTTTCGATCCTGATGATAAGTTTCATCAATATTTCCTTGAGTAAACGCCTCTTGAACTGGCCCTTGAGCAATGACTTCGCGATTAATGAACACCACGTCGTCAAAATAGTCTTCAACCGTCTGCAAGTCGTGATGAACGACAATAACGGTCTTGCCCTGCTCAACCAGTTTTTTCAGAAGTTTCATGATGATGCGTTCAGTTTTCATGTCAACACCCGAGAGCGGTTCATCCATTATATATATATCCGCTTCCTGAGCCAGCGCACGTGCCAGGAACACACGCTGCCTCTGACCGCCAGACAGCTGACTGATCTGACGGGAGGCAAAAGTCGGCAGCCCGACTTTTAAAAGCATCTGTTTTGATAAATCTTTATCTCTCTTTCCTGGTCGTTTCAGCCAGCCTAAGTGGCCATATCTGCCCATCAGAACGACATCCAGAACGGTAGCTGGGAAGTCCCAGTCGACTGAAGTATTCTGAGGGACATAGGCTACTTTATTTTTTATTTTCTTGTAAGGAACATTCTGTTCATTCTGTATGGAAAAGGCTACTGTCCCAGTGATAGGTTGAAGAAAATTCAATACTGATTTGATCAGAGTCGACTTTCCTGCTCCATTTGGTCCAATGATCGCCGTGAGACGGCCTTCTTTAAATCCTGTGGTAATATTCCACAAGACCGGTCTCGCATCATAAGCGACCGTCAAATGTTCGATTGAAATTGCCTGTTTATCATCCACACCTGTTCCTTCTTTCTGTTAAAAACCTGCTGTACTCAGCTGAACTTAGTCAGCCAGACCGTCAACGATCGTATCAATGTTGGCACGGTACATTTTAATGTAGGTTTCTGCATCGTCTTCTTCACTGCCTAATGCATCGGAATACAGTTCTCCGGCATTGACTACCTCGTGACCTCTGCTTCCGGCTGCTTCGATCAGCGCTTCGATATTTCTTGGTGAAACAGAACTTTCAACGAATACCGCATTGATCTCGTTATCTACCAGGAAGTCCGCGAGCTGACTGATGTCTCCAGTTCCCGCTTCTGTCTGTGTATTCAATCCCTGCAGACCGACCACTTCAAAATTAAATTCTTCCCCAAAATACTGAAACGCATCATGTGCCGTCACCAGATAACGGGACTGTTCCGGTACTTCTTCAATTCTTTCTTCAATATACGTTCTTAATTCTCCCAGTTCAACTAAATACGCCTCCGCATTCGCCTGGTAATAGTCTTCATTGTCCGGATCTTTTTCACTCAGCTGGTCTGCCACATAAGTTGTGATTGTTTCCCAATGAGAAACGCTGAACCAGATGTGCGGATCATACTCCAGATCCTCTTCATCTTCTTCCGGAACGAGAAGATCTCCTTCATTCAAGGCATCTGCCATGACGATGGTAGAGACTCCTCTTTCATCCAACTGTTCAAAGGCTTCCACAAAACCTGCTTCAAGCATTAATCCATTATACGCGACAATGTCTGCTTCTTGCATGGCATTTACATCAGATGTGGACGGCTGGTACTCATGCGGATCGACTCCGGGACCCATCAGACCTTCTACTGACACTTTTTCTCCACCGATTGTCTCCATTAGATCGGCGATCATTGATGTAGTTGCCACAACGTTCAATGGATTATCTTCTGAAACCTCATCTGTCTGTTCATTTCCGCATGCCGCCAGTGACACGACACCTGCCATTAATGCTAATCCTTTTACCCATTTCATTATATCTATCTCCTTCTATACAAATAGTGTTATTTTACTTTAACTATTTTTAGTCTACCCTAAAAAATAATTTCAGTCAACCATGAAACGAAAATTAAATACCCCTTTGATTAGAAACTGATAAATGTGGTACACTTTTATAGAAATGAAAAAGATAGAGGGGTATAACGATGACACCCAATAAAGAGGATTTTATTAAAGCAATTTTTGAACTTGGTGGAAAAGAAAAGGTCGTGACCAATAAAGACCTGGTCCGGATGCTTTCGATTTCTGCAGCATCTGTGACAGATATGAATACACGTCTGCTCAAGGAAGAGCTCATCACACACCTGCCTTACCAGGGCGTCATGCTTACTGAAAAAGGCCTGCTTATTGCTAATCAGCTTATTAGGAAACACCGGATCTGGGAAGTGTTTCTTGCAGAAAAACTGGGGTACGACTGGAATGAAGTCCATGCGGATGCCGACCTTCTGGAACATGTGTCTTCTGATCTTCTGATCGAACGCCTTAATATATTTCTGGAGGAACCGACATTTGATCCTCACGGCGGAGTGATCCCGAATCAGGACGGGACAGTCCCGGAAATACATTCTACACCGCTCATTGAGTGCAAAGTCGGTGACCGGTTCAAAATACAGGAAGTCGATGATCAGGAAGACTTTCTGGAATATCTGCTGTATAAAAAGGTTCACTTAGGCAAAGAATACACCTTGGCTGAAATCGAACCGTATGATGGCCCATTGACTCTTGAGACATCGGCTGGCGAAAAGACAGTCATCGGACATAAGGCAGCATTTAAAATCTTTGTAGACATAATCGAATGATCGACTGACAAAAGCGTTCTTATGAGCGTTTTTTTAGTTCCCTGATAAAATATAAGCAGTATACTCTGGAAAGAAGGAAGTTGTGTGGAAAAGCTGCATCGTAAACTGGAATGGATCGATCTGTTGAGCCTCATCGGCTTGTGCCTGTCTGTCATACTTATTTATTTTGCATGGCAGGGTGGCGTGTTCAACTCACGGGAAGATTTTGTAGCCTACGTTCATGGTTTTGGACGATTTTCAGTAGCTATATTTATCCTGCTTCAGATTCTGCAGATTTTCCTTCCGCTTCTTCCTTCAGCTATTACCGTAGCGGCAGGAGTTATTTTATATGGACCATTCATAGGTGTTCTCTATAATTATATCGGCATAAGTATTGTTTCAATTCTGGCGTTTCTCATTGTAAGACGTTACGGTCACTCGGCTCTTGAAAAACTGGTCAGTCAAAACAGGATTCAAAAATACGAAGATAAACTAAAAAACGGCAAGACATTCGAACGCTTTTTTACCACCGTCATATTTCTCCCGTTTGCGCCTGATAATGTGGTCTGTTACCTTGCCGGTCTATCCAATATGTCCGTTTTAAAAGTCTCAGTCATCATCCTTCTGGGCAAACCATTATCAATTGCCTTATACAGTCTTGGATGGACGACCCTTCTGGAACTCATCGGCATCATATAGTTTGAAAGAATGGTAGAGCGTGCTGGAAAGCCCTTTTATCATTCTTTTAAATTGACCATTGATCTACATGGTATACTTTATAATAAGTAGAAAGAAAGGATTGTTACTATGAACAGCAGTCAACCGTTAGAAAAACGCATTCCCTATCTCGAAGATAACCGCTACAGTCAGGATGATCTGGGCCTGACCTATACAGCCGCTTCCTCTACGTTCAAGGTCTGGTCCCCTCTTGCTGAACAGGCCTGGGTCAATCTGTACGACTCAGCTGACGCAGACACATCGTCCCGACAGATCGAGATGTCTCTGGAAGACACAGTCTGGGAACTGACGGTCAATGAGGACCTGAAGGGATTATTTTATACGTATTCATTTATTCACGATGGCGTTGAAACCGAGACAGCAGATATCTACAGCAGAGCAGTCGGCTTGAACGGAAACAAGTCGGCAGTCATTGATTTAGCAGAAACGGATCCAGAGGGATGGTCAGAAGATCATTTCGAGCGAGTGTCACGAATCACTGATGCCATGATATGGGAAGTTCATGTCGAAGACTTTTCAAGCGATGAATCAGCAACGTTTAAAAAAGAACACAGAGGAAAATATTTGGCTTTTACTGATGATCAAGTCCATGTCAATGATCAGCCTGACCAGCCCGCAGGATTGCCTTATCTGAGCGCGCTGGGAATCAATTATGTTCACCTCCTCCCTGCTTTCGATTATGAAAATGACGAAACTTCTCCTGCATACAACTGGGGATATGACCCAAAGAACTATATGGTCCCTGAAGGCAAATACGCATCTGATCCAGCCGATCCACTCAGTCGAATCAGAGAATTCAAAGAAATGGTCGCCAGTCTTCATAAGAAGGGGATCGGTGTGGTCCTGGATGTGGTGTACAACCATACCTTTACATTTGACGATTCCTGGTTCCAGCTGACTGTACCTGACTACTATTATCGTCAGGAATCGGACGGGGCCTTATCCAACGGATCAGGATGCGGGAACGAAACGGCGAGCGAACGGAAAATGATGCGCAAGTACATCATTGATTCCATTGTATACTGGGTGGAAGAATATCATATCGACGGCATTCGTTTTGATCTCATGGGCCTGCACGATGTCGATACCATAAATAAGCTAAGAAGGACTTTGAATGAAAGAGGCCATAGTGACGTCATTCTATACGGAGAACCTTGGAATGCTGGTAGTGTGGCTATTTATGAGCCTAATAAACCTGCTGATAAATACCATATCGGTGATTTCGAGGACGGCATAGCCATATTTAATGATGAATTCCGCGATGCGGTCAAAGGTCCTGTCTTTGAAGCCCATAAAGGTGGCTTTCTGCAGGGAGCCAACGGACATGAAGACAGCGCCTATGCGACGAATGATCTGATTGCCAGTATTCTGGCTAACACTCAGTCCGATGTGGGCCGTTTCCGTCTGCCGGATGAAAAGCAGTGGGCACGTAATCCAAGTCAGGTCGTGACCTATGCATCTGCTCACGATAATCTGACTCTCTATGACAAACTGGTGGCATCTACTCTTAAGAAACCTGCTTACGAGCGAAATCTGGATCTTATTCAGATGAACAAACTGAACGCCGCGTTGCTGTATTCCTCTCTTGGCGGTGTCTTCATGCAGGCTGGTGAGGAATGGGGTCGGACTAAATATGGCGATGACAATAGTTACCGTTCATCCATCGACATCAATCTTCTTGACTGGACACGCACCTATGAGCATATCGACCTTGTCAACTACTATAAAGGCATGATTGCTATCAGAAAGGCGTACGCTCCACTCCGGGATGACACGAATCAGACTGGCGACGCCGTTTTCTTCTCACAGCTGACAGAAAACCTTCTAGCCTATACGATCCCAAACACTACAGGGGAAGGTGACTGGTCGATGATGGCTGTTGTGGTGAACTCCAACCAGCAGCCCGACCGGGTTGAACTGAGAAGCAGCTACCCGCTGCCTAAAGAATGGACGATCATTGCCAATCGTCACACCGCCGGACTAGCTCCTCTGGGAACGATCACCGGCAATAAACTCATCATCAACCCGAGAGAAGTTTTGATTCTGGTTAGCTGATCACCTTATACCATTGATAAAAAAAGCCGATGTCTGTGATAAGATGAGCTCTTTCTCAACTTATAAGACATCGGCTTTTTCATTTTTTTCTACTCATCCGTAGATAGGGCCCAGTACTTCTGAACTGCTCCACTTTCACCACTTACGGGGTCTGTCTCCGGAACGGGTATGTCGTAACACCTCTGTTTTACATGCTCGTAATCGACAGCATCTCCGCGTTGAAGGTCCGGACTTTCACCATTTAGATAAGCGCCGACCACTTGAAAATCATCAGTAGATGTCAGCAGTTTGTGTGCAACCCCAGCTGGGAGAAGCATGACATCTCCGGCCTCTACAGTAAATTCATTCGAATGTGGCCCGCCAAGCTGAACAGTCGCTCTTCCGGACACGCAGCCAAGAACCTCATGTGTGTTTGAATGAAAATGATGAAAATCATAGATCCCATTCACCCATCCGTTCGTATAGCCATTTTCAGAAAAAAATGATTTGACTGCTTCACCAGGATTGGAATAATCCTGAATGACTTCCTCCACAGCTTTCGGATAAATAATCACTGGTAAAGGGTGATTAGGAAAAGGAGACTGTTCTTTAAACCGATGAGTTTCGACCATGCATTAAACCTCCTTAAATGAGTTATATCTTCTACACTTCAGTGTGGCAAACGTGTCTTCAAACTGCAACTCATACGTTTTGAGTCTTTAAGTGATATGTATAAAATTGACTATTATTGGCACTTTCAGTATTCTTAGATAAAGAAAAGGTAATTTTAGAAAGGGGATCATCATGGGACTATTTGATTTTTTTAAAGGTAAAAACAAACCGGCTTCCAGCAGCGAACCGGTCAGTAATGAAGAAACGGATCAGATTACTGTCAAATATGAAGCCAAACTGACTGCACACGAACTGAAGGCTGACGAGTCAACTATAGACACTGTCGTAGCTAAAATGGTAGAAGAAGATCCGTTCAAGAACTACTATAACGGCAGAACCTTGGAAGACATGACAGCATTGAGTAAACGCGTCTACAAGTACGAAAGCATTACGACGGTAAATGTTGATTTTAACGTAAAAGAAAAAGACCGTATTCTGGTCGTCGTCGAAGGTTCACCGATCGGTTTCGTTCCAGAAGAAAAGGCAAAAGCCATTCAGGAGTATCAGTCTAAACATCTGCTGACTGCTTTTGTCTACGTGACCGGCGGCCCTTATCTTGAGTACGATCGTGAAACAGAACAAGCTGTAGAAGGCGAGTCGCCTTTGGGCTTGGATATCTTCGCTCAGTTTACATGATGTATGGTACGATCCTGCTCATATTCTGATCAGTTTCTGTGCGACCAATAAAAACACCTCCCGATCCTGACAGGCCATTTATAAGGTCTGCTTCGGATCGGGAGGTGTTCATTTTTCTGAATTATTATCTATTTCATTAGTTACTGTAAAGCTTTTCGTCTGAAGACAAGGCCACCTGTTATGATGAACATGACGGTTATCATAAGCGTGATGATCGCTCCACGAGTGAAGGCCGGATCCGTTGACTGAAGGGTGAGGACTTCAACGTTTCTAGTGGCAAGCTGGAGCGGACTCCATCTTTCGATTACTGGAAAGATACTTCCAATAAATAACACGGCAACTCCTCCGCCAACAGCCAGGAGTGGCGCATAGCTGTTCCTGAACAGGACGCCTGAGAGCATAAGGAGACTGATGATCAGAAGACCGAACAAATAGAGACTCCCTACCGAGATGAACAGGCCCTCACTTGTCCCTTCCGGAAAGTAATAGAGCGTATAAGCCCGGGTGATCAGGAAGCTGATAAGATAAAAGATCGTCCAGCTGAGCAGCAGAACGGTCAGCTTAGCCCCGTAAATCGTCAGGCGCGGCAAGCCTTTAGTGACCATATGAATGAAGGTTCCTTTTTCATATTCCTTTGCCATCACCGGACTGAATACCAGGACGAAAGCGACTAGCGCGATCTGATTGATATTGGAGAAGAACTGAAGCCATGAATCGATGTAAGTCGGCTCGGCAAGAATGATCGTTATATTTTCATCCATCAGAGTTTCCATCAACTCCGGTAGAAATCGCGCACTCAACGGACTCAGCAGGCCCACTATCGCAAAAATGATGCCCAGAATGAAGAACTTATAATTCCGGCTGTTTTCTCTTATTTCTTTCTGAATAAATGCGCCATAGCCTCTCATCTGATCGCCTCCATAAACACTTCTTCCATAGTCGGCTCCTTGCGTTCCACTCTTACTGGTATGACAGATAGAGTATGAAGACAATTCAGAATAATACTCATGGCATCTGCTGCGGACTCTGATGTCCCTTCAACTTTGACGCCTGTCTGTTTGGCCGGCAGCAATTCCGGGTGTATTTCGAGTGCTTCTGCCACTCTTCCTGCTTCTTCTTCAGTTTCCAGAACCACCGTCCACTGATTGGTTTTCACTTCTGCTTTCAGTTGTTCCACTGAGCCTTGCTTGACGATTTTTCCGTTGTTCAGTATTGCCACTTTGTCACAAACTGCTTCAACATCTGTGAGTATGTGGGTCGAAAAGATGACTGTGGTCTTTTCCTTCACTTTTTTAAGGACAGTCAACAGCTGCTGCCTTCCGATTGGATCCAGTGCAGACGTCGGTTCATCACAGATCAGCAGAATCGGATCATTGATAAGCGCCTGCGCTATTCCGAGTCTCTGTTTCATCCCTCTAGAATAGTTCCGTATTCGCTTTTTGTTGTTTTCCAGACCGACCATTTCAAGGAGCTCACTTATCTTCTTCTTGCTCTCTTTCTTGTCGAGACCACTGACATCGGCGCACAACGTCATGTATTCTCCGGCAGTCAGGAACGGGTAGAACTCGGGCACATCCGGCAGATAACCTACATATTTGTTGGTTTTTGTATCCCCATATGTCACCGGTTCACCATTGATTCTGACCGTTCCTTCGTCTGGTTTAAGCAGACCCAGAGCAATCGTCATTGTTGTCGTTTTCCCTGCACCATTTTTCCCGATAAAGCCGTAAACTGACCCGCTGTCTACTGAAAAAGTGACACCATCAAGCACGTTCTGTGTCCCATATGACTTTTTGAGCTGTTCAATTTCAAGTACGGCCATCAGTCTTCTTTCCTTCCAAAAATCAGATAAATAATCGGGCCGATAATATTAACGAAAACGATCACCAGTGCCCAGATGATCTTATTTGATTGAGACAGCCGGTCATTCCTGACCAGATGAACAATTGCGGTAACCAGTAGAATAAGCTGCAGTATAATTAAAGGCAGCAGAATGGCAAAATAGTCAGTCATTAGTTGCATGGGCTTTCCTCCTTCAAATGAATTAGTCAGCTTAAGTTTACCCTTTTTTTCACAAAAAAGACAGGGACTTCAGATGTATATTGATTATATCTCCCATATTCAGCAAGTGACTTTAGCCGAGTCACTAAAGAACTATGAGGACAAAAAAATCCGGCTCAGTTCAGCCGGATTTTTCATAATTAATTTGTATTAGACCTGGGCGAACTCACAGCTTTAAGGAGAGCTAGCCTGGCTGATTTCGCGTCTTACGACACAGTCAGTAGACTAGACCGTTTAAGATTGCCTGAATTGGGCGGCCTTCCTCGCTTTTACTTCAAAGAGTATAAAAGGATGTGCTGTATCGGGAATCAATCGATTTGATTCTAGAGTGACCAAACGCTTAACGATTTGACCTTGCCTTTCAGATTTTAGCTTATTCGATTATCTTTTTTACCTGATACGAACTTTAAACAGTCCCCCTGATAAGGGTTCGCCCTCTTCTTTTGCGGTCGTCAGATAGAGGTGATCCCGTTCTTTCCCTCCCAGACAGCACGATGTGACGTTGGACACGGGCATCTGCACTTCCATCAGTTTCTCTCCAGTAGTGGAGTGCCATTTGCACGCCTTGCCTCCACCGTATTCTGCAACCCATAAATGTCCGTCCAGATCCACACACATCCCGTCCGGTGTGCCCCCGTCTGTAACTTCAAACAGGACTTTCTCGCCAGACAGCTCACCAGTGTCCATGTCAAACGCAAATGATCGGACGATTTTCTCTCCCGATTCAACATGATAGAAAGTTGCCCCATCTTCAGACCAGCCCAGTCCATTGGCAATCGTCAGGCCATCGAGGACTTCCTTATACTCCGAACCCTCCACAATATATAAAGCAGCAGCGCCTTCGATCACTTCTTCATCACCCATTGTTCCAATGAAAAATCGTCCTTTGGGGTCCAGTTTCCCGTCATTGTAACGCAGTCGATCATCCTTATTAGGCTGACAGATAAATGTCCGCTCTCCTGTTTCCGGATCGATACGGTAGATCCCGCTTTTTTCAGCAGACAAGAGCTTGCCTTCATTATCAAGAACCGCTGCTCCGACGGGGCCATCAGTTAAGTAAGTAGTCAATTCGGTTGTTTCCGGATTGAAACGATAGATGATTCCATCTGATATGGAAATAAAATACAGCTGCTGGTTCGATTCATCCCATTCGGGTCCTTCTAGTAGTGCACTTCCGGCATAAAAAATTAGTTCCGGTTCATATTGTAATTGTTCAGTCATTGGTGACATCCTTCCGGCTGATAGTGTCATGTAATATTGTCAATTCCAATCAATCTGTTTCTTCAATTTTCTGTTTTATTATACTCTTTTCCAGGTATACTAAGGTTAAATCATGATAATATGAAATGGAGTGCTTATATGACTAAAAATTATCCTGTTATTACATACAAGACAAACAGTCCGATATCCGTTTCTGTACTGACGGATCTATATGCCAGTGTCGAGTGGACCGGCTATACTGATCATCCGGACAAAATGGCTCGACTACTTGACGGCAGTGCCTATTACGAGTCCGCTTGGCATGGCGATCATCTTGTAGGACTGATCCGGGTGGTGAGCGACCATGCATCGATTGTCTATATCCAGGATATCCTGGTCAGACCTGACTATCAGAGGTCAGGAATCGGTCGTAAACTGATGCAGTCGACGCTTGAAGCATTCGACTATATCAGGCAGACGGTTCTGATGACCGACGACAGCGAAGAAACTAAGGCCTTTTACCGATCTCTAGGGTTTATCTCTTCAAATGAACTCGGCGGCCTAGCTTTTGTAAAAATGAATGCGGACGCCTAGGCAGGCTGGACTTTCGGGTCTGATTCCTGTTTTCAGGAATATGGGCCCGTATTTTTTCTGGCGACTCTTAAATCAATTACTTAGTTGCTTTACCATGGAAAATCTTTGCCTTCAATTTCCTCTATCCAGAATTGTCTCAGCGTTTGCTTCATTTCTTCTGACATAGGCACATCAGCCGCTGACAGATTTCCTCTAACCTGCTCACTCGTCCGCATACCCGGGATAACCGTCGCTGTTTCCCGGTAAGAAAGAATATACTGAAGAGCTGCATCGATCATCGAGGCGTCCGGTCCAATAACTCCTCGGACTTTATCAACTATCGCCCCTCCATATTCGCTATCCGATTTGCTCCAGCGGCTTCTTGCTCCTGTAAATGTACTGTCCGCATCATACTTTCCGGTCAGCCATCCCGAGTCGAGCGGCACTTTAACTATCAGTCCTACTCCCTTATCATAAGCCGCAGTCATCTGTTCCAGAGGTTCCTGATAAAGGTTGTTGAACATCACTTCGATAACGGTACTGTACAGATATTCGGTATTCAGGCGCTTCAATGTGTCTTCTACTAACTTAATCAAGTCGCCCGGTTCAAAATTTGTCACCTTATCAGCCTGATGCCCGCACTTACTGCTGATGAGAACTTTGTTCCGTCTCCCTGAAAGAGCCTGACCTAAGATGATTTCAATTTTGCCTCCCCCATATCTCGGTGCCGTATCAAAGAAAGTGCATCCCTGGTCCAATGCCACATCAACTAGTCGTACTGCCTGTCAGTCACTCATTTCGGACCAGTCTGTTCCATTTCCTAACTGCCAGGCACCAAATCCTATTTCAGATACCTTAATTCCAGTAGTTCCCAACTGTCTTTTCTTCACCTGCATTCCCTCCTTAACATTTCCTTCCTGTTCATGATACCCCTCCATTAATCGAAGCGCCAGTTTCTACTATCAAACATCCCGATTAAATGAGAAACGATCCATTAGTTTCGGTTAGAATTACAAAATGAGAAAATTCTAATAAATTTCTTAAATTATTTACGTTATACCGATTAGACGATTAATTTTCTTCTATTAGATTCTTCCTGTTCTGCCAATTTTTGCGTCATACAACTATTTATGCTACGGTAATATGCGGAGTGAAAATTCAATGAAATTTTCATGAAATACTAAAATTACTAATGGAGGACACAACACGTATGATTAAATCAACACCTTTAAAACTCGTTTCTCTTGCTTCAGCCGGACTACTCCTGGCCGCTTGTGGAGACGATGCAGCACAGAACGGGGAAGACGCCAGCATAGGCGACCAGCTGGATTACACAATCACTGGTATAGAACCTGGTGCTGGTATTACCGAAACAACTGAACAGGCTCTGAACGCGTATGATAACCTGGGCGACTGGGAGCTGGAAACAAGTTCAACTGCAGGAATGATGGGTCAGATTGACTCGGCTATAGCAAATGAAGAACCACTAGTCGTTACCGGCTGGACCCCACACTATAAGTTCGAGATGTATGATTTGAAGTTTCTTGAGGATCCTGAAGGTATTTATGGCGACAGCGAGTTTGTCCACACCATGTCCCGTATAGGTTTTGAAGAAGAAATGCCTGAAGCGTACGCTATCCTGGAAAACTTCTCTTGGGAAGTCGATGATATGCAGCAGATCATGCTGGATGCACAGGATATGGAGTTTGACGAAGCGGCATCAGACTGGATCGAAGAGAATCGTGACCTCACTGACAGCTGGGTCGAAGGTATAGATGAAGTGGACGGGCAGTCAATCGAACTTGGGTCATTCCCTTGGGATTCAGAACGTGCGTCTTCACAAGTCATTTCACAGATCCTTGAAGAACATGGATTTGATGTCACTGTATCAAATGTCGATCCATCCATTCTTTTCCAGGCACTTGCTCAAGGTGAAGTAGATGCAACTGTTGCACCATGGCTACCTACAACTCAAGGCGCATATCTTGAACAGTATGGTGACGATATTGTCGATATGGGCGTCAACATGGAAGGCACGGTAATCGGACTCGTTGTTCCAGAATATATGGATATCGATTCGATCGAAGACCTGACAGGCGAAACTGAGTAAGATACTCAGTGCCTTGAAACAGCAAACCTATAGGAAAAGAGCTTGTAGTCTTTACTCTAAGCTCTTTTCCTATAGTACCGTTCAGTAATTGAATTAATCTGGACGGTTCAGCTGCTTTCTGAACTACCTATATTCAGCAATATGACAATTAAAACTAAACACAAAGGAGTTTTAACTTGCAGAACACAGAAGTAAAGAAACCAGGCTTTTTATTTGCACTAGCGATACTACTTACGATCATTTCGGTTATTTCCATTGGGATCCTCGTCTTTGAGGCGCCTATACAAGTCCTTATGTTTATCGCCATGTTCATTATGATTCCGTTCATGCTTAAACTGGGCTACACGTACGCAAACGTCCAGAATGTCCTGTTCAAATCGATGGGGCAGTCACTGGAATCCGTTCTTATCCTGATCAATGTCGGTATTCTGATCGGGACATGGATCGCATCAGGAACTGTGCCGGCACTTGTCTATTACGGCATTAACATGATTTCACCGAGATTCTTCCTGCTGACGACGCTCATATTTACAGCAGTAGTGGCAACAACAACAGGAACATCATGGGGAGCGATTGGTACTGCCGGAGTAGCCATGATGGGAGTCGGTCAGACGATCGGAGTTCCATCGGGGATTACTGCCGGTGCTATCCTAAGTGGTGCCTATTTTGGAGATAAGGTATCGCCGCTATCTGATACGACTAATCTGACTCCGACCGTTACAGGAGCCTCACTTTTCGCACACATTAAACATATGATATACACTGCTGTCCCCTCATTTATACTGACTGCCATCATCTTTACAGTCATTGGCCTTCGGTATAGTATCGACTCGATCGATTCGTCTCAAACTGATGAATTATTACAGCAGTTGTCAGGTAACTTTACAATTAACTGGGTTTCACTAACCCCTATTTTATTTCTGGTCGGCATGATGCTGTGGAAAAAACCAGCTGTTATATCTATTTTTTCAGCGGCTATGTACGGCGGACTGCTGGCGGTCTTCTACCAAGGATACACGCTGTCCTCCGTCTTCAATATCATGTACGACGGATACACCACTGATTACGGTAATGAAACAGTGAACGAACTGCTCCAGCGTGGAGGGATCACTGATATGCTTCCGCTAATCGCGTTGTTCCTGTTTGCCTTAGGACTCGGTGGCATGCTGGCAGAATCAGGCGTACTGGAATCACTGCTTGATTCCTTTGCTCACAAAATACAGAGCCATTTCTCACTGACTTTACTGACTTTATTATTCGGTTACTTTACTTTAGCAATTGGTGGAGCGATCTACTTTTCTTCAGTTATGACGGGGACAATCATGAAACCACTATATGACCGAATGAATCTTAAGCCCGAGAACCTGTCACGTACAGTAGAAGCTGCTGCAACCTTGTCAGGTACGCTGTTCCCATGGGTCGGTGCCGGACTGTTTGCTACGACTACATTAGGTATCCCGGTAATCGAATATCTGCCGTTTACCTTCCTGGCGTTCATTACACCAGTAATCACGCTGATCTATGCAGCAACCGGATTTACAATGACAGAAAAAGAAGAACCCCTGCATAAGAAATCCGAGCGCAAGCAGAAGAACAAGGTGTCCGGTAAGGCTCACCTGACCAATGCTTAGTAGAGATAGATATTGAACTGAACAGTTTTAGTATTAAAATTAGAAGCAATGGGAGGCCGTCGATCTTTAATGGTGTCTCATTGCTTTTTTCTTATTTTGTGTTTCATATCCTGAGTCGTTTTGTTAAATTCACTGGGTCTGGAGTACAGGTTATGAGTGGTGCTAGGTCGAGGCTTATGACGAACTAAGACTGCTTTTTTATGAGAGTGGGTTCCAAGATGCGTCTTGCGACTCACTCAAGACGGGAAAAACCAGCGAGCTGATTCTAAAACCCATCTTACGACCCACTTTCCTCTGTTTACCATCCAAGTGGGTTTTAACATTCATTAAGTGAAGAGACACCCTTTAAAAATCACTCTCCAGACCGATTATTCTTACTTTAATTATATGTTAAACTGAATGCACTAAAAGGAGGAGCACTTATGAACCCTACATACCAGCAGCTTCAGATCGAACTGAAAAGACTGGAAAAGGAAAAACAGGAACAGCTTGAGGCAAAGATTTATCTCGACCGGATGACTGCTCTATTTCTCGAAGCCCGCGAAGACTTCCAGGCGCTGAGTGAACAGGTCCAGGATACAGAAAGAAGACTGAATGTTCTCAAGCATGAGCTGTCACTGTCTGATGATTCATTCAGGGAGAAACTGACTCAGGAACACCAGAAACGGCTGGAACTGAAGGATCAGATCAAGGAAATAAACGAAGCATATAAAGCCGGCCAAACCGTTCTGGACAGGCTCGATGCCACGCTCGACAAGCTTGATTCAGCCGATTCCATGGCCACCTGGGATCTGTTTTCAGACGGCTTGTTCACTGACCTGATTAAATACAACAAAATCGATCAGGCAGAAAAAGAACTGACCCACCTTGAGACGGCCATCGACCGATACAAGAAGGAACTGAAGGATGTTCAGATGGAAACAGATCTGACTTACGAGGAACTCGGTGAAATGCACCGCTTCTTTGATATTTTCTTCGATAATATCTTTTCTGACTGGAGTACGAAAGAAACCATCGGTCGAAACATCGATATGCTCAACGAACTCTACTACGAAGTCCAAGATATCCAGAAGACCCTTCAGAACAACCACCGTTCAGTCACAGCTGAAATCGAAGAGTCCGAATACTACTATTAAGAAAATCTTTGGTGAACATTCTACGTATCGCGAAAGTCAGCACCTTTTCTACATTAAATCCCGTCTGCTTCACAGAAAAACTTCTGGGACACAGACGGGATCATTTTGTATGATGCTTACTGGTGAATACTGTTATTCTTGTAAATTCGTTAATAAAAAATCAGTCATCAAGAGATAGAATGATCTTTCCTAAGTTTTCATTGTCTTCCATCTGACGGTGCGCCTCTGGCAGGTCACTGAAAGGTACAACCGAATGAATGACCGGTGCGAGCCTTCCCTCTTCAAATAGAGGCAGACAGGCTTCAGAAAATTCTCTGGTCAGTTCAGCTTTATACTCATCGCTTCTAGGGGTGAGCAGTGTACCTTTTAAAGCGATCCTCTTTTTCATCAGCTTCCCTAGAGAGACAGATTCAACTGTTGAGCCGCCTAATGTTCCGATCAGGATCCACCGTGCATCGACTGCACAGCTGGCTAAGTTCTTTTCCCAGTATGATGCCCCAACGAAATCCAGGATGACATCCACGCCATGCTCACTTGTCTGCTGCAGAACGACTTCATCGAAAGCTTCTTTCTTGTAATTGATTTCAATGCTCGCGCCAAGTTCTCTGGCCAGTTCAAGTTTTTCAGGCTGACCGGCTGTTGCTACAACTGCTGCTTCACTGAGGTAACGAGCGAGCTGAATCGCTGCAGTGCCTACCCCGCTTCCAGCAGCGTGGATAAGTACTTTTTCATGCTGTTTCAGTTCTCCGAGCCAGTAAAGGGTCTGATAGGCAGTCATGAACACCTCGGGTATTGCGGCGGCTTCGTCAAAGGTCAGGGATTCAGGGATCACCATAGCTCGATCGGCCGGCATGGTCACATACTCGGCGTATCCCCCATGATTAACCAGCCCCATGACCCGTGTGCCTTCTGTTAAGTGGGTATGCGCCGCGTGGTTTTCGGCTACTACTCCGCTGACTTCCACACCCAGAATGGGATAAGGTTTTTCAAGAGCTGTATTCTGCCTCGTTAGCGTATCCGTACGGTTGATTCCGGCTGCCTTTACCTCTATAAGAATTTCCCCTTCGGCCGGTACAGGCCTTTCTTTTTCAACTTGAGTCAGCTGATCTCTTCCCCCAGGTTTGTTGATTGTCCATGCTTTCATCTATCTTGTTCCCCTTTCTACGCATCTGTTAAATACTTGTCTTTATCAATGCACGCCTGGATTTGATGAATTGATTTCAAATGCTCCATCACCTTCATTAAGTATAAGGCCTTTCCTCATCTATCCTCAGTTATCTGTGAATAATTACTGCCCCACCAGATTCTATATTTACTCAGTTCATCGACAGTCTCTTCCTTTATCTTATCATGTTTACACTGTTTTCGTGAGCCCGTACCTCTCTCATTGAATACCTATATAATAATTGCCGTCCCAGTTTTTTTGTTTGACTGTGATGTGAGTACATGTCTAACACATTACAGCTTTAAAGCCTTACTATTGACAAAAAGTAAGAAGTTGGTATACTTACTATATAATATCTCGAATTCGTAATAAAAAAAGGAGCACTATTCATGAAAAAAACAGCTGGTATACATCATATTACAGCCATTGTTGGGCATCCACAGGAAAATACTGACTTCTATTCTTCCATACTTGGGCTGCGACTGGTCAAAAAAACAGTGAATTTCGATGATCCGCAGACGTATCATCTCTATTTTGGAAACGGGACAGCTGAACCCGGTACGATCATCACCTTCTTCCCTTGGACGAGTGGCGCTCAGGGACAGATCGGCGGCGGACAAGTCGGTGTCACATCCTATGCCGTTCCTCCAGAAAGTTTTTCTTTCTGGGAAAATCGTCTGAAAGAAAAAGGCATCACTGTTCATAAAACGACACGCTTCAATGAAACTGTCCTTCAGTTTGAAGATGTCCATGGTCTACAGCTTGAACTAGTCGAACGCGAAGCCGGTTCACACAACACCTGGTCCAGCGATGGTCTTTCTCCAGAAGTGGCAATTAAAGGGTTCGCTGGCGCTGTACTGTTCTCCACTAATCCGGAAGCGACTATTGAAACGCTGACTGGAACAATGGGACTCAATCAATTAACTGAAGAAGATAACGTGGTACGTCTGACAACTGAAGGGCCATCAGGTCATACCATCGATGTCCCACTAGAAGCTTATTCATTAGGAGACATGGGCATCGGAACTGTTCATCATATTGCCTGGCGTGCATCTGATGAAACCGATCATCTAGAGTGGCAGAAACATGTGAGAGAAAAAGGGTATCAGGTCACAGAAGTCAAGGATAGAAACTACTTCAAGGCTCTTTATTTCAGAGAATATGGTAAACTGCTGTTTGAGATCGCAACGGATACTCCCGGCTTTACTGCAGATGAACCACTGGACAGTCTCGGTGAGTCATTGAAGCTGCCTGAACAATATGAAAAGCATAGAGATGAGCTTAAGCGTGTGCTTCCGCTGTTAAACTAATTTTAAGCTAAAACAATCTAAAGGAGAGAGAGAGAAATGAAACACATTTTTAATAAAGGAACCGACTCAACTGACCTGACTTTACTGCTGCTGCACGGCACTGGAGGATCAGAACGCGACCTGCTTCCACTTGCAGACGTGATTGATCCTGACGCAAATGTATTGAGTGTACTTGGAAACATCAATGAAAACGGCATGGCTCGTTTCTTTAAACGACTTGGTCCTGGAGTATTCGATGAGGACGACCTTAAGTTTCAGACGAAAGAACTGAACAGCTTTCTAGACAAAGCTGCTGAAGATTACGGCTTTGACCGTAAGAAAGTAGTGGCTGTAGGTTATTCCAATGGCGCAAACATTGCCGGAAGCCTGCTTTTCCATTACAGTGATGCACTTGCCGGAGCAATCCTTCATCATCCGATGGTTCCTTTAAGAGGACTTGATCTTCCGGACCTGACTGGCCTTCCTGTCTTCATCGGGGCCGGTACAAATGATCCGATCTGCCCGCCGGAAGAATCAACCGAACTGGAAAATCTGTTATCCGAAGCAGGAGCTGAAGTGACCATTCACTGGGAAAACTATGGTCACCAGCTGACCTCAACAGAAGTTCAAGCAGCATCAGAATGGTTTGCTGAACAAAAAAATCGCCTGGATTAACAGGCGATTTTTTCTTTGTCTATTGACATGACCTGGATCAGTTCGCCACCTGCGATAATTCCGCTCCATTCGATGAGAAAGTGACTTCTGGTCACTTTCATCCTATTAGTCATGTTATGTAATTAGCTATTATTTCAGCTCTACTTGCAGTTTGCTTCTTAAAATCAGTCATTACTACAGTTAAATAAGCCTTTAATTACAGTTAAAGAGTAAATATGATACTTAATCTTTCACTATGCGTTTTCTAGTCGTAGCTTATTTTTTTATATGACTCTTTGATGTCGCTAGACGGTCTCTAGCTGTATTATATTTCCGAACGTGCCTGTGAAATGCGTTTAGACGGCTTCTAGTTATAGTTTATTCTCTTATGCACTTCTTTAATCTCACTAGATGGCCTCTAGCTGTAGTATATTTCACTACTTGGCTGTTAGCTGCCATTAGATAGTCACTAGTTATAGTTTATATCCTTATGACCCTATAAAATGTCGCTAGCTCCCTTTCGGATGTATCGATTTGACCCTTAATGGGGCAATTCGGATTCTTCTTCTGAGGCAGCTTCGTTATTTGCTTCTTCCATTAGTTCTCGCGCTACACTGTCAAACAATCCTCGGTCATCTTCCATATGTTCCGGGAATGTACTTATATCATCCATATACTCGAATTCATCCGTTGAATTGAAACTGAACATAACCGTTCCCCCGTTTCCGTAATCGTCTTTCCAGTTAATACTGCCTTGCTCACCAGCTGCCATGACGTTAGTGCTTGCTACTTCAACTGTATCCGGCAATGGGTCGTCCTCGACATAAGTCGCTTGATCCAGTACTTTACCGCCCACAACTACGAAAAAAAACAGTCCTATAACTAGCAGCACTACCCCTGCTGTAATGGCGAGAAATATCGATACTTTTTTACGCATGATGTAAACTCCCCTTCTGGTTTCATTATTTTAATTTCATTACCTTATTCGTTCCCAGCTCCCCTTGAATAGTATTAATCAGTTTACTGGAATAGTTCACGTGTTCTGGAAAATCACTTTCACGGTTATTAATATAACTTTATTATTTATGTTAACAGAAAACGAAACTGTACCTTCTTGATAGTCACCATTTACTGAAGTGAAATAATAACACTTTATATGTTAGCCAATGAGGAAAAAGATAACATCATCGAATTGGTTAAATCCAAATGATTTTTTAATTATCAAGTGTGGTCGTGCAGGAAATGACTTTGGGGCCAGCTTTACCATCCAAATCGATAGGCTGAAAGACTATATCAATGGACTGGATATTGAATGGGAGGTCGACGAGTCGTGCCTTATCCCTTCAAGAATCAGTTTAAACGTATATTGACACAATTTAGCCTGCTGCTGTATATCCTTGTAGTTGAAAACTGATGTTTCACCAATAAATTCAAAAATATTCAGCAGGATGACTGCTGTGTCCTTGACGTTCAGATCCTTTCTAAATTCTCCAGAAGAAATACCATTACTTAAAATAGAGGTTATAATGGACAGCTCTTCGTCGATAACTTTAGCAACTCTAGCATCAATCTTCTCGTCTCCCGAATATTGATCAGCAAATTCGTATAAAGATCGTGTGAGTGGCTTTTTCATTTCTCTTATTCCCATATCTACCCATAATTTCAACTTTTCAAGGGCCGATCTTTTTCCTTGAGATAACTTCATCCATTCAAGCTGTTCTTCTTTGACTGAATGAAGAACACAGGACAAGAACAAGTCTTCTTTATTCTTAAAATGATAATATATCGTTCCTTTACTTATTTTCGTTTCATTCTGAATTTCTCTCATAGAAGTGGACTTGAACCCTCTTCTTTCAAACACTTTTTGAGCCTCTTTGAGAATAAACGCTCTTGTCTCATCACTATTTTTATCTGCAGGTCTTCCCATCTTTGTCACTCCAGTAATCTCAGTTTGTAATAATTGACCGACTGTCCGATTATTGTTATGATTGTATCATAGTTATTGTTTTTTTACACTAAATCGGACAACCGTCCGAAAATATTATAATGAGGTGAGATAATGAATAAAATGAATAAACCAGTAGTGATTATCGGAGGAGGTACCGGAGGCCTTGCCATGGCTTTGTTTCTAGAAAAAGCAGACATCAAATCTGAAGTATTCGAACAGGCACCGGCCTTTACCAAAGCGGGAGCGAGTTATCTTGTTCATGCTAAAGGCGTTCATGTAATCAGCGAGCTCGGATTGGAAGATGAGTTGACTCAAGTCAGCCATCCTCTGACCGAATACAGATTAAAAGACAGTGACGGATCAGATATGTTGGATAGTGACGCGCTGCGAGTCGATCCCTCATCAGATGATTCATTTATTTATATTGCCCGACATGAATTAGTTAATATTCTTTATGAAGAAACTAAACGTAAAGGAATTACTGTCCATTTTTCGAAGAAACTGACAAATTTGGAGCAGACAAAAGATTCTGTCACCGCATACTTTGACGACGGAACAGAATACGAAGGCGACTTGCTGATCGGTGCAGACGGAATTCACTCCAGGACAAGAGAGCTCATCTTTCCGCACGAATATCTTAGATATAATAATAAATGGGCAGTATTCGGTATGGCTTCTGAAGGAGACCTTGAAGAAGCCAGCATGTTCTTGGAGCAGGAGCACATATCATCCTATTTTAAAGATAATTTCAATTTTACAATATCCAAACACCATCCTACGGCTGAAGAACGCCTATCATGGATTTTCATTGAACTTCAGGACCGAAAGAAACCTAAAAGTGAACTTGAATATAAACCCGTAGACGAATTCAAACAAGACCTTGCAGATCGTTTTAAGGACTTTAAAGAACCTATATCAGAACTAATTCAGAACAGTGGCACGTTTTTCCCTACTAATGTTTTTAACATTGGGTCTCTGGAGAGATTCTCAAAAGGCAGAGTGGCTCTTATAGGTGATGCTTTACAGACAACCGATCCCTTATCAGGGCTGGGTGCCTCTCTAAGCCTTGAAGATGCCTTATATCTGGCTAAAATGATAAGAGATCATGTAGATCACGAAGATGCATTTTATTATTACGAGTATGACCGAAAAGATAGTGTACGAAAAATCCATGACAAGACTTTAGAAATGGAACAGTCAATTTCTAAAGATTTAGATCACTTTATAGACTCTACTGGTGAAGATCAGCTGAAAAGTATATTATTGGACTTACCTAAAGTCTATTGGAAATAATATAAAACATGTCTAAAAGCTCATTAAAAACAAGCCATCACCTTATGACTTAATAGTTGTAACGTGATGGCTTGATATTGTTTTAAAACAAGTATATTCTTCGTCTTGTCAACATACTTGCAAAAAGTAAGTGATTGCCGGATAATAGAGAATGAGTCTATTGACAAAGGAGTACGTTTAAATGAAAAAAGTAATTATTCTGCATGAAAATATGGACTGGACTAAACACTTGATCAGACGTCTGGAAGAACTGGATGTTCCTTATGACGAATGGGACTTGTCAGACGGCATGATCGATATACAAGATCTGCCTGAAGACGCGGTCTACTACAACCGGATGAGTGCCTCTTCTCATACGAGAGGTCACCGTTATGCACCGGAACTGACTGATCAGATTCTGATCTGGCTTGAACAGAAAGGTGCCCGAGTCATTAACGGGACTGGCGCGCTCTCTCTTGAGGTCAGCAAGCTTAAACAGTATCTTGCACTTCAGGCCAGTGGGATCAGAACACCTTATACGATCGGTGCGGTCGGAAAAGATAACATCATCAAGGCTGCTGAAAAGCTGAATGAGTTTCCATTTATCATTAAGCACAACCGGGCTGGTAAAGGGCTTGGTGTCCAGCTTCTCTATACAATGGACGAACTGAAGGAGTACATCAATGGGCCCGATTTTGAAGATTCAATTGACGGACTGAGCCTGATCCAGCAGTATATCCGTTCAGAAGACGGCCACATCATTCGCTCGGAATTTGTCGGACGTGAATACGTTTATGCCGTGAAAGTTGATTCGAGCGACGGCTTTGAGTTGTGTCCGGCCGATGCCTGCCAGATCGGACCTGACGGACAGCTGATTCAGGAAGAGAGCAAGTTCAAGATCATCGACCGTCTGTCGGAAGATCAGATCGAACGCTACACGCATTTTCTGAATGCTCAGAATATCGATGTCGCTGCACTGGAGTTCATTATCGATGAGAAAGGCGACGTCTACACTTACGACGTCAATACGAACACTAACTACAATGAAGATGCCGAAAAAGAAGCCGGTCAGTTTGCTATGCTTGAACTGGCTAAGTATCTGAAAAACGAACTGGATGCAATTTAAGACTGCATTTAAATAAATCGGATAAAATGAAACGGGCCGTCTCGATAAGAGGCAGCCCGTTTTTATTTTACCTGATAATATTCTTAGGATTTCCTTCGATGAAAGCCAAGGTGTTATCAAAAGCTATATGCGCCCGCTGAACCATTGCCTCATCTGTCAGATAGGCCACATGAGGCGTCAGCACCGCATTTTTTGCCTTAAGCAGAGGATAATCTTGTGGAAGTGGCGGTTCCATATCGAAGACATCGATGCCCGCTCCGCTGATCTCATCCTTGTTCAGAAGATCAGCCAGTGCGCCATTGTCGACGATCGGTCCTCTGGCACAATTGATCAGAATAGCTGATGATTTCATTAAAGACAGTTTTTCTGAAGACACGAGTCCTTTTGTTTCGTCGGTCACCGGTAGATGAAGGGAAAGGATGTCACTCTCCTTAAAGACCTCGTCAAGCGATTTGTAGACAAGTCCCAGCTCCTTAGCTTCCTCTTTTTCTGTTCGACTGTAACCGATCAGGTCTGCTCCGAAGGCTTTGAACAGCTGAGCCGTTTTCAAACCGATGTTGCCTGTACCTATAATACCGACTGTCTTCCCGCGGATTTCTCTCCCTTGAATCATGCCAGGGAAATCTACTGATCTGACATCCTCATTCCCCTTTGAGATTGCCCGGTAGACATCCAGAGTCAATCCGATGACCAGCTCTGCCACAGACTGATCTGAGTAGCCTGCTGCATTAGCTATACTGATACCTTTTCGGTCAGCCGCTTTTTTCCCTACATGATCCACTCCAGTGAAAGCAACGTTGATCAACTGGGTCTTGTCCAAGGCATCGACCACTTCTTCCGGGAAGGGGTTGTTTCCGATCATGACGATGTCCGCATCTCTGCTTCGTTCGATCAGTTCACCTGTATCTGTAGTCTTCTCGTTATAGTAGATGAACTCATGACCCTTGTCTTTAATGGGCTGAGCCAGCTGTTCAATCAGTGTTTCAGGGACACGCAGCGGTTCAATCAGTGCAATTTTCATTTATACATCCACTCCAATTCCTGTTTATCTCTTCTACTATATCATCCGACAAGAAAAAAAGGGAGCCAGCGTGAATTTTTTAAATTAATTTCTACTTTTATATTACTAATTGTTTCCTAATATAGTATACTAGTCAGACCATCCTTTTTAGGAGAAAAAATAGAAGTCTTTAAAGGACAAAATTTAGGGGAGGAATTTATTATGAAAAAGATGCATTCACTTAAGTTCGGGCTGGTCCCGAAATTGCTTCTGGCTATTCTACTGGGGATTATTTTGGGTCAGATCCAGTTCATACCTGACTTTATTCTGCAGATCCCAGTCACTGTATCAAGTCTGTTCAGCAGTCTGCTGTCTTTCATTATTCCATTGATGATCGTAGGTTATGTGGTCAAAGGGATTTCAGATATCTCACAAGGGGCAGGAAAGCTTTTAGGTCTTAATGCCTTGCTTGCCTATTCATCGACTCTGATCGGTGGGTTCATCGCTTATTTCCTAGCGTCTTCACTCTTTCCGCTCTTTATCGATGCGTCGGTGAGAAACACTGTACAGGAAGAGACAGCTGCCTTGGAACCATTATTTACTTTGCCGCTCGAACCATTATTCGGTGTTACATCGGCCATCGTCTTCGCTTTTCTATTCGGCATATTTATTTCATGGCTGCGTGAAGATGGCAAAGGAGAAACCATGTACCAGTTCTTTAATGATTTCGGGGAAATCATTACACTAATTTTGAAAACTGTCATTATTCCGCTTCTACCCGTTTATATATTCGGTAACTTTCTAAATCTAAGTTACACTGGTACGGTCTTTTCATTACTATCCGTATTCTGGCGTGTCTTCTTGATCGTGATTGCTCTCCAGCTGCTTCTTATTACGATCATGTTCGTACTGGCAGCCCTATACACTGGGAAAAATCCTCTCACACTTATGAGAAATCAGATTCCCGCCTATTTCACTGCCTTAGGGACGCAGTCATCGGCCGCAACTATTCCAGTCAATATGGAATGTGCACGTAAAAATGGAGTATCCAGAGAAATTCGTGAATTCGTCATTCCCTTGAGCGCCACAATCCACCTCATGGGAAGCATCGTGACCATCACGTCTTGTGTGACAGCTGTACTACTGATGTTTGACATGCCGTTTGGGTTCGGTATGATGGCCAGTTTCATTGCCACTCTAGGAGTTGCCATGGTTGCCGCTCCGGGGGCACCGGGGGGAGCTATCATGAGTGCCCTGCCATTCGTCTATATGGTCGGCATCGATCCGACGGGTACTCTGGGCAACCTGCTGATTACACTTTATATCACTCAGGACAGTTTCGGCACAGCCGCAAACGTTTCGGGTGACAATGCGATCGCTTTGATCATTGACAAAGTATATGCCACATACTTCCTTAAAGACGTCCCTGCTGTACAAGATGATGTAGTTCCAGAAGTATCAGAACTGTAAAGATTTTACTAATGATGGGAACCCAGCATATAGCTATTGGGTTCCCTTTTTTTATATCCAGATGCGCCGTGCCGTACTGATCAATAACTAATCAACTTAAAAATATTTAACAGACACAGGCTCATCTCTCAGTAACTGTCGGGGCGGTTGAATGCCTCATAAGTTGTGTTTATGAGGCATTCATACCTGTTTTAGTTAGACGAATGCCTCATATCACAGAGTTATGAGCGATTCGCTGCTCTTTTACTATGCTGAACACCTCATATACGACTAATATGAGGTGTTCGCCTGATTATTCCAGGCTCTGCACGCAGCCAGTCCCGGTATTTAGCCCATCTCATCTGCTGAAGTAACGAAAAGACACTGGCCGGCGGGCCAGTGTCTTCCTCTTCATCTTTTATTAGTGCGTGAATTGCTTTATTTTTCCATTGCCTCGATCAGTCGTTCTGCACTTTGCTTGCCGGAGCGGATAGCTCCTTCCATAAAGTGAGGGAACTGCGGGGCCAGTTCAGTGCTGGCAAACACAGCGTGTTCAAAAGGTACGCCCAAAAAGTCATCTGCATCCTCGTTGCCTTCAGTGTGCACCATCGCACCGTATCCCCCACCGGTGTACGGCGAGTCGACCCAGATGCTTTCTTCTATATCTTGATAGCCTTCTGCCTCTTCCCCAAAGACATCAATCAGGCGATCCAGAGCGAAATTCTCTCTGACCTGTGGGGGAACTTTGACCAGATCTTTGGCCTTGTCTCCACCAATAAACATCGTCAGACGGTTTTCATCTTCACCAGTAGACGAGTCCATGACATTGACGCCTTCGTTTCCAACATAAATGACACCGAATACCTTCTTCTCTTTTCCACCAACTTTATGATGTCTCCAGAAATCTTCGTCGTACAGGAAAGTCAGTTTGATGACTGAGCCATCCAGAAAGCTGTCCAGGGCTTCACGGAAGTGGTTTTGAAGAGATTCCGGCATGTCGATACGGTTGGCCACGGTCGGTGGAATCGCCAGTATAAGTGCACGTCCCTCAAACGTATTCCCGTGTTCAGTTTTAATCTGATAGGTCTCTTCGATTTTATCGATTGAAATTACCGGCTCGTGATAATGGATCGCATCACCCAATTGACCTGTCAAATGAGTAATCACATTATTCAAGGGACCGCTGGCCTGATATTTAAGCTCACTTTCTCGCGTCGTGATCCGGCTGATCATTTTTCTTGCCGCTTTGGCATTGATATAGTCACTGCTTACAGTCGTTTCAGCAGCAATGTAACTCTTCAGCATTTTCTGTTCCCACTTGCCTTCTATCGACTCGCTTAAAACTGTTGATAGCCGTGAGTGTTCTTCAAGTTCATAATCATTCAGCAGCTCCTGATTTTCAGTTATGCTGAATTTGATCGCTTTCTTGTTTTTCTCGTTGATAACGATCGACTCATCTGCCAGGCGCGTGTCTTTCAGTTCCATGCCGGCTCCCTCGATCAGGCTGATTATTTCTGTCATATCCTTGTTGACAAACTGAGCCCCTTTTTCATAGAATCGTTTGCCATCTTCAGAAAACTCGGTATAGACCTTTCCGCCTGCGCGGTCGCTGGCTTCGAGCACTTTAAATGAAAAGCCATGTTCCTTCACTTTTACTGCGGCAGATAACCCTGCCAATCCGGCTCCGACGATCACTACATCGACCGGTTCATTTTTATATCTGTACATAACCTGTCCTCCTGAAAGGCTTCCCTTACCTTTTTATTTTCGTTTAAACACATGATGAGTCAGATATTTTTCTATTTCTACTACGATAAAGACAATCAGTCCAAGCCCAAGAGGGAATAGCCAGTAGAACGCTTCTATCGGATATAACCCGAGGGCCTTGCTTAAAAACGGCACATAGGTGACAGCTAGCTGAAACAGGATAAGCAGAGCCGAAACAATAAAGGCTGCCTTATTATCAAAGAAATGCCTGTTCAAGCTGAAATGCCGCTCATTTCTCACATTGAAAAGATGGAACAGCTGAGCGAATACGATTGCATGCAGCGTCACTGTGTTGACATGGGCAAGTGAATAGGTCTGCTGGAGCTGTCCGTTCATCCACATTACGCTCCCGCCTATCAACAGCGATACAAACAGGATACGGAAAATGTAGTATGGACTCAGCAGCTGTTCATTTGCTTTTCTGGGCGGTTTTGACATGCTGCCTTCTTCAAGGGGTTCAAATGCTAAGGCGAGTGCTACAGTGACAGCTGTCACCATATTCACGTATAGAATCTGAACGGGTGTCAGCGGCATATCAAGGCCAAGAAGCAGGGCACCCATCACCAGAAAGGCTTCCGCTCCGTTCGTCGGCAGAATGAACAGGATGGTTTTCTTCAAGTTGTCATAGACGCGCCGCCCTTCACTGACTGCATTGACAATTGTCGAGAAGTTATCATCCACCAGGACCATTTCGGATGCTTCTTTTGCCACCTCTGTTCCTTTGATTCCCATTGCTACTCCGATATCCGCCCGCTTGAGCGCCGGAGCATCATTCACACCATCTCCCGTCATCGCACTAATGTGGCCGTTTGCTTGAAGCGCTTCGACCAGCTGAAGCTTGTTGTTCGGACTGGTCCGGGCAAAGACATCAGACTGACTGACGGCTTGCTTTATTTCTTCTTCATTCATGTGATCCAGTTCGCGACCTTCGATCACATCGTCATGATCAGTAATCCCCATCTGCTTGGCGATCGCCAGGGCTGTTTCTCTATGATCACCTGTAATCATTTTGATCTGAATACCTGCTTCTTTACAAACGCGAACAGCCTCGATGGCCTCTTCCCGGGGCGGGTCCATAATACCGGTCAGCCCTAACAGGGTCAGGCCGCTCGATACATCCTCATGATCAATATCCGTCAGACTGCTGTCGACTTCTTTGACTGCCGCAGCGATGACGCGTTCGCCTTTTCTCGACCGGTATCTGACCTGCTCTTCCCAGTAGGCCCGTTCCTCACACTCTTCTTCAAGGTCAGACATATCCAGCAGTCGATCGGGGGCACCTTTAAGATAAATCTTTTTCTGTCCCTCTTCTTCCACTAATCCAGCCATGTACTTATATTCTGAATCAAATGGAATTTTAGATATAAGGTCCAGTGGCTCACAGTTTTGATCGGCTTTTTTAGCCAAAGTAATCAGACAGCCTTCCGTCGGATCCCCTCTGACGATCCACTGCCCTTCTTCTTCCTGTATTTCTGCATCGTTTACTGTCATCATGGCAGTCAGAAGTAATCTCAGATCCCCTTTGACGTCAGCTGGCTTGCCAGTTTTCTCTTCAATCAGTTCACCTTCAGGCTTGTAGCCCGTGCCGGTTACATTAATAAGTTTATCACGGGTAATGACTGATTTCACTGTCATTTCATTTTTTGTCAAAGTACCTGTCTTATCAGAACAGATCACCGTGACCGCTCCGAGCGTTTCAACTGACGGCAAAGTCCTCATGATTGCTTTCTTGTCTGCCATCGTCTGAACACCCAGGGCCAGGATGATCGTCAGAATGGCCGGCAGTCCTTCGGGTATAGCCGCCACTGTCAATCCAATTACAGACAGAAGCAGTTCTCCCCAATCGTAATCATGAATGAGCAATCCGAAGCCGAACAATACAAGAGCAAGAACCAGAATGACAATCGAAATCATTTTACCGAATGTATCGATCTGCTGGAGGAGAGGCGTCTTCATATCCTCTACTTCTTTCATGCTTCGGTTAATCTGACCGATTTCAGTATCCTCTCCTGTTGCGACGACTATTCCTCTAGCTGTTCCTGAAGAAATGGAGGTTCCTGAAAAGACCATGTTCGTCCGGTCTCCAAGGACTGTTTCTTCTGGCAATGCGGCTGTCTGTTTTTCGACTGAGGCTGATTCACCAGTCAATGGACTTTCTTCTGCTTTCAAACGCTCAGCCTGATAGATCCTCACATCAGCCGGAACTTTGTCTCCGGCTTTCAGAAGAACGATATCGCCGGGCACAAGGTGTTCTGAATCGATTTCTTCCCTGTTCCCTTCCCTTAATACAGTAGCCTGAAGTGACAGAAGATTACGGATACCCTCCAGCGCTTTTTCGGCTTTGTTCTCCTGAATATAACCGATCACAGCATTTATGACTGCGACAAGAAGTATAACGGCTGTGTCGATGTAGTGGCCTAAAATCAGTGTGACTAAAGCCGCTACCAGCAGAATATAAATCAGAATATCGTTGAAATGACTCACGAACTTCTTCCATTCGGGTGTGACCGCCTTCTCTGGCAGCGTGTTGGACCCGAATGCCTCCCGTTGCTTATTGACAGCCGAAGGCGACAGCCCATGCTGCTTGTCGGTGCCCAAAGACTCCGTGATGGATTCTACAGTCAGGTGGTGCCATTTATTTTCAATAGACATAACACTCTCCTCCCCATTGTCAGTTTCCTGAACGGATTCGACCTGTTACCTATCTATTCTAAATTATCTATTCTCTTAACTATAGAATACCACAGAACGGCATTCTATGGTTCTTTCATTAATTCCAGTATTGCTGTTTTCTACAGGGAAAATCCGATCAGTTCTCCTTTATTTCAGAAAGGTGTACAGTTTTATTTCAAAAAACTTATGTTCACTCACTCTTAGTAAGGCCAGGCCTGGAGGTCAAGCCTTATAATTGAAGTTTTGACACGTGTGGAGTACCCTTTACAGTAACGAGGCTTTTAATCGCTATCAAATAAAAATCAGATTTTACAGGAGGAATTCATCATGGATTTAGGGATAAAAAACAAGGTTGCACTGATCACAGGAGCCGCTGCCGGCATCGGAAAAGAAACGGCCCGCTTGTTTCTGGCAGAAGGCGTGACTGTCGTACTGACTGACATCAATGAAGAGAAACTGAATGAAACCATAGACTGGCTTGATTCTGAAGCCACCCTCTATTCCTACCCGGCAGATATCACAAATACAGACGATCTGAAAGCTTTACATGATTACATAAAAGAGGAGGTCGGAGAGATCGATATTCTAGTGCAGAATGCTGGAACGGTCGGTGTCCAGGGACTCTTCCATGAAATCGATGACGCTGGCTGGGTACAGACGATCGAAGATGATCTGCTTGGACCGGTACGTGTCGTCCGGGAATTCCTGCCTGATTTAAGAAGCAAGGGCTGGGGACGCATTGTTTTCATTTCATCGGAAAACGGACTTCAGCCATACAAAGATGAACTGCCATACGACTGTTCCAAAGCAGGCATTCTGGCTTTTTCAAAGGGATTGTCCAGAACCTATGCTACAGAGGGACTGCTCGTCAACACTGTCTCTCCAGCTTTTATTGAAACCCCAATGACCGATAAGATGATGGAAAAACGGTCCGAGAAACTGGGTGTCTCATTTGAAGAAGCCATTGAGTCCTTCCTTGACGAGGAACGCCCGCATATTGAACTGAAGCGTCGCGGAAAAGTTGAAGAGGTGGCTCCAGTGATTCTATTCTTATGTTCAGATAAAGCATCTTTTGTAAATGGATCCAATTACCGCGTCGATGGTGGTTCAGTAGCAACAATATAACACTAAACGATAAAGGAGAATGCACACATGACTCAAGATTCAGTAAAACATTTTGATTATCTAATGGTCGGTGGAGGAACAGTAGCAGGGTTTGCTGCCGAGGGAATCCGAGAAGTTGATAAAGATGGAACGATTGGTATTATTTCTTCAGAAAATGATTCACCTTATACTAGACCTGCTCTAACTAAAAAAATATGGACAGATGATGACTTTACAGAAGAAGATGTTCCCTTTCATACCGAAGAGACAGGTGCAGAGATTTTTCTTCAGACTACTGCTGTCTCTATAGATAAAGAAAACAAAGCCGTTCGGACCAGTGATGGCCATACATTCAGTTACGGAAAATTGCTTCTAGCAACTGGTGGACAGCCACAACGAATCGAGGGGCCCGATGATTCTCGCGTGCTTGCGTTCAGAACATTCGATGACTATCGCACTTTAAGAAGTATTTCAGGTTCTGGCAATCATGTTATAGTCGTTGGAGGTAGTTATATTGGTACTGAACTAGCAGCTAACCTTGCACTGAATAACACCAAGGTCACTTTTATTTATCCACAGGATACACTTAGTGACAATCGTTTGCCTAAAGAACTAGCCGAAGAATACGAGAACACGTATAAAAACCATGGCATCAAGCTGATTAGTGGAACTCGAGCTGAATCTTACGATAAAGATGGTGACGACCTAGTAGTGGCTCTTGATAACGGTGAGAAAGTGTATGGAGATGCAATTGTATTAGGTATTGGTGTCAAGCCTTTACTAGAGCTTGCAGAAGAATCGGGTCTTGAAGTTGATGAAGGGGTAGTAACTGACACATACCTTAGAACATCTGATCCAGACATATTCACTGCAGGAGATATTGCCTACTACCCAGACCCAATTCTTGGACGAAATCGTATTGAACATGTGGACCATGCTCGTAAATCTGGAACTACTGCAGGAAAAAATATGGCTGGTGCTCAGGAGCCTTATGACTATACCCCTTATTTTTATTCAATGGTCTTTGATATTTCTTGGAAAGCAATCGGTACGCTAGATCCCGAGCTTGATTATTACATTGACGAAGTGGATGGCGGCAAGGTCGTCTACTATCTTGAAGACAATAAACCCGTCGGCATCCTGACTTGGAATGTGGAGCCGGATCTTGATGAAGTCAGGAATGTTTTAAGTAATCCCCCTGAATCAAAAGATGCACTAAAAGGACTAATTAGAGAAAAAGAAGACAGTGAATAATTAAAATAAAAGCACTATCCATATAGTGTATCTGTTGAACTACCCCCACTTTCGCTCACGCTTAGAAGTGGGAGATTCCTGGGAACAAAGTAGACTTGACACACTTGTTTAATAGAGTATCAGCGGTTGCTTTTATTTACCAGGCTACCCCCGTAGTCCCTACGGTTGGAGTGTGTTAGACAAACTGTAGTATTTTAATGCCTTCGTTTAATATATTGATACTTGCATTGATATCTCTGTCATGATGCGCTTTGCATTCTGGGCAGATCCACTCTCTGATATGCAGATGTTTCTTCCCGGCGTTATGCCCACAAGACGAGCACAGTTGACTGGAAGGATACCACTGACTGACTTTAACTAGAGAGCGGTTATGCCACTCCGC
>NZ_FNFK01000013.1:23230-45095 GCF_900101165.1 Alkalibacterium thalassium | reverse complement strand
ACTTGATTATACCGTAAAAACAGCGTACAATCAAGTCGGAGGTGAACATATGTCTGACAAAGAACGCGTAGAAATACGCATGCCAAAAATCATTTTAGAAAAAGTAGACGCCTATCAAAAAGAAAATGGACTGCCGACAAGAACAGCAGCTATCCTCGAACTAATAAGAAAAGGTCTTGAAAAATAAATTCAAGCTATCGCTTGACCGACATTCATCTCCCACTTTCACTAGTGCTTCGCACCCATACGTTTAGAAGTGGGAGACTTCTTTCGAAATTACGTTAAACTTAGATATAGTCATCTTTACCATTGAATTAGCTACACCCTCCTACACTTCGATATGCTCACATAATAAAGGCATCTGAGTATGCCAAACTTTAGACAATTTAAGTAATCCAACAGATTGATTTCCTTCGATCGGACAATAATACATAAAAAGATGCCCTTAAATCCAAGTTTCCAGCATTAGTTGGACGGACTCAAGGGCACCTCTTTTATATTTACGCTTTCTTCAATAAGTCGATTTCTTCTGACGTCAGTTCTCTGTAAGCACCAAGTTCAAGTGTGTCATCGAGTTTGATTGGCCCCATTTCAAGGCGTTTCAGGTAGGTCACTTCTTTCCCGACTGCCTGTATCATGCGCTTGACCTGGTGGAACTTACCTTCTCGAATAACCAGTTCAATGACTGACGTTCCAGCTTCCTCATCTGTTGACAGAATTTCCAGATCGGCAGGAAGTGTCTCATAATCGTCATCCAGAGTTACACCTTCTTTAAACTGAACGATATCCTCCTCAGTGACTATGCCGTCTATTTCTGCATAATACCGCTTGTCTACATGATGCTTCGGTGAAAGCAGTCGATGCGTCAGCTTGCCGTCGTTTGTCAGTATCAGCAGCCCTTCTGTGTCGATGTCCAGACGACCGACCGGATGAGGCTCCTGCAGACTGTCCTGCATCTCCAGAAGATCAAGCACGGTTTCATGCATCAGGTCTTCAGTCGCACTGATAACGCCTTGAGGCTTGTTCATCATAAAGTAGACAAACTCCTGATAATCCAGTTTTTCTCCACCGACCGTTACTTTGTCCGTATCAGGATCGACATGAGTCTTCGGGTCCGTCACGGTTTTTTCATTGACCTCGACTATTTTGGTTTTTAACAGTTTCTTTACTTCTTTTCGTGTGCCTAAGCCACTGTGGGCCAGCAGTTTATCAAGTCTCATATGCTCTCCTTTCGTTATTTCATAAACTCTTGAGTGTGCAAAGAGTATTCTATTTCATTCTAAATTTAGCTCGTGCACGTTCAGCTTTAGCACCGATCAGTCGGTCAGCTAGTCTCGTTTTCAGCACAAGATAACCATAAATAAGGATCCCGACTACTGCTATTATTGTCAGCGCAATAAACGAGTGCATTTTTATTTCATAATTCAGGAAGAATCCTAGTCCCCATTTTACAATAAGTGTTCCAACTCCCATAGCACCAGATAAAATCAGGATCAAAAGGGAACGTCTGAACAGTCTGCTTGCGGAATAGTGTGTGTGTTCATGCATGATACGCATCATCAGCCAGCAGCTTATCCCAAAACCGGCGATAGATGAAAGCAGCATGCCGTATGGACCGAGCCATGATACGAAAAGAACCTGGGTGACGATTTTTACTACCAGTCCGATCATCAAAGCTTTGATAGCCGGACGAGTCAGGTTGGCAGCCTGAAGCATATTCCCCAGCACCGCATATAGTGCAACAAATATACTCATCACAGCTGACACTTGTGTGATGCCAGTTCCGAGAGCATTGTTGCCGTAGAAAATGGTGTACAACGGTTCAGCGACGACAACCATACCAATTGCTGCAGGGAACATGGCAAACAGCAGAAGCTGGATTCCTTTTGAAAATTGTCTGCGCACTTCATTCATATTGTTTTTCGCAATCAGATCACTGATAAGAGGAACTGAAGCGATCGACATGGCCGTACCGAAAGAAGTGAGTACCATGATCAGTTTATGTGCATTGGCCTGAGTGATTCCGTAAGTCTGTTCGATCATGCTTTCGCTCATATTTGAAAAGGCAGACATGAGCGGGCCGTATGTGACCTGGTCGACGATTTGAAAGACGATGATTCCAGTCGCAATGATGATGAATGGAATCGACGTTTTAATAATATTTATGATCAGCTCGTTCGGTGAGACTGATACCTCGCCTTTGCTTTCTTTAGGCTCATAGTTGAAGGCTGTGTTCATGCGTTTGAGCACAAATCCTAGATAACCTAGTGAAAAAATTGCTCCCACAAACGCTGCAAAGGTAGAGAATGCAACGGCTGTCACCACTTCACCGGAATTGACCTCTCTGATGACATACACAGTTGACAGGAGGAAAATGATTCGCGTCAGCTGTTCTAGTATTTGAGACACTGCAGACGGCTTCATCGTATTATGTCCTTGTATAAATCCGCGTGTGACACTCTGAGCAGGAATGATGAGTAAAGCCGGAGTCAGTGAGCGCATGACCAGAACGGCTTCAGATGCGCTGGCTGATGGGCTGGCTTCAGCAAGCAGCGGTGCGATTACAAACATGACCAGAGCTGAAACGACTCCAGTGATGGCCATGATTTTGAGACCCTGTTTATATATGGCCTTTGAAACCTCATACTCCCCTAAAGCATTGTAGTAACTCACCTGTTTGGATATGGCACTCGGTACGCCAGCCGTCGCCAGGGCAAGAAAGAACCCATAAGGCGTATAACCCATCTGGTACAATGCATTGGCTGCATCTCCCGGACCCTGTCCACCCATCCAGGCATACCATGGAATGATATACAAGGCACCCAATATACGGGAAATCATGCTTCCGGCAGTCATCCAGGCAGTTCCGCTTATCATTCTTTCGTCATGAGACATTTCTTTAGTTAATCCTTTTGTTGCTTCAGAACTCATTCTAGAACCCTCTTTTCACTCGATACCAGCTGGCTGTCACTCCTGTGTGCGCTGGATTCATTTTAACTATCGCTTTTCATAGAAAAAAGGAGCGAAGTGCTCCTTTCTAACAGACTCTATTTTACTGCTTTAAGTGTTTCCGCGCAATCTTTTGAGCGAAAGAATAATCTTTTTCATCTGATTTTCGTCAAACTGTCACATCATTCATCTGCCAGCTGCTGATGAGCAAAGGATCTATAAAGTGGATGCGTCTTAATCAGTTCCTCGTGCCTGCCTATACCAGTCAAACGCCCCTGTTCTATGAACAGAATCTTGTCTGCGTCTACTATCGTACTCAAGCGGTGGGCAATGACGAAAGTGGTCCGACCTACCATCAGATTCTTCAATGCACTAGATACTTTTTCCTCAGACTGACTGTCCAGGCTGGCTGTAGCCTCATCCATCATCAGGATATTAGGATCCCTTAAAAAGGCACGGGCAATATTGATCCGCTGTCTCTGTCCGCCTGACAATTTCAGACCTCGTTCGCCAACCGGTTCATCAAGCTTGCCCGGAAACTCCTCCACAAATTCTTTAGTATAAGCCATTTCAAGTACTTCCCATAAGCGCTCGTCGGATATGCTGTCGGCATTCGGCAGCCCGTAACAGACATTGGAACGGATGGTTCCAGACATCATCGCATTTTCCTGAGAAACGTAACCGATCTGACTGCGCCATGAACTGAGCGAGATTGTCTCTATAAACTCCTCTCCTGCTAGAATCTCTCCACTGTCTGGTGTGTAGAACCGCTCCAGGAGTGCAAACAGTGTTGATTTTCCTCCACCACTTGGACCAGCAAACGCAACCTTTTCTCCCGGAAGTGCTTCAAAGGAAATGGACTTGAGCACTTCTTTCTCAGGTTCATAGGAAAAGCTGACCTGATCAAAAATAATAGGCAGGTCGGCAATGGATCTGTCTTCTCCCTGTTCTTCAGCTTCCTCTTTTTCTTCTAAAATAGATGAGATGCGATCTGTTGCACCGGCAGCTTTCTGCATCTGCATGAAGAAGTTCATGAAGGTGATAATCGGAAAAATGATTTGGAACAGATAAAGCAGAAATGCTACCAGCTGACCCGTAGTCATCTGTCCTCTGGCTACGCGTACACCTCCGTAACCGATGACGAACACCATGACCCCCATCATAAGCGTATAGATAAGCGGACCGATGATGGCCATGTATTTACCTTCTTTTAATCCGATGGTGTAAAGTTTTTCAATGTCCTTCTTACCTTTTGACTGTTCATAGCTTTCAGCTGTTGAGGATTTCATCAGTCTGATTTCAGCGATCGTTTGCTGGATCTTTCCGGAAAACGAGGCCGTCTCATCCTGCATCTCTGTGGATACTTTAGCTATTTTCTTGCCTAGAGGCCGCGTCAGCATCAGTGCAAGTGGAACTGCCGTCAACATGACCAAAGTCATCTGCCAGTCCATGAGTACCAAGATAATAAAAATACCAAACAGTGACAAAATCCCGTTGATGAACTGCGGGAAAAAGGACGAGATCAGATTCTGGACGATCGTTGTATCATTCGTGATCCGACTGACCACTTCTCCTGATGCATACTGATCAAAATAGGAAACGGGTAGCTTGATCACTTTATTCCATAAAAAAGAACGCAGACTGGCCACTACCCGTTGACCGATCTTGTGCAGCACATAATTTGAAAACCCATTGAAAATAACCTGAAAAATGAAGATACCTACAATCAGAGCAGCCAGCCACGGTCCAAACTGGTCGAATTCGATGCCATCTATGAACTGCTGAGTGGCGAGTGGAATCATCAGTTGTGTAAAGGTCGTCAGCAGGCTGCCTGCGAGTCCGATTGCAATGAGCCCTTTTGAGATGTTCGTTGACCAGATCAGTTGAGTAAATTTTTTCAGGTCATTTTTTGTTGGAGTTTTCAGGTCGGATGATTTTTGCATAAGCTTTCCTCACTTTATTTTACAGAGAAAAAGGGAAGGACCCTCCCTTCCCTCTTATCCCTTGACTATTAATTAGCTACGATGTTGACTAGTTTCCCTGGGACAACTATAACCTTTCGTACGGTCTGTCCTTCCAGCATCTCCTGGATTCTGCTGTCTGCAAGCGCCAGTTCTTCAAGCGCGTCTTTCGTTATCGATTTCGACACTTGTGCTTTTGAACGAACCTTTCCGTTGATCTGGAAAACGACCGTTACTTCATCCGTAACCAGTTTAGTTTCATCATATGACGGCCACTCTTCATAGGAAATACTTTCCGATGCTCCGGTCACTTTCGCCCAAAGTTCTTCCGAGACGTGAGGTGCGATCGGTGCCAGCATCTTGATGAATCCTTTGACATAGTCAAGCGGCAGACCTTCTGCTTTATATGCGGCATTGATGAAAACCATCAACTGGGAAATTCCTGTATTGAACTGCAGATTCTCATAATCTTCCGTCACTTTCTTCACAGTCTGATGGAAGACAACCTCTAGAGATTTGTCGTCATAAGTGGTGATGCGGTCTCTGACTTTTCCATCTTCATCGATGAATAGGCGCCAGACACGGTCCAGGAACTTACGTGCGCCTTCCAGTCCGTCTTCACTCCAGGCGATCGCTGCATCCAGAGGTCCCATGAACATTTCATATAGACGCAATGTATCTGCACCGTATTCTTCCACTACGACGTCAGGATTGACAACATTCCCTTTTGACTTGGACATTTTCTCATTGTTTTCTCCCAGGATCATTCCCTGGTTGTAAAGTTTCTGGAATGGCTCTTTTGTCGGAACCAGACCTAAATCATAAAGGAATTTGTGCCAGAAGCGAGCATAAAGCAGGTGAAGTACTGCGTGTTCCGCTCCACCGATATAAAGATCGACAGGCAGCCACTGTTTCAGTTTTTCAGGATCTGCCAGCTGGTCCGGGTTCTTTGGATCGATGAAACGAAGGAAATACCACGAGCTTCCTGCCCACTGCGGCATCGTGTTCGTATCTCTTTTCCCTTTCATACCTGTTTTTTCGTCTACTACATTGACCCAATCTTCAATGACGGCCAACGGTGATTCACCCGTACCGGATGGTCTGATTTCATCCGTTTTAGGCAAAGTTACCGGAAGCTCTTCTTCAGGCACTGTGGTTGTCGTGCCATCTTCCCAGTGAATGACAGGAATCGGTTCACCCCAGTAACGCTGGCGGGCGAACAGCCAGTCTCTCAGACGATAAGTTGTCTTAGATTCACCGATATTGTTATCTTCCAAGTAAGTGATGATGGTCTCTGTTGCCTCTTCCTGATTCAGGCCGTTCAGAATACCAGAGTTGATATGCTCACCGTCACCCGTATAGGCTTCCTTGTCTGTATCTCCGCCTTTAATGACTGGACGAATCGTCAGATCGTATTTCTTAGCAAATTCATAATCACGTTCATCATGAGCAGGAACAGCCATGATTGCCCCAGTACCGTATGAAGCCAGGACATAGTCAGCGATCCAGATCGGCATCTCCTCGTTGGTTACAGGGTTGACTGCATAAGCTCCTGTAAAGACACCCGTTTTATTTTTATTCAGATCCGTACGCTCAAGGTCAGATTTCTTGTTTGCCTCAGTGCGGTAAGCATCGACTGCTTCTTTCTGTTCAGCTGAGGTGATCTTGTCGACCAGATCTGATTCCGGTGCAAGTACAGCATAGGTCGCTCCGTAAATCGTATCCGGACGAGTTGTGAAGACAGTGAACGATTCAGCAGAATCTTTGATGCCGAATGTAATTTCAGCTCCTTCAGACTTGCCGATCCAGTTACGCTGCATGTCCTTGATGTGTTCTGGCCAGTCCACTTCTTCCAGATCGTCCAGCAGACGATCTGCGTATGCCGTAATCTTAAGCATCCACTGCTTCATCGGTTTACGGTAGACTGGATGTCCTCCACGTTCGGATTTTCCGTCAATGACTTCCTCATTTGCCAGAACGGTACCAAGTGCCGGGCACCAGTTGACAGGGACTTCCGCTTCATAAGCCAAGTCTTTTTCATAAAGCTTCGTAAAAATCCATTGCGTCCATTTATAGTAGTCAGGATCTGTCGTGTTGATTTCACGGTCCCAGTCATAACTGAAACCAAGCGACTTGATCTGACGCTTGAAAGTCTGAATGTTCTGTTCAGTAAACTCTGCCGGATCATTTCCGGTATCCAGTGCATACTGCTCAGCCGGAAGACCGAAGGCATCCCATCCCATCGGATGAAGCACATTGAAGCCTTGCGCACGCTTCATTCGTGAAATAATATCTGTTGCCGTGTACCCTTCTGGATGCCCGACATGAAGCCCCTGACCTGATGGGTAAGGAAACATATCAAGTGCATAAAAGTTATCCTTGTTCTTATCTTCAGTGGTTCTGAACGTCTGGTTCTTTTCCCAGCTATCCTGCCACTTCTGTTCGATCGTCTGATGGTTGAATGACATACAATTCTCTCCTTTAAATTAAAAAATGCCCTATGAATAACAGACGAGCTGTTACTCATAGGGCGTTAATGATCGCGGTACCACCTATGTTTACTGTTTTACATGAAGTAAAACAGCCTCCAGTCCTTAACGCGGAAAACGGCAGCGGGTACTTGATTCCCCGAGGCAACTTGTCAGGCGAGTTCAGCTGTCTTTCTGTGTATTTTCACCACCCATACACTCTCTGGAAGAAAGAGACACTTACTACTCCTTTGCATTGTTTTTCTTATCTTTTCACTTATTCTACCAAAGGCTCAGGGAATGCGCAATCTTATTTTAATTTTTACATTTCCTTAGCTACGAATTCTACATCCGTTCCAACAACGACCTGCATCGTGTTCCGTCCTGTTTTTCTCAGTCCTGGTACGTTTGCCTGCTTGGTTCTTCTAATTCGTCTAATGGTCATTATGTTTCTCTTCCTATTCTTTACTCATAACTGATAATCAAGGCACAAAAAACCATTTCACAGGCTGCAATGTCTCCTGTAAAATGGTTTTTTGTTATTTAACTGTGAGCAATTTCTGGTTAACGAAAATCAAATCTGTACTTAGATTGTTCATTTCTTTCAGTTCCCGTACAGTCAGCTTATACTCTCTTGCAATATGAGACAATGTTTCTCCAGCAGAAACAATATGGACTGACTGAGTCGGCTGAGGAGCCGTCTCGCTTGTCTGCTCACTGCGCACAACTAATGTCTGACCAACGAAAATAATGTCACTCGTTAGGTTGTTCCACTCTCTCAGCTGACTGATCGTCACGTTCTGAGCTCTCGCTATAGCTGAAAGGGTGTCACCTGACTTGATCACATAGAAGCGGTCATTAGGTCTAGACTGATTATTTGCTGGCGCCGGTGTCGGAGCTGTCGGCGTGCTGACAGAAGTTGAGCCTCCTGTACGCAAGGTCTGGCCGACAAAGATGCGGTCCGCATTAGTCAGATTGTTCAGCTCACGTAACTGAGTCACTGTGGTCTGGAACTCTCGGGCAATGTGTGAGAGTGTATCTCCAGCTTTTACCGTGTACGTGACTCCCTGATTCTGATTTCCAGCAGGCGAGGTTGGCGCAGGTGCACTTGGTGCAGTAGAATCAGTTGAGCCTTTAATCGTCAGTTTCTGACCGACAGATAGGCGGTCTGCGTTTTCAATCGCATTCCATTCTCTTAACTGAGCAACGGTCGTCTTGAACTGACGGGCAATGCCACTTAAGGTATCTCCCGATTTTACCGTATAAATTGCGCTGACTGTCTTATCATTATCCTGAACAGATGCAGCAGGCGTCTGAGTCACAGATTGTGACTGCTGTGTGCCACTTACCTTGAGGACCTGACCAACTGACAGACGGTTAGTATCAGTCAGACTGTTAAGCTGGCTCAGAGCACTCACCGTAGTGCCGTGTGTGCGGGCAATCTGACTTAACGTATCTCCTGCCTTGACGACATAGTCACTTACAGCAGGTGATGGACTGGTCTGGTTCTCTGGACGAGTGTTCTGATCCTGAGCAGTCCCGTTGACAGTCAGTCGCTGGCCGACAAAAATACGGTCACTGGACAGCTTGTTATCAGACATCAGGCGTGAGACAGTCGTCTGGTGATCTCTTGCGATTCTACTCAATGTATCACCGCTTACGACTGTATAAGTAGTCGCGGCAGTCGGTTTCTCAGGCTGCTGAGGTGCGGGCACAGTCGGTGTATCATCAGATGGAACCAGCAGCTGCTGACCTATTCTGATCAGATCACTGTTCAGCTTATTCAACGTTCTTAGCTGAGCGACAGTTGTCTTGTACGTTCTGGCTATTCCTGATAGTGTATCTCCAGATTGGACCGTATATGATGTAGTACCTTTTTCGGGAACCGCAGCATCCGGACTCGGTGAAGGTACAGTGCTTTCTCCCTGTCCAGATGTTCCTGGTACAAGCAGAACCTGACCGACATAAATGGTATCTGACTGGAGCTTGTTTGTAGATTTCAAAGCAGCGACAGTTGTATTATGTGTACGGGCCAGTTGAGACAGCGTGTCTCCTCTTTGGACCGTAACAGACTTGCTCTGAGTATCAGGCTGGCTGACCGGCGGAGTCACTGGTACAGTTTCTGCTGCTTTACCCGGTATCGTCAAAGGCTGATTGATGAAAATCAGATCTCCACTTAAATTATTTGCTTCTCTGATCGCCTGAACTGTCGTACTGAATTCTCGGGCAATCTTGGTTAAGGTATCTCCCCTTACAACCGTATAGATTCCACTTCCAGTTTCCGGTCTGCTCGCATCAGGAGCTGATGTTTCACCCTGGTTAACGGAGTCTTCAGGCTTGGAGGTATCTGGTTTCGCTTCTTCTTTTGGCTGTTCTGGCGCAGGTTGCGCTGTTTCAAGTTTAGGCACGGTCAGTTTCTGATTCACGAAAATCAAGTCACTGCTCAGATTATTCGCTGTCTTCAGAGCCTGAACCGTCGTTTTAAAGTCACGTGCGATTTTACTTAACGTATCTCCTCTAACGACAGAATAAGTCGTGGTTTCCTTAAATTGATTTGAAGGATTAGACGGAGCCGGATTGGATGGTACAGGCGTAGGTCTGTTGCCTTCAGCGACTGGTACATCAAATCGTGTCAGATCATAAAGCTGGATCAGATTGTTCAACTTATTCGCATAAGTCGGATCCGTTGCATACCTTCCCTGCAGCCATGCCGTTGCATCACGATAGCTGTTTGTTCTTTCGACCCATGTGCCGGAATAGAACTCTGGATTCCAGCTCGTTCCGTTTCTTAGAAGACGTGCATTGTCCTGCAGTGATTCTTCATAACCCGGATACTTTTTGAAGTAATCGGTTATCGTGATCCATCCAGTATGTGCATAATATTCTCTCGTCTGCATGGCTACTGACTGACCGTTGTAGCTTCCTTTGATTCCAAATAGATTGTGGTTCGGCGGTGCAGACAGGCTGCTTCGTCCAAAGCCTGATTCAAGACTGGCCTGGGCTATCATGACAGACGCATACAATCCGTTTTTAGATGCAATCTCCTGAGCAAATCCAGCAATCTGATTGATAAATGCTGCAGGCGTGTTTGCCTGATGCAGGTTCCCAGGATTAGATGAATTTGACGGCTGACTGTTCTTCGCCTGGGTAACCCCTGCTTCATTGATGGCTAGAACTTGTCCCACAGACAGAAGGTTGATGTTAGTCAGATTATTAAGACCGGCGAGCTTAGCAGTTGTCGTATTATATGTCTGAGCAATACGGTTCAGCGTGTCGCCGGACTTGACGACATATACGATCGCTTTTTCAGGTGCAGGAGTGGCCTGCTTCGTTTCGGTTTTAGGTGCTGCTGCTTTTGGTTCCTCGACTTTAGGTGCAGGAGCTGTTTCTTTTGAATCAGTCTTCGGTGCTTCAGTTTTTGGTGTTTCGGTTTTAGAAGCCTCTGGTTCTGGTGTGTCAGTTACTGGAGTCTCTAATCCCGGATTTTCTACTTCCGCCTCTTCTGCTACAGTTTCAGCCGGAGACTCGGTATCCTGGTCCTGAACGCTACTTTCAGATAAATCCTCAGCAGCAAGTTTTCCACCTGCTTCTTCAGTAGTTTCAGCTGGTTCTTCATCCTGTTCAGTTGAATCATCTACAGCTGCAGAAGTCAGCAGTGCTGGCTCTTCTGCTGTGTCAGCCACCGAGTCATCGCTTTCTGGTACGGTTTCCGCAGCTAAAGAAACCGCTTCACTTATGACAGTCTCATTCTCATACACTGTCTCTTCACTATCCTGAATGTCATTCAGCTGCTTTTCGATCAGTGCATTGAAAATCGAGTCCAGCTGCTCAGTAGTCAAATGTTCTGAATTCAATTGTTCCAGAACACTTTCTCCTCCAGCCAGTTCAATCATTTTTGTCAGCTGGGCCTTTATGTAATCTGTTTCTTCGTCTGATACGGGTGTTGCTTCTGAAGAGTCATTATCTGACTCATCGTCCTGTTCTAAAGAAGATTGGGAAGATTCTTCATTTGAAAGCTCTAAAGCTGTATACTGTTCATATAGATTTTGAAGAAAAGCCTGATCCTTATCGATTTCCTGTGCTTCAACTGATTGTGTTAAGGAACCTAGGGCTACGACGCCTGCTAATATACTTGATGAAAATGCAACTGATTTTCTGATCCCCTTTATATTTTCAGGGGCAAGAGGCAGTGAGTTGTGTTTTGTCATTAAATTTCCTCCTCTTTTTGGAAAAAGTTATTGTCCCTATATTATACATTTAGTCGGACAGAAGAGAAATAATATCTATGACAATTTTTACTTTGTTATACTATTGTAATATACTGTAAAAGTTGCTTACATCAACGATCAGAAAAGAATTTTTGTATAGAGTGATCCTAGATCATTCGTTAGAATTTATACTTATGGAGGTTTGTTTCATGTTACAATCAGCGCTAAAATTCACTCACGCCTTACTCTACCAGTCGGTTGAAGATGGAGACATTGTCATTGATGCCACAGTTGGTAACGGCAACGATACACTTCTGCTGGCGGATATTGTCGGCCCTGAAGGCACGGTAATCGGGTTTGATATACAGAGGGATGCCATTTCCGCTACCCAAAATAGATTGAATGAGGCTGACCTAAATCAGCGTGTTCAATTGATAGAAGCCGGTCATGAACTAGTCGATTCATTTTCAATAAAAGATTCTTCGATTGCAGCAGCTGTCTACAATCTCGGTTATCTACCAAAAGGAGACAAATCGATCATCACTTCTCCTGATACAACGATTGAATCACTGAGTAAAGTGCTGCCGCTTTTAAAACCGGGTGGTCTTATCCTGATCATGGTCTACTACGGCCATGAGGGTGGTGCTGAAGAGAAAGAAGCGGTCCTGTCCTTTGCTCAATCCCTTCCGCAGAAGTCCTATGACGTGCTGCAGTATGCTTTCATCAATCAGAAAAACTCGCCGCCCTTCCTACTGGCAATTGAAAAGAAATAATAAAAGCCCGGAATCCTCAGTATGTAACCTGAAGATTCCGGGCTTCTGCCGTTTAACCGGTTATTTAGATTTAATATATGTTTTACCAATTGCTGCGGGTGCTTCTGCGCGTCCGATAACCCCAACAAGAACTAGGATTGTCAGAAGGTACGGAAGAACTTGCAGCCAGATATTAGAAATATCCTGAATAATTGGAATATGGTTTCCGATACGAGCCAGGCTTTGAGCAAAACCGAAGAATATAGCTGCTCCCATAGCTCCAAGTGGATTCCACTTACCGAAAATCATAGCTGCCATCGCGATAAATCCTTGACCGGCAACAGTCAAGATACCAAATTCATTATGAATCGCCTGTGCCTGAATTGCTCCACCCATTCCGCCTAAGAAACCGGAAATCAGTACGCCGGCATATTTCATAGTGTACACTTTGATCCCCAGTGTTTCAGCTGCGTGCGGGTGTTCACCTACAGAACGTAGACGAAGTCCGAAACGAGTCTTGAATAAGATGAACCATGCAATCACTGCAATGATGATTCCAAGATAGGCCGGTCCGGAAGTGTTACGGAAAAAGATCGGCCCGATAACTGGAATACGGTGCAACAGGAAGATGTTTGATCGACCGAATGCTCTTGGAAGCGGACCGGTCTGAGCTGCACCGAAAATGGCACGAGTCAGGAAGACCGCAAGTGCGGGAGCAGCCAGATTGATTACTGTACCTGAAACGATATGATCTGCTCTCAAGTTGATCGTCGCTACAGCATGAAGAATTGAGAATAGAAGACCAATGACCCCGCCGGCTAGAAGTCCGACCCAAGGAGTCATATTACCGAAAGTACCGAAAAATTGAATGTTAAAAATAGCTGACATGAAAGCACCCATAACCATGATGCCCTCAAGTCCGATGTTTACTACTCCACCACGCTCAGAGAAGGTCCCTCCAAGTGCTGTTAAAATCAAGGGAGCGGCAAACATTAAAGAACTGGATACAATAAGTTGCAGTAGCTGTATAATGTCCATGCCTATTCTCCTCCTTCTGTCGCTTGTTTATTTGACTGCAGTTTACCCATGATCAGACGGATCAGGTAGTTAGCCCCTACAAAGAATATAATCGCGGCAATAACGATACTTGCCATTTCATCCGGAACACCCGCACGGTTTGGCAGGAAACCAGCTCCGACATCCAGTACTCCGAAGAGAATGGATGAGAAGAAAATACCGACTGGATTACCCAGTCCCAGAAGTGCTACGGCTATTCCGTTGAAGCCGACGTGAGGAAGTCCACTTTGTGTAAAGATGTTTCCGAAAGTTCCCAGACCGTGAATAGCTCCACCTAGTCCAGCAAGTGCCCCACTGAGGACCATGGATAAAATAATGTTCTTAGCTGCGCTCATTCCGGCATAGCTTGATGCATGTGGATTCAGACCAACAGCTCTCACTTCAAATCCGGCAGTTGTCTGCGTCATGAATACCCAGTAAAGGGCAACGACTATGATAGCGATAAAGAATCCGACATTCAGACGAGATCCGGCTGTCAAGTTTGTCAGCCAGTCTATGCGCAGGCTTGCGCTTTCACCTACACGTTCAGTTGTATTTCCTGTAGAAAGAACATTTCTGATCAGATAGTTCGTTACGTGGAGGGCTGTGTAGTTAAGCATGATTGTCACGACAACTTCACTTGTTCCAAAATATGCACGTAAGGCTCCGGCGATACCTGCCCAGATAGCTCCGGCAACGATTCCTACTAAAAGACTTAAGGTCACCAGGACAATTCTAGGAAGATCCGGTAAGGTCAATGCCACCCAGATTGCACTTACCCAACCGACAAGCAGCTGTCCTGCAACCCCTATGTTGAAGAATCCGGCTTGAAACGCAATCGCAAACCCAAGCCCAGTAAAGGTCAGAATGGTAGCCTGTCTCAACGCCTCTCCGAAGAAATATGGATTTGTAAATACGCCCTCAAGCATAGCCTGATAAGCAGTTAGTGGATTATATCCGAATAAAAGCATCAATAATGCCCCAAAAACAAATCCCAGAATGATGGACAGGATCGGAACCATTAAGTTATTCAACCGATTATTATTTTGTGTCAGCAACGGTCTCCTTCTCCTTTCCATTTGACTCAGCCACTTGTTCATGTGCCTTCTCTAGTGAGACACCTGCCATCAAGAGACCCAGTTCTTTTTCATTAGTTTCATCTGCATTGACAACGGCGATGACATTTCCATCATACATAACAGCGATACGGTCAGAAACATTCATGACCTCGTCCAGTTCATAGCTCATGAGCAGAACCCCTTTACCGTTATCACGCTGTTCGATCAGACGTTTGTGAATATACTCGATCGCTCCTACGTCGAGTCCACGAGTCGGCTGTGCTGCAATTAGCAGCGCAGGATCACGGGAAATTTCACGTGCGATGATAGCTTTCTGCTGGTTCCCTCCTGAAAGAGAAGCAGCTGAATGCTCTTCACTTGGCGTACGTACGTCAAATTCTTCGATCAGACGCTTGGCATGTTCTTTGATTTCTTTATGATTAAGGAATCCATGCTTGCTGAATGGTTTCTGATAATAGGTCTGAAGGGCCATATTCTCTTCCAGCTTCATTGGAAGAACCAATCCATAACGTTGTCTGTCTTCCGGAATGTGTCCCAGTCCAGTCTCAGTGATCTTACGTGGTTTCTTGTTTGTGATATCCTTGCCGTCCAGTTTGATTGTTCCGGACTCGACCTTAGTCAGTCCAGTAATCGCCTGTATAAGCTCGGACTGTCCATTTCCGTCAACTCCTGCAATCCCAAGCACTTCACCTGCCCTGACTTCAAGATCGATGGCTTTAACTGCATCATACCCACGAGCTTCTTTGACCGTCAGATTCTTAATTTCAAGTACAGGTCCTTTCGGTGAAGCAGGCTTTTTATCAACTTTAAAAGATACTGAACGTCCAACCATCATATCCGCCAGTTCCTGCTGTGATGTCGTAGCTACGTCTACTGTATCTATACTCTTTCCTCGTCTAATAACTGTACAACGATCAGCTACCTGCTTAATTTCATCAAGTTTGTGGGTAATGAGTATGATCGACTTACCTTCTTTGACCAGAGAATCCATGATTTCCATGAGTTCGTCGATCTCCTGAGGTGTCAGCACTCCGGTCGGTTCATCGAAAATAAGTATATCAGCACCACGATACAAAGTTTTCAGAATCTCAGCACGCTGCTGCATACCTACTGAAATGTCAGATATGCGTGCTCTAGGATCCACACGAAGTCCGTAGCGATCAGAAAGTTCCTGTACTTCCTTTTCTGCAGAATCCTGATCCATAAATCCAAACCTGTGTTTTTCTTTACCCAGCATAATATTTTCAGTAACCGTAAACTTATCTACAAGCATAAAGTGCTGATGCACCATTCCAATACCCAGCTGATTCGCTATATCCGGTGAGGAGATGTTCACTTTATTACCCTTCACCCAAATTTCACCTTCTGTCGGTTCCAGTAACCCAGACAATATATTCATCAATGTAGATTTTCCGGCACCATTTTCTCCGAGCAGAGCGTGGATTTCCCCCTTATTCAGGTCCAGATGTATATTGTCATTCGCTCTGAAATTTCCAAACTCTTTTGTAATGCCTTTCATTTCTATGACTTTATTAGTCTGTGACATAACCGATCCCTCCTTTGCTTCCATTTATTTAATCTTAACAGTTATTTATTTTACCTTAAATTCAGCCTGTCGTAAATTGCACAGCCATAAGCAAATAGTAATAATTCTCTTAACATTCTTCTTCCATCCGAATAGGAAAATGAAGATAAAAAGCGCCAGCCTGTTGACTAGCGCTTTACCTATTCACTTGTGCCTATTCAAGTTCGTTTAAAAATCGTTTATCTGTTATTCAGAATAAGAGAATTCAGTTACTTCGATTTCTCCATCAAGGATAGCCTGACGTGCCTCTTCAACAGCAGCCCATGCCTCATCTGACATGTTTCCGCGTGTCACGTCAACAGCTTCTTCTTCTAAACCGTAATCAATATTTTCTCCACCTGGGAATCCTTCTTCAATTGTCTGGTTGGCAGACATTTCGATTGCAGAACCTACACCTTTAAGTGTTGATGTCAGAGTGAAGTTTCCACCATCCCAGTTACCTTCTTCTTCCTGGTCACGGTCTACACCGATTACCCAGATTTCAGAATCAGGATCTGATTCAAGACGGTTACGTGCTTCTGTGAATACACCGTTACCAACTGCTCCTGCAGCGTGGTAGATAACATCTGCTCCATTTGCATACATACCAGCAGCGATCTGTTGTCCTACACCAGCGTCTGAGAATGATTCAGCGTATTGTACATCTACTTCGATGCTCTCATCTACGTAAGCAACTCCTTCAGTAAATCCTGTTTCGAAACGGTCGATAACTGGAGAAGCGATTCCTCCGATGAATCCGACGCGTCCTGTTTCAGTTGTCTGAGCAGCTGCCACTCCTGCAAGGAATGCCGCTTCATGGTCACGGAAAGTTAGAGACACAACGTTGTCACGATCAGAAATCTCATCGACAATTCCGAAGTACTGGTCAGGGTTCTGATCAGCTACATCGTTGACAGCGTCAAGAAGCATAAACCCGATTCCGTAAATTATATCGTAACCATCAGCATTAGCCTGATTCAAGTTAGGAACAAAATCAGAGGAGTCATTTGACTGGTAGTAAGCAATGTGATCATCGCTTAATCCAAGATTGTCAGCCCATTGGTTCATACCTTCCCAAGCGGACTGGTTGAATGAACGGTCGTCAACTCCACCTTCATCAGTAATCATAGCGATTCGGAAGTCGATATCTTCTGTATCTTCTCCGTTATCCGCAGTTTCTTCACCAGTATCTTCAGTATCATCCTGAATCGTGTCAGTTGTGTCTCCAGCATCCTGACCCTGGCAGGCAGCCAGTACGAAAGCAGATGTACCTAAAGCCAGCAATGTTCTTAATTTAAGCATTGTCACAATTGTTTCCCCCTAAAAATTTTTTACACCTTAGAAAAGAGCACCTGCTTCTCATTTGAATTTAATAGGCACGTCAAATGATTCCGCTAACACTCTCTCCTTTCAAGGTTATAGTAACACTCCCGTAACAAAAAGGAAAGTTAGAATTTGATGTCTAATATAATTAAAATGCTTTCATATTGAGGTTTCATTTAACTTATCTGGTCAGCAGTTTCTGAAGGTGTTTCGGCGGGTTCGCCTGATACCAGTACTTCTCTAGGTTTTGATCCTTCAGATGGACCGACGATTCCATTCATTTCCATTTCATCCACCATACGTGCAGCTCTGTTATATCCAATTCTAAACCTTCGCTGAAGCAGTGATATGCTTGCAGTTTGCATTTCTATTACAAGCGATACAGCTTCGTCATATAAATCATCTTCAGAGTCAGCCGTATTTTTTTGAGGCTCATCCTTTGGAATCATTTCTTCTACATAATTCGCTTCCTGCTGGTCCTTGACGAAGCTTACAACAGCTTCGACTTCCTCATCGGATATGAAGGCTCCCTGTACCCTGTTCGCCTTATTGGCGCCCATTGGCTGAAAGAGCATGTCTCCACGTCCCAGAAGTTTCTCAGCTCCGTTGCTGTCAAGAATCGTCCGGGAATCCGTGCCACTTGATACGGCGAAAGCGATCCGTGACGGAACATTTGCCTTGATTATACCGGTTATAACGTCCACACTCGGACGCTGAGTCGCCAGGATCATGTGGATTCCTGCAGCTCGTGCCATCTGTGCCAACCTGATAATTGAATCCTCAACTTCATTGGAAGCCACCATCATCAAGTCTGCCAGCTCATCTACGATCACGACGATAAAAGGCAGCGGCAGCAGTCCTTCGTTATTCTCTTCGTTCTTACGTTTGACAAAAGCATTGTAGCCTTCCATGTTTCTTGACCCGCTTGCGGCAAATAATTCGTATCGTCTTTCCATTTCCTGAACGACTTTCTGAAGGGCAACTGCAGCTTTTTTGGGATTCGTCACTACCGGTGTCAGAAGATGCGGAATGCCATTATAGACATTCAATTCAACCATTTTCGGGTCGATCATCATCAGTTTAAGTTCATTTGGTTTAGCTTTAAGCAGGAGACTCGTAATTACTCCGTTGATTGCAACCGACTTACCTGATCCCGTTGCCCCAGCTACCAGAAGGTGTGGCATTTTAGCCAGATCGGCCATAGCAACATTTCCTGCTATATCCCTACCTAATGGGACTTCAAGGAGTTTATCCTTATTCTTGACCTGTCCTTCTATAATGTCTCTGAACGATACGGTACTGACTTCAGAGTTCGGAACTTCAATACCAATCACCGCTTTTCCTGGAATCGGCGCCTCCATTCGTATGTCCTTCGCAGCAAGTGCCAGCGCAAGGTCGTCTGACAGCCCAACAATTTTGCTTACTTTCACACCCGTTGCAGGCTGTATCTCATATTTCGTTACTGCCGGACCAAGGTTGGCTTTAGTAACTTTAGCTTTCACCCCGAAACTTTCAAAGGTCTCTTCCAGCTTCTTGACGTTTTTCTGAATGATCGTGTATTCGTCAGACTGATCGATTGCTTCGATCTGATTCAGTAAGGTAGCCGGAGGAAGTTTGTAAGCTTCATTTTCCTCTTCTCCAATTTCAAACTCCACCGGGCCGTCGTCTTGTCCATCTTCTGGTTCTGAAGGAGGTTGAGAATCTGTATTTTTACTTTGGAGTTTCTCCTGTATCTCCTGATAGCCTTCAATTTCAAGGGTAGTCTGTTCATGTTCTGATGCAGCTGATTCGTTGACTGGAGTAGTTTCCTCAACATGATCTGTCAAATCATGCTGTTCCTTAATTTCTTCCTTCTTCTGTCTGGACTTCTTAGGTTTTCTGGCAGTTTTCGGTTTCTTCCTGCGTTTTTTTCGGCTATCACTTACATGAGAAACGGCTGATCCTACACTATTCTTCAATCCGTTGAACAATGCTCTCAAGCCTTTTCTAATTCGTTCAAAAAGATTTCTGTATGATAACTGGAAGAATGTCATGATCCCCACAAAAACTAGAGCAACGATCATGATATAAGTACCCGCCATTGCAAATAAGAAATGGCTGGCTCCAAAGAATACTGCGCCGATCATTCCGCCTCCGACTGATCCACCTATACTGTTGCTGGTGAACTGAGGCCAGATCGCCTGCCAGGTAGCTGTTACACTGTTCGTAGAATCAGTAATGACAGGCAGAACCCATCTCGAGTGATTAAAAACAAGCCAGGCTACGTAGAGCAGTGCTGCTCCTCTTGTCCGTGGACCTTTGAAACTTGGCCATTCGCCTTTCAGCAGCAGATACAGTCCGGTAGCCAGTAAAATTATGGCCATAAAGGCATAGGTTTCTCCTACAAATAATCTGAACACATTAGTGATAAATCGTCCGACAAATCCAAAAGACCCAAGCGCCAGCAGGCTAGTGAAAAATAGAATAAATCCAGTAAGTTCAGGTGCCACCTTGTGCGTCTTTTTCTTTGGTCTGCCTCGTTTTTTCGTTCGTGCCATTCCCGTTCTCCTTTCTTTCATATCTGTGTCATTATAGCATGAATCATCCGGCTAAGGTAGGAGTCTCAGGGGATCACTCTTTAAGATCATTATACTTGTCACGTTTAAGATTTATGACTGCATTGCTGACGGCTAATCATTGATTTTTTTCTGTCTTAACAAGTAAACTATAGTTAGGGTAGGTAATCCAACTTGAATCGCACATTTTCTGTTAGCTGAGTCATTACATTAACTGATCTGTAATTCATGACTATTATAAGGAGGAAGCACTATGGGGTCACTATTTAAAGAATTTTTCAATAAAGGAAAAGGGAATAAGTCCGGCGGAGAAATAATCTATACAAACGATCCTCTGGAAGGAACAGACACACAGAAATTGAGAGCAGAGATTTCCGGTCGTGTACAAGGAGTCGGCTTCCGTTTCACCACCAAGCAGGCTGCAGATGAACTTGGCATTACTGGTATCGTTCGTAATGAATCTGACGGGACCGTTTATGTAGAGGCGCAGGGCAGCGCAGAACAGCTGTCCCGATTTGTTGAAGCTCTAAGGAAAGGACCAAGTCCTTCGGCAAATGTGGATAAAGTTGTAGTCACCTATGACGAAAATGTTGAAGAAAAAACTAATTTTTCCCAAGCTAATTGAATTCTTGCTTCCTTTATTGTATAGTGTTCAATAGCGTGTCAGACATCAAGACCACGTGACTAACTTACTTTAAAGGATTGAACTGATTTGAAAAACAGAACAAAAAGATGGCTGTTATCCGGTGGGATGCTGTCGATCGTCTTATTCCTTTCGGGATGTATGAGAGTCGATCAGGCTGGAAACCCGACTGGTGGCTTTTCTCAATTTTTATATGATTATCTGGTGCTGCCGACTCAGTCGTTCATCGAAATTCTTGCAGATTTATTCGGTGGAAACTACGGCTTGTCAATTATTGCAATAACCATTATCGTTCGTATCATTATACTTCCACTCTCAATTAAGCAGCAACGTACGTCTATGGAACAGCAGACAAAAATGGCCGTTGTCAAACCTGTAACAGATGAGATTCAAGCTGAAATGAAAGAAACAGATGATGCTCAGAAAAAACAGGAACTGCAACAGGAACTGATGGAAGTTTATCGTGAGAACAATGTCAATATGCTCGGCGGCTTGTCCGGGTGTCTTCCACTTCTGATTCAGATGCCTGTATTTACAGCAATGTTCGAGGCTATCCGCATGTCAGAATCGATCCAGAACGCGACTTGGTTAGGTATTGAGCTTGGACAGCGCAGTATCATTCTTGCTTTACTGACCGGAGCTGTCTACTATGTACAAACTCGAATCATGCAGGCTGGTATGCCTGAAGAGCAGCGCAAACAGTCCAGCTCAATGATGCTGATGAACCCGATCATGATCCTGATGTTTTCTATTACCGGACCAGCTGGTTTAACACTATACTGGTTCGCTGGTGGATTTGTGGCAATCGGACAGTCCTTGCTGACCAATCTTTACTACAAACCAAAACTGGAAAAAGAAATGAAAGAAAAGCACGGCGACAAACAGGTCGTTGAACGTAAAAAGCCTTCCCGCAGAAAAATTCAGGCTGAAGAAGTCACGACAAAACAAAGGAAGCAAGTTTTACCTGCACCGTCTGCTAAGGACAAACGACGTAATCAGAGTCCTTTTGAATCGAAAGGCCGTCGTAACTCAGGCAAGCAGCAGAGAAAAAATTAATGTTTTTAAAATGATATAGAAGAGAGCCTCGGCTCTCTTCTTTTCTTTTGTCATAGAGATGAAAAGCCCGGCGTGTGTCGGGCTTCCTTTTATTATTCAAGGAATTCTATTCCATTAGGGCAGTATCGAAGTCTTTGGTCCAACTCGAGGACACGGTCGCAACTCGGTTGGCTGCTCCCAACTTCTTTCGTCCAACTCGGTGACACTATCACAACTCAGTTGGATGCTCCCGACACCTTTCGTCCAACTCG